>NZ_AP038333.1:2574705-2896544 GCF_047159385.1 Alteromonas sp. D210916BOD_24
ATAAGGCCTTTCAGTAACTGTTTTTGCTTAAGCGGATCTTTCAAACGAATTCGTTTAAATAGCTCAGGCGCGAAGTTTGGAATACCTGTAAAACGATAGTTGTCGCCTGAGGTAAAGGTATCACCAATGCGAATAGTACCGTGATTGTGCAAACCAATAATGTCTCCGGCGTAAGCTTCTTCTAGCAAAGAGCGGTCACCGGCTAAAAATGTCAGCGCATCCGAAATACGCACGTCTTTGCCCAAACGGCTGTTACGCATTTTCATGCCTTTTTCGTACTTGCCCGACACAATGCGGCAGAACGCGATACGGTCACGGTGTTTCGGATCCATGTTCGCCTGGATCTTAAATACAAAGCCGCTGAACTTGCCGTCTGTACTTTCGATTGTGCCTTCTTCAGTGTCGCGGCCTAGTGGCGCAGGTGCCCACTCAACCAAACCGTCCAGCATGTGATCAACACCAAAGTTACCCAATGCCGTACCGAAAAATACCGGCGTCAGCTGACCTTCTAAGAAAAGCTCTTGTTCGAATTCGTTTGAGGCACCGCGAACAAGTTCTAACTCGTCACGCAAGTTTGACGCAAGGTCGCTACCCACTGCCGTATCGAGTTCAGGATTATCTAACCCTTTAATGATACGTACATCTTGAATAGTGTGTCCTTGGCCACTTTGATACAAAATAGTTTCGTCACGGTGCAAATGATATACACCTTTAAAACTCTTACCACAGCCAATAGGCCACGTGATTGGCGCACACAGAATATCAAGCTCAGTTTCTACTTCATCAAGTAGTTCCATAGGGTCGCGAATATCGCGGTCAAGCTTATTCATGAAGGTCACGATGGGTGTGTCGCGAAGACGGGTCACTTCCATCAGCTTGCGGGTTCTGTCCTCTACCCCCTTCGCGGCATCGATAACCATAAGGCACGAGTCAACGGCCGTAAGTGTACGGTAGGTATCTTCAGAGAAGTCTTCGTGCCCCGGCGTATCTAGCAGATTTACCAAGTGATCGCTATATGGAAACTGCATCACCGAGGTGGTTACCGAGATACCACGCTCTTTTTCCATTTCCATCCAGTCTGACTTAGCATGCTGGCCTGACTTTTTACCTTTTACAGTACCGGCGGTTTGCAATGCACGTCCGAACAATAATACTTTTTCAGTAATAGTGGTTTTACCCGCATCCGGGTGCGAGATAATAGCGAATGTACGTCGCTTTTTAATCTCTTCTAGAAGCTTTTTATCTGACATCAATACTTATCTTCGTTAACAGTTATCTCTGTAAATACAAGATTTACAGGCGCGTTTCTTAACGGACAAGCACTGCTTTTCCGCGCAAAATTAATGTTGCTTTAAAACGCTTGATACAAGCTGGGTAATTATTGGCGCGGATTTTAGCATTTTACAGCGGTTAACAGTAGAGTGAATTTGTCTAAATTTAGCGCCCTAGCCGTAGCATTTTTTTAAGCACACTATTTGGCAAACCATTTACCACTAACGCAGAAATCATCAACACTGCACCTGCGAATACCAAAGGTAGCAAGGTCTCTTTAAGTAGGACTACAGAACTGACATAGCCGACGATGGGCGTTAACGTACTAATGAGAACAATTCTATCTGGCGGCAGTTTTGGTCCAGCCGCTACCATCAGACCAAACCCAAGACCGGTCGCCACTGGGCCAATATAGGTGAGTAGTAACCAGTCATTTAAGCCATACTCACCAAAATTTGGCATAGGTTCTACTATCAACGCAATAGCAAGCATTGCAGCCCCAGCGATAGTAAACTGCCAAAAAACCGCTTCTATCACGCTGCCTTTCCACTTGTGAAAAGATACGCGTCTAATGGCTACTGCCCATAACGCTGAAGCGAGTAACATACCAAAGAGTGGCAGCCAAGCGCCCGGTTGGCCAGAGGCAAATAAAATCATCGCACACCCAATGGTCGATATACCTGTCAAGATAAGGCGCTTCGAGTGTGGCTTGTGTCGATACCACAATGTATCAATTAACAGCATCCATAGTGGCGTGGTATAGATAAGGATACTGGCCGTGCCCGCGGGAATAAACTGCAATGACACTGTGATAAGTCCCATTGATAAAATAAACTGGAAAAATGCGACTACAAACACCACAGAGCGATCTTTACGGTTCAAAATCGGCAGGCGTTTTTTAGTGATAAGTACAAATAACGCAAGTATGGGCAAGCTCAATAGAAAGCGCAGACAAACCATCCATAGCGGGCTGACTATCTCTAGCCCTAATTTCATACCTGGCCAATTGAGCCCTAAACACAGCACTGCAACTAAAAGCATTTTAATACCTTTAGATTGCTCTTTACTCGCCACCCATTCTGAAGACATGTGTCTGAAACCTGAATTACACAAACTGCTTTAAGAGAAATTACCGCCGCCCGCAAATACAATGTGGACAGGGTGTTGTGAGGGCGCAAATATAAGCCAATTCAAGAGGGATTGAAACCACAGAGCCGCTGATACCACCGCAAAAACCAGACCAAACGGTCAACTTTTAACAATTCAATGGAAACTTTTACTTACAGCGATATAAATTTGTGTAAAAAGTCAAAAGACTGCTTTGCGACTATGAACAGAATTCATGCGCGAGATTAGTCCATTTCATAATTTTCGCGTTTTCTTTTTCCGAGCCATTTTGACCTGACGAAGTATAATAATTTTTGCGGGTTTCTATGTGCTCAAAACCAGTATGTTCATACAAGCGAATGGCATTGTGGTTACTTTCTCGCACTTCTAACCACATTTCACTCATGCCGTGCTGTTCAGATAGCGACAACACGTTTCGCACCAAGGCATAACCCACACCCGCTCCTCTATAGTTGCTATCAACAGCAATATCCATCAAGGTTGCTTCATCAACCACTTCCAGCACAATGGCATACCCAATGATGTGCTCGCCATGATAGGCAAAAACCCCGTAATAGGGTTGAGTAAAGCAATCGGCAAAGGTACTGAGTTTCCACGGTGCAACGTGTGCATTTTGATGAATAGCGTGGGCCTGTGCGATGTCGTGTTCAACACCTTTTGATGGCACGACTTTTAACGTGACCGACTCCACTATTGGCCGTTGCTCAATGTCTGACCAACGCGCACCAGTTGAGCCCATAGCTCACGCTTTTGCGTCGCACTCAATTTAAGCGGCGTGGCAGGCAGTATGATTGCCGTTTCATCAACAGATAGCGCGCGACCAACCATAATAGTACTAGCCCAATTTGAAGGAATACCCAATTGGACACAGGCCAGCTGCAAATCACTTAACCATTGTTGAGACTTGGCTTTTTGTTCAGCACTAAGAGGAACCCCTTGAGGGGATTGAGATATTGGATGATGAGTAGAGACATTATTCGCTGATGAAGGAACTCTCTCATTCTTTTGTGCAGCGGCACTAACTGTCTGGATTGGTAAACCACTCGTACTTTGTTTTTTTGATTTTTCTAGGCTGTTACTCACCTGAGCACGCAACGACGCTAAATGAGATTGTTTTTCTTGTTGAGATGTGACGGAAGATACTTTAGTACTGGATGAGTTTAAGGCGACTTCTCTTTTTCCAGCCGACACCAAAGTGTCCTTCTCTTCATACACGCTCTTTGGAATCCACAGGGGGACACCTATTTCTTGTAGTACAGCTTGTTGATAAGGCGTAAAAGACATTACACGAGCCACTTTAAAAATTGAAACCTCAGTTTACTGCATGTAATTCAATGTTTAAATAAAGATTGCGAAACCATTTTCACCAGTTTCATGAAACACGAGAGAAGTGGTGAATTAAGCTTATAGAAGCGCTCAGCCTAATTGTGAACAAAAAATAACGGCTTTCATAGTATATACGTAGCAATCAACTATTGTAGTGTTTCAGACTCAATATCCTAAAAAGTCATTGCATGAATATTAGAATCCCACTATATTAGAATTTAATTATATTTGTTACTGCTTGTTGCAGATTTCCGATACTCGCAACAACGGTGCATCCAACTAATTGAGAAGCGCAGTACATCCTTTTCCAACTAGTGATTTTAAGTGCATCGTTTAACCGTTAATTTACGGTGAAAAGCGTTTTTGGTCGAGTTAATCTAAGCCACCCTGCTATTTTTTAACATACAGTGGAGCTACAGTACGGGCGGATGGTTAATACACACTGGGCCTCAGGAAATCAGCTACTCGCCGCAGTTATAGCGATATCAAATATATTAGAAACCACATATGAACTTTTATTGCGGAGATATGAAGTAACGCTGGAAAAACGACATCAGAATTAACCAAGAAACGAAACGAGGCTAGAAAAATGAAAAATATAGTAATCGTTGGTGCAGGTATAGGCGGTTTGCCCATGGCTTACGAGTTACGCGAAAAATTGGGTAAGAAGCGTCATTGCATTACTGTTGTTTCAGACTCACCTACCTTTCAATTTGTTCCTTCCAATCCCTGGGTCGCAGTTAACTGGCGCAAGCGTAACGACATTTGTATAGATATTGAAGAACCTTTGAATAAGAAAGGCATTGGATTTAATGCAAGCGGATTAAGCAAATTGGATCCAGAAAACAATCGTATAGAACTCGGTGATGGCAGCAGTCTTGATTACGATTACTTGGTCATTGCCACCGGTCCACGTTTAGCCTTTGATGAAATCGAAGGTCTCGGCCCAGATGGCTATACGCAGAGTGTTTGCCATGTAAATCATGCAGAAAAAGCATGTACTGCCTGGGAAGAGTTTGTAAAAAACCCCGGCCCAATTGTGGTTGGGGCAGCACAAGGCGCGTCCTGTTTTGGGCCAGCCTATGAAACAGCATTTATTATGGATGCAGATTTACGTAAACGTAAAATTCGCGATAAAGTGCCGATGACTTACGTCACTTCTGAACCTTTTATTGGGCATATGGGCCTCAATGGAGTGGGAGATTCGAAAACTTTAATGGAAAGTGAATTTCGTGACCGTCATATCGACTGGATAACTAATGCTAGAATACAAAAAATCACCCGTAGTGAATTTATCATTAGTGAATGTGACAACAATGGTAACGAATTAAAACAACACACTTTGCCTCACAATTACTCTATGATCCTACCCGCTTTTACTGGGATTGATCCACTGCGTAACGTAGAAGGCTTAGTTAACCCTCGTGGATTTGTGATTGTTGATAAGCAACAGCGCAATCCTAGATACAAAAATATCTACGCTGTAGGCGTCTGTATCGCCATAGCCCCTGACAAACCAACACCAGTGCCTACAGGTGTACCCAAAACAGGCTATATGATTGAATCTATGGTAGCCGCAGCGACAAACAATATCGCAGCCGACATTAACGGCCAACCACAAACCTCAGAAGCCACTTGGAATGCCATTTGCCTCGCCGATATGGGCGACACAGGCATGGCTTTTGTCGCTTTACCACAAATTCCACCGCGTAATGTTACTTGGGCCAGGAAAGGAAAATGGGTACACGCCGCTAAAATCGGTTTCGAGAAATATTTTCTGCACAAAATTAAAAGTGGTAACACTGATCCCTACTACGAACACGCCGTTTTAAAATTACTTGGAATTGAAAAACTCAAAAATTAGTTGGAAAGAACATTGTGAGATTCGTTGCCTGTGTATGCTGTTTTTTAGATCAGTTAGCCATTCGTTGAACCAACAAGCCAATATACTCAGTGTATTGGCTATGGTTTTGCGCTTTTTTCTAAGCGTCAACACATTGCAAGCAAACAGTAAGTCTTTTAACCAGCCGTATTCAAACAACTTCCATTTTCCATAACAAAAGTAAGACCCTAAAAACGTGTAATGATATCCCTAATGTCAGCTTCCACCGATGTTAAGTATCGAATGATTTAGACAAAAATTTCTCACACAATGCAGTTCGAGTATTAACTGATAATGAAAAAGTGGTATTGAGGAAATAGGAAAGTGGCAGGGGTGGAGGGACTCGAACCCCCAACCATCGGTTTTGGAGACCGCTGTTCTACCAATTCGAACTACACCCCTAGCGCGCTGTGCATTATACGTATGACGTTTAAAAGGTAAAGTGTTTTTGTGTGCACACCGGGTTACATGCTCATTTAACACTCAATGCGACGTTTTTTCGCCCGACTCTCGGTGCTTTTAGCGTTAATCCCACTCCACCGTTACATTGATTACCTTCAATTATCATGAGGTTAATTTGGATACCGCTAATGCTTCAAGCCAAAGAGCATTGGTGGTGCTTACGATATTCACATGTTGGGAGAATTTCTCTTTCGCCTCGTCTAAGGCTATTCCCATTATTGCGCAATACGTCTCTATAAGCTGTGCAGACGCCTTTTCATCGAACTGATTAATCAGGCAGCAGCTGGCTAAATCGAAGTACCTGTTTCCCATGGCAGCGTATTCCCAATCAATCACCACAGGCTTATCGTCTTCTTGAAAGAGTACGTGGCCTGCCAGTAAGTCGTTGTGACACAAGACGCTGTCTTTCACTTCTCGCTCACTGTCAGTGACCGCTTTACGCAGTGATTGAACCTGAGTGTAAAGGGCGTCACTGGGAGATAAGCCACACACTTCAGCATAATGCTGCCATCGCTTCGCTAAATTCAAAGGTCTAGTGGTAATAGTCAGGCGGTGAATTTGCGCAAGAACACTGGCTAAATCAGAAGGTGTTACTGAGTTGACTTGCTTACTTGGCTGCCACTGTTCTACCCAGACACACTCATCGTCACTTAACCATAAAGGTTTAGTTGCTATACCTCGCTCACAAAGTTGTTGTTGAAGGTTAAATTGGTGGCAACGGTCGACACCACTAAATTTGTCTTCGCCAAACCACTTTACAACCACATCGGTAAACGCTTTGCCCCACTCCCTCCCTTCGCTGAGATTTGAAATGCGATAAACATGATTTATCGTTCCAGAAGTTAAGCGAGTGAGCTCGACGTCGCGAGTAAGTTTAAGCGCTTGTTTGATTTGCTCTAAGATAGCCGTTGTGCTCACGTTGTTCTCTGTATTGTTTGTGCCACTGGTAATATCCAAATACGGAAAAACCGACGTATCCTAAGAAAAGGCATGCCGAGAGCACATAGCCTACCTGAAGGTACAAGTAGGCCGACGCAAGATTTATAAAAAACCAGTATACCCAGTTTTGCAGGACTTTGTGGGCAACCATAAATGTGGTTACCACACTAAGTAAGTTTATGCTTGCATCTAACAGCAAAAATTCACTGTTAAATTGTGACTGTGCAATATGTGCCAAGCTCCAGGCTGCAATCAGCATAAGTGGCACAATCAAAACGTGATACCGCATGGGCCAATACCACACTGGCTTGCTGTCTCCTTCAGTGCTACTTTTGGTCCACTGAAAATAACCGTATATCGCCATTACCATGTAGAAAAAGTTAAGGGCAGACTGAAATGGGAGTGTCACCTGCCAAAACAGCCAGGTGTAAATGGCGGTACTTACAAACGCACAAAGCCAGCACCAGCTATTTTGTATAGCCGCAAGCAGTACATAGCCAATAGCAAGTACAACGGCAACCCACTCTACTATAGAGGTTGCCGCTATTTGAGTAGAGAAACCCGTGATAAAATCAGACATCAGGATGACTTTCTCGCTTGCATGGCATCAAAGTTGAGAAACTTGGCGACAAAGATCGCCTGTCCCACTGCTTCGTGCGTTCTTTGCATTTCATCGCCCAGAATTTTCATTACCACACCGTATTCCCCGGTTACCTGGGTACTGGTCGAACTCGTCGACACCGTGATATCAGTATAACTATTTAACCTATCGATGAAGTCCTGAATAGGTGAAATGTACTCATTAACCAAAGGATACAACGACAGTTCAACCATAACGTGCATAACAACTACTCCTTGATTTACTTAAAATGCATATTTCACAGTAAGACCAAATTGACGACCATTCCCTAATTGATAATAAGGTTCATTAAAGGCGTATTCGTCTCTGGGATCGTTACTGAACCCACCAAATCCGCGGGTGTAGTAAGTTTTATCGAAGGCATTTTGTATCCATAACGTGGTTACCCACTGGCCAGAGGTCAGCGCGACCTCGGAATTAACTAGCGTTGTGCTGGGAGCAGTCACGTCATGACCGTCAGAGAAGCGGTATTCACTTTTGTAATCTACGTCCACGCGCCATACCAGATTGTCTGTCAAAGAAAGTTCACTGAATAGGTTAGCAGTCCACTTAGGGGCCTGTGCTTGACGTTGCTCTGCCACTTCTGTTCCATCAGCCAAGGTGTAGTTTTCAAACGTTGCGCTAAGATAACCAATGTTGGCACTCACATGCCATGTATCAGACGCCAACCAATCCAACTCTAATTCAGCTCCCTTATTAGTGCCCAAATCCGCATTGGCAATAATATCAACGAAACCGGCAGTGCCATCGTCGCGGGTGATCACATCAAAATCACTGATTTGCGTATCAGTTCTGTCCATATAAAACAGTGCAGCTCTGGCCGTTAGCGCAGGTGTTACAAGTGGCCCTTTTACACCAACTTCATAATTCCAATTGTATTCTTCGTTGTAAAAGCGCTGATTGTCATTCACCCGATTATCAGGGTTAAAGCCAGCGCCTTTGTAGCCTTTAGATAGACTGGCATAATAAAAGTGCTCACCCAAGGTATATTGAAGTGCCAGCTTTCCACCTAGCATATCCGTATCGAATGCGCGATCTAGGCCACTATTGTCGGTAAACTCAAAATCGTAATTTTCGGCTCTTAAACCGGCCACCAACGTCAGGTTGGCATTTAGTCGTGATTCAGTATGAAGATACAACGCCGTTGTGGTAGGGCGGTATTGGCTCGCATAGTCACTGTCCAGATAAGTATATTGACGGCGTAAGTGCTCTTTTGATTGCTTGTAAAATGCCCCTATCGTCCAATCTGTTTTATTGTTAAAAAGTGCGGCATTTTTTGATGAAACGAATCGTATTTCACCCGTTTGTGTCTCGATGTCTCGATAGTAGGCATCAAAGGAGGTGTACCCCCATGGATGAAATCCTGTAAAAGTCCAGTCTTCATCGTAGCCATAGGCAATGTTATGCGATGCATGAGTAGCAATAAGGATCACATCACCAGCATTAGTTTGTGTGGTACTTCTGGCACTTACTGCATGTGTTTGATGTGCATCGAAACCCGGTTCATCCGATAATGTTTTATTGTCGTTATCCAACGAAAATGCATCATAGCCATTATCAATGTCATACCAGCGATACGTTAATGCCAGTGATGAACTGTCCGACATATCGCCTTCAATGGCGAAACGCAAAGCCGTCTCATCTATATTATTAGTGTCGTCACGTCCTAGAAAGGTATTGTGAACAAACCCGTCACTTTGATTGTGGACGACGGCTAGTCTATACCCCCACTCACTATTGATGTCGGCACCCGTAGCCGCTTCAACGCGGTAACTGTCTTTGTTGCCTATACGAGCTTCAACGTAGTCTGGGCCAGCGCTGCCCACTTCGTGACTGCTTAACTTAACCGCACCAGCTAACGCGCCGGTACCGAACAGCGTAGCCTGCGGACCGCGATAAACTTCCAATTGTTGCGTATCAAATATTAAACCCGCTGCCGCTAAGCCAGAAAAGTCGAATTCATCGACAATAAAGCTCACTGAGGGGTTAATGGGTTCTGCAAACTGACTACGCTCTCCGATACCACGGATCTGAATAAATCGTCCACGTGATGCGCCGGCAGCAAAATTCACGTTAGGAATACTGTTTAATACGCTGTCGATATGAGTGGGTTGTCTGCTGCTAAGACGTGCTTGGTCAAGTATAGAGGCACTGGCACTCAGTTGATCTAAGGTTATTTGACGGAAATCTCCCGTCACCACCACACGCTCGATATCCGATGCAGTGTTAGTCGTACCCTCGTGGGTGTTTACCTCTTGCGCGTAGGCAGTAATTGAATTTGTAAGTAATGAAACGGTAAAAAGTGTTTTGTACATGGGATCTCTTATTCTTTACAAAGAAAAAAGATCCGGCGTTAACGGCAGGTGATAAGGCTATATTGTGAACCATCCCTACGCCGGTATTATCCGGATCAGGTAAAAGGGTTCCCACAAAAGTGGATCTCAGACCGCGAACGGACACCCCTTGGCTTGGTCAAGCGTATCAATACAAATACGCTCAACAACTGCGACGGAGTCTACCACTTAGACATACACCGTCAAGCAAAGAAAGCGATTATCACTTTCTTTTTATTTGAATATTTTCCTGCATCACTCTTCTAAATTTAAATTGAGTCTGCGAACTTCGTCATCGGTTTGGGCTTTCAGCCCTTCCAGCGTTTTCCCGTGAGCTGCAGGTTGACGGCTTTCGGGATCGACCTTAACAAACACTATGTCATCGGCAAAACAAATGGTTTTCTTTGTCGCTTTATTGCGTACTAAACAAGTTACCGTAATAGATGTACGTCCAATCGCTTTGGTCTCTAAACCAAACTCGACAATGTCGCCTTGAAGTGCTGGCGATTCGAAACTGATCTCACCAATGTGCTTGGTGACCAAGCAGTTAGTTTCAAGCTGACAAATTGCCCAAATTGCGGCTTCTTCATCTATCCACTCTAACGCGCGACCACCAAACAATGAGTTGGCATAATTGAGATCGTTTGGCATCACTAGCCGCCGAGAAAGAAAGCGCATTCGAATTCCTCTTAATAAATCGCTACTATATTGGCTATATTATACCGAAAAATCACACACATGGCGCTACAACAATTAGGCAACTGGCTATTTGCCCCTTACAGTGAAGAAAATATAACCACTGATCTGCATAGGCGTATTGCCCTGATTAGTGGAACGCCTGAATTTTGTCACGACAGTATATCTGCACTAGTCAATATCTCCCCTGCCGACATCACGATACGGTTTTACGACTGTAAAACCATTACTGGTGCAAAGCGCAAGCACATACTTGGCAGTGAATGCGACATTGCTGTATTAGATTGCCATAGTCGCTTTTCACCGGGAGATGTGATGGCAGTAGCCGGTAGCGTAAAACGAAGCGGCTGTTTACTTGTGAGCTGCCCTGAATTAAGTACATGGCCGGACACAATTCAAAGGCCCTTTATCTCTTATGGTTACTCACCTAACACCAGTTTATACTTGCGGCGTTTCATTGAAACCTTAACGCACTCCACTTGTACTGCCTGGTTCACGGAAGCGTCCTTTTGTATTCCTGATCTTGAACTATTACACGTATCCAAACAAATTACGCATACTAATCTAGGCCACTTTGCCTCACCAGACCAAATGAAGGGTTACTACGCGCTACAAAACGGTTTCAAATCAGGGCAGCTGCGCGCAGTGGTTAGTGCACCTCGAGGACGTGGCAAGTCGTCCTTATTGGGCATGTTTATCGCCGATATACTCACTCAGGGAAAACGCGTATTACTGACCAGTAGCATTCACGATAACGTCAAACACGTGTTTAAATTTATTGCCCAGCATCACAGTGAAATAAAGCAGGATACGGACTACATAGCACTAGGAAAAGGGGAAGTCCGCTGGGTTGCACCAGACAATGCCTTACTTAGCCATCAATACGCTAATCAATTCGACCTTGTAGTCATAGACGAAGCCGCGTCTTTCCCTCTGCCTATTTTAAAACGTGTAACCGCAGTATTTAAACAATGGATTTTAAGTACCACATTACAAGGCTACGAAGGCAGTGGGAATGGCTTTATGCTCAAGTTAATACCTCTGTTTGATAACAAACATGACGAAAGAATAAACCCGCAGTGTTGTGCCAAAGATGAAAAACCCAACTTCATTCATATTGATATGCATACGCCCCTTAGGTGGTTTGAAGACGATCCAATCGAAATACTATTAAATGAACTGTGTTTATTCCAGTCGCCATATGCTAACCAAACGCCTACCCGCAACACTGACACGCTTAACTGCGCGTTGGATAATTGCCACATTGAACAGGCAATTCAATTAACCCAATTCACTGAGCTTAGTCCTAAGCACATGCAACAACTTATGGCATTGCTTTCACTTGCACACTATCAAACAACACCAGACGACTTAATGAGGTTAATGGATAGCCCAGATTTACGCTTAGCTGTCATTATCTTAAACGAACACGTCATAGCCGCCGCAGTTATCAATGTTGAAGGTGGTGCAATGTTTAATAAGCAAAATATGGCTGACAAAATCGCAAGCGGCGAACGTCGCCCTAAAGGGCATCTTGGCGTACAACGCCTAGCACTAGCCACTACAGATGCAACTGTTGCGCTTGATACCTACTGGCGAGTCAACCGCATCGCTGTCACGCCGCACCTGCAAGGCCGTGGACTAGGCACTATTTTGTTGAAGCGAATTTCACAGCTTGCTATAGAAGACGATGTAAGTGCTTGTTTGACATCCTATGGCAGTACAAAAGCGTTAGATAAATTTTGGCAAGTAAATAACTATGTGGTCGTAGATAAGGGCAGAAAAGCTAATAAGGCAAGTGGTGAAACAAGTGCATTAGCCATGTTACCGCTTATCAGTAAGGCAAAGCAGATAGTGGCACTGCTAAAGCAATATGAAGTATTCGTATCCGGCACATTGCCCTATGCCCCCTCTACTGAATTGGAAACACTTTTACAAAACAAGCTAAATCAATTTGTGCAGGGTACCAGACCACTGGACGATGTGTGGCCTATAATTAATAAGCTCGCTACCGCCATTAATAACAAACAAGCCTATTTTGCAGGCAGACCGCTCAACTTTCTGCTATCAGATACGGATAGAAGAAACGCAACTAATGTATGGTGTAACACGGAATTCGTTCAGGCACTGATGAAGCCAGACCTAAATCTCACTACGCTAAAATGTATTCTCAATGCAAATGGTAGTAAACAGATTAGCCAGATTCTTAGAAGTGAAATAAATGCGCTATTTAGGCGAGATACACCGGGTTTGGGTTAGCCGTGTTTCCGTCACATAACGACAAGTAAGAAGCAGCTATCGAAAACGAGACACTGTCACAACAAAAAAAAGCCTCCAACTGGAGGCTTTTTTGATAGCTAATGCGAAGTATTAAATACTAATACCACGGTTTTTCGCTTTTTCCTTGATGTAAGGTTCCCACGCGGCTGCGTTGCGGCGTAGAGAGCGATCTTTCTTAGCTTCTTGTACGTGCTTGTAAGCTGACTTGAAGTCGCCTGCATAGAAGTTCGCTTCCATAAGTGTAAAGTGAATCTTCTCAGGATCTTCGGCACCGCGCTCAAGTGCATTTTCCAATGCTTTGATTGCGCCTTTATAGTCTTCAGCTACTAGCAAAAGTGTACCTTGCTTGCGGTAATGCTCAGGGTCTGAACTCTTCGCTGCAGCTCTGGCATATAAACCTGCTGCTGTTTTGTAGTTCTTTGCCTGGTGATATGCATTGGCAATATTAGCCAGCATATCAGCATCTTCCTTCAACAAACCAGACTTCATGTGTTTCTCAAGAAGTTTGGCGGCACGGTAAGGCATGCCGTTGGTTTGATATAGCTGAGCAAGCGTCTTTATCTCAGAATCTTTCTTCAAATAATCTTGCATATAAGCAAGCTCAAATGTTGAAAGGCCTTTCTTGTAGTCCTCTACCATTAGGTAGAAGAACCCAAGCTGAGTCCACCAATTTGGTGTTTCAGGAAACTTGCGTACTAACTCTTCAGCTACAGCAACTGTCTCAGGGTACATCTTACGCTCGTAGTAAGACGTCAACTTAAGTACATAAGGGTTCTTGTTTGGCTTTTCGTACAAAGCAATTGCTTTGTCTGCAGGCTCTACCATTTTGTCTAATTTCTTAGACTCGTAATATGCCTGTGCCAAACGCGTATATACATCAGCGTCTTCTTTACAAGTGAATTCCATCCACTTGTTGTACCACTTAACTGCATCAGTGTATTTGCTCTCTTGCATGCTTAAATCACCAAGTAATTTAAGCGTCTGAGAGTGTTCAAGGTCATTAAGTACCTTAGGCTCTACAGATTCTACAAGATAGTTATACGCTTTACCGCCCTGCCCTTCTTGAGCAGCGAGAAGGTTACCAATAAAACGCTTAACGTACGCTCTATCAAAATCGTCTGATGGATCGATTTCATAAAGTACGTTTAGTGCTTCAGTAACTTGGTCTTCGTTGTAAAACTCAAATGCTTTTTGAACCTTTTTACCGGTACGCTCGCCTACAAGTGTAGTTTTGCCTTTCTGGTAACCAGGACAAACCACTGGCGATGACTGCGCTAGTGCAGCGGGCGCTGAAAGCACCGCACCTGCACCAAGCACTAAAGCAACGGCTGACATTTTGACTGAACGTTTCATCATGATCATTGCTCCAGTTTAAAGTCTAGCTGTACAAACATGCCAGGTTGTTTAACCGGCTTGCCATCAACGATTTTAGGCTTGTATTTCCATTTGCGCAAAGCACGACGTGCTTCGCGGTCGAAAATACGCTTAGGTTCAGCGTCAATCACTTCGATATCATCAACACCACCAACTTCGTTGATAGTGAATGACAATCTAACCCATCCTTCGCGGCCATCACGAGCTGCTTCAGGTGGATATTTAGGGTCGATACGAACGATTGGTGTCGCGTCACCGTCGCGCTGCATAGCACCAACACCACCAATGTTTACACCTACGCCACCAGTATCAACAGCAGGAATAGCTAAGCTAAATCCATCTGCGTCTGGTTCCGCTGCTTCCGGCTCAACTTGCTCCATTTTAGGAGGTTGAGGCGGCGGCGGTGGAGGCGGTGGTGGAACACGAGTACGCGTTTGCGTCTGGTCGTCTGGTTCCTGCATTACAATATCAATCACCGGTGCAGGCGGAATTTCGTCTGCTGGTCTAGATGAATTCTCAATCAACTTTGCCATTAGAACGAAAAGGGCGAATGCAACACCAGCACCTAATAATATAGATACAATTATACGTAACATCTTATCCCCTTGCCGCTACCGAGACTCGGTTAACGCCAGCGGCCTTAACCTGATCCATAATATCAACTACTAAACCATGTTTCGCTTTAACATCAGCTTGAATGATTACGTAATCGGTTGGCTGCTCGGTAAGCAGTCTTTCAATATTCGCTCTTACGCTGTCCGGCGCAACTTCACGTTTATCTAACCAAACATTTCCATCTTCCGTTACGGCGATAAAGATGTTGGCGTTTTTGTGAAGAATTGCCTGGCTCGCATCTGGCTTGTTAACTTCAATCCCTGCTTCTTTAACGAAAACAGTGGTAACGATAAAGAAGATAAGCATGATAAACACGATGTCCAACATGGGTGTCATGTCGATCTGTGCATCTTCTTCCTCGGTTCTGACTTTTCGAGCCATAATCTCTCTCTCTAATGATGTGGCAGGCTATCAACTAGCCCTTCTCTTGCCAGCTTCACTTTCGCTTCAAGACGTGAACTGATGAACAGTCCAGATAGCGCAGCGACCATTCCCGCCATCGTCGGGATAGTTGCCATAGAGATACCAGCGGCCATAAGACGAGCGTTGCTGGTGCCCTGCGTTGCCATTGTCTCGAAAACACTGATCATACCGGTAACGGTTCCAAGTAGTCCGATTAATGGACACATTGCAATAATCGTTCTGATAATCAGCATTCTAGCGTTTAGGTCATCTGACGCTTGAGAAATCCACGCGTCACGGATTCTATGCGCATACCATGAAGTGGTATCAGCTCGGGCATCCCAATTTGCGATGATGTTTTTCTTCACCTTTGGAAAGACCGAGGTTAAATACCAGTAGCGCTCAATCATTAAAACCCACATGAGAAAGAGCGCGGCAGCAACGAAGTATAGTACGTCACCGCCGGTAGCGATAAAGTCCCTGACCGATTCAAATAATCCAATCAGGTAATTCATATTACGCCTTCTCCGACTCTGTGTGAGCCGCTACGATACCCGCAGTTTGCTCATCAAGAATGTGGATAATTGACTTGCTACGAGAAGCTACGATGCTGTGAGTAAGAATTAGAGGCAGAGCCGCAATAATACCCTGAGCTGTAGTTACAAGTGCCATTGAGATACTTCCTGCCATCATACGTGGGTCACCCGTACCGAATAGCGTGATGGTTTGGAAGGTCTCGATCATACCTAGTACTGTACCTAGTAGACCTAGTAGAGGTGCAATCGCTGCGAAAATCTTGATTACGTTAATGCCGCTTTCGATACGTGGAAGTTCACGAAGGATAGCTTCGTCAAGCTTAAGCTCAAGGTTTTCAGCGTCAGCATTTTTGTTCTCTTGATACACCTTAAGGATACGACCTAGAGGGTTACCTTCAGAAGGGTTGCTTACATTCTTAAGCTGTGAACGCATTTTGCCGCCAACAATAGTTAACGTGATCATTTTGTAAAGACCAATCAATAGACCAACAGCAAGCATAATTGTGATTGTGTAACCTACTGGTCCACCCGCGTGATAACGCTCAGACATTGTCGCTTTTTGCTTCAATAGACCAAGGATTGCACCTTGAGATGGGTCGGCATAAAACGGTACAAGACCAGAAGAAGCTGCAATTAAATCTTCAGCAGAAGCCACGAAGTGACCATCTGGCTGACGACCTAGAGGCTGAACGACTTCAGCTTCAGCGTCATAAGCTAAGTAACCTGCATCACCTACAAGGTTGAACGTACCAACACGTACAACTTCTTGCTGTGAAGAACCACCGTCAAGGTTTACAACTTCAGTTGTGAAACGAACTACTTCGCCGCCTTCAGTCATTTCTTTTTGAAGCGCGAACCATAAGTCTTCAAGTTCTTTAATGTTTGGAAGACCTTTAGAGTCTTCTGACATTTCAGCTAGGAATTGACCACGGCCAGCGAACTGAGCACTAACGATTGAAGTAGAGATACGACCATAAGCTTCAGAAGACGCTTGACGTACCACACCAAACATTTCACCTAGTGTACCGGTAGCTTGATCTAGCTCCGCTGCTTTTTCGTTAAGTGTTACTTCGTTGTCAGAGAATTGCTTCTGTAGACGGTCACCACGAGCTTGCTCAGCTTTAAGTTCTGCTTGCGCTTTGCGAAGAAGCGCTTGCTTGTCAGCGCGTGCAGATTGGAATTCTGCTTCGCGTTGTTTGTCTAGACGAGCCTCAGAAACACGGTTCTGTTGAACTTGGTCAAGAAGGTCTTTCAGGCTCTTTGCTTCCTGAGCTTGAGCTCCGGTTGCTGCAACTGCAACTGTCGCAGCGGCTAAAAGAGTTTTGAATACTGGTTTCATTAACAATTACTCCGCTGCACTAATTGGTAGTTTGATCAGATCCGCAGGAATGACGCCATTCGCCATTTTAACTGCATCAATAACAGCTGACAGATATTCGTCACCTAGTTGTTCCCAAGTGCGGCTTTCATTGTTCCATACCCACGCGTGAGTCTGGTCAAGTGAAAGAGCAAGCAACGCTGCACGACCCAAGTTGAAGAAATCAACAGTTACTTCTGTTCCAGCGTTATCAATTGTACCTTGATACGAATTGATCTTAGTACCGTACTCAACTTCAACTAGGTAAGCTTCTAGAACCTGACGGAACTGCTCAGAAACAGTAACGTTAGAGTTCGCCATTAGGTCGCGAAGACGGTCAACGCGAGCTAGACGCTCTTCCAAGTGAATTGGGCGGTCTAGTTTAATGAACTGCTCTAGACTATCGATCATGCGGAACATAAGCGGAACGATACCCTGCTTAGTTGCTTCAATGCTGTCGATTTGACGCTGTAGAGAGTCAATACCACGTTGCTGGTCAGCAACAAGGCTAGCGATGTAATCGTTGTAGATTTTAAGGTTTTCTGTCTCATCTACTGTTTGACGATACTCAACAAGTAGTTCTTGAGACTGTTCAAACAACGTATTGATTTTTTCTTGAGATTTCGCTGCAGCCGCGTGGATTTTCGCTTCTTCTTTATGAAGATCTTCAAGCGTATCTGCAGAGACTGCGCTACCTGTTAGTGCGAATGCACCCATAACAGTAGAAGCAATAAGAGTTCTCTTGCTCATTTTGGACATAGTTCCCAACCAAATTTCTTATTTGAATCCTCGCCGATAGGAAGTTATTCGGGCAAGGGGCGTATAAAACTTTTACAATTTTGTTTCAGGAATGTAGCACCAACTACAATAGTGAGTACTACGAACGTTGTATACTCACACGGAATGCTATAACGAGTCAAGTAACAGGCTATTTACACCCCATGGTTTTTAGACCATTTGATTAATATACGATCAAAAATGTGTATTCATCAATCGCGACGTTGTAGCGCTAAACTTGATAGTTTTGAAAAAGGCTCAAAATAACAGCATAAGGAAGATTCGACGTCATTCATTTTAGGTTTGCACCAGACTTACGTCACGCTAAAACGGCGTCAAAGGCAATGGTTAAGCGTTCTCCCGTGATTTCAGTTGGATAGGTACCGTGCCATAAATGAGAGGGAAACAGTACCAGCTTGCCCCGCTCAGGTCTGACAGTTAAGACCGGAGCAATGTGGTAATATGGCTGTTTATCCACCATTCCCAAGTGCAAGTGCCCTGCTTCACTGTTGTGCTTTAATTCTTCTGGTATGTCCACATAAAAAACGCCACTAACCAGACCTTTAGAGTGATAATGTGGTACGTGATAACCGTCAGACTTATTGAGCACTGACCAAGAACCTGTAAATCGAACATGTTTTATGTCCGCGTTATTGGCAGCAGGTAAATTGAGAATAGCCTTATGGTTATTCACATAGTCGACCACTTTTTGTTTGATATACCGCTCGATGCTTTGTAAGTGTTTGTCACGTGAAGGAAATAAGTTCCCGCGCGTCTGCGTCCCCTTTTGTACTGATTGGTTTACCGGGGAATAGCGCATTTTATGGTGATTCATCAAAATTGCGTTGACTTTATCAAGGTCAATTTCGCCTTGCGAACAGATGGATTGCGCTACCGCCGACTCAATGGCATAGCGCAGCGGCTTATTTGACAACTGTCTGGCGATATACTCATTGGCGATAGTAATCTGTATAGTTGACGCATCCACATCTTTAGTGTTTTGAATTTGCTTAATAAGTTCAAACGCCAAATCGACATCTTGAATTTCCAACGCAATTTCTAGCAGCTCCACACTTATCTCTTTTATAGAAAATGCTTTAAAAGGCAAAAGCAACTGCATCGCATCGTTAGGACGTTGAAGAGCGCGCAGGCATTTCGCTTTTAGTAATGCATAAACCGGGTCAGTGTGAGCAATGCCCGCTGTTTCGAGATGGCTATTCGCTTGTCCGTATGCGTTATTTTCTAATAGTAAGTTTATATAGGCTAATTGAATGGCCTTATTATTTGGTTGTAAAGGCAATTGTTTTTCAATTGGCGCCAACCAAACATCGCGTTGACCTAACTCATAGGCCACTCTTGCATAATTCACTAAAGAATCTACATAGGAAGGATTAAGGCTTATCGCTTTTTCGTATTCAACAAGCGCTTCGTTTAAACGCCCCATATCAGAATACATATTCCCTAAATTGTGATGAATGGCAAAATGCGATATTTTCGGCACTAATTTTTGTATAATTTGCGCCCCTTCATCAGGCCGATTTAAAAAGCGTAGCGCAATTGCTTTATCAATAAGATAATTGTTTTTTGGATAATATTTGTAAAGTTTGTCAGCCAAAAAATATGCACAATCATACAAGTGTTTCTGGTTGGCAATCTGCAGTAATTGGCCAAGTAGCGCTTCGTCATTTAGATTGTCTGCCAAGCGGCACAATACTTCAGACAGGGTGTGTGCACCAAAGGGGAACTCATTTATTAAATACCTGATTTCATTCACTTCTTGCAATGAAAGGCGTGAAAAATCAATGTCATTTAATAATCGTTTTTCTACTTTGTCGATTTCGTTGTTGGTCGCATAGGCAAAGCACAGGCTAATGAGCAAGCTGTTACTGCTACCGCTCTTTTCCATTTCCGCCAGCAGCCTATCGATCGCTTTGCTTGGCTGACCGAGTTTGACTTCGCAAAAACTGGCTATTTTAGCTAATTCGCCATTGGGAAGTTCACGTGGAAAAACACTGTGCATAAGGTGTAGCACATCTGCATATTTACCAGTTCGCAGCAATTCGCCGATTTTATTCAAATCTTTCATTTCTTCTTTTTCTTTTTCTTTTTCTTTTTATATGATGGCGCAAAAGCCTATAGAAACAAATTATCAAATTTGTATTTGCTACATTAGCAATAATTTATAAAAAAAATAAGCAGAAACTGAGAAATCTTACCGCTATTTTCATCCTTCAAAACTATAAAAAAGGCATAAAAAAAGCCAGCTTTTCAGCTGGCTTTTTAAACTTGCTACTTAATTTCTAATTAATTAGAAAGAAAGTTTTACGTTAGTGAACAAGTAACGACCTAGTGTGTCGTAGAAACCTGCTACAACGTTACCGTTAGTGCTTGAGCTTGCTGCGTTTGCACTACCCACAATTGGTGGTTCTTTATCGAATACGTTATTCACACCAGCAGAGATTGTTAAGTAATCATTAACCGCATAGCTACCAGTAAGGTCGAAGAACGAGTATGAAGAAATACCGCCTTCACCTACGAAATCAACGTTACCGTAGTATCTCCAACGTGCGATTGCATTCCAATCGTCCATTGAGTAGTTAGCAGTCAAAGTGTGACGCCACTTAGGCTGAGCGAAACAGTTAGTGCTTGAGATACCAGAACAGTCATAATCTAGTGAAGGATCAGATAGTAATGGCTGATAAGTCTTATCAAGGTTGTATGAACCAACCATGTTAGTACGTAATGTACCACCAGCTAGATCCATGCTGTAAGCCATGTCTAAGTCAACACCAGCCCACTTACGACCACCAACGTTGTCAGAAAGGTTAGTGATGAACGCGTCTTGGCTAATCCACAAGCTACCAGATGCACTACGATTTACGTTTTCACAGAATTCGCCACGTGTAGCACAAAGATCAAGAATAGTTTGTGCACCAACAGTACCGATAACTTGTTCCATTTCGATCTTCCAGTAGTCGATTGCGAAATCGAAATCTTCGAATGGAGATGCTACGAAACCAAGAGTAAAGGTATCAGCTTCTTCTGGGTCAAGGTTCGGGTTACCACCAGAGAACTGGTTGTACTGGTCAGCTGGGTTAGCTGTAATTGAACCATACTGTGCCGCAGTTACACCTGTAAGCGCACACTGTGCTTCTGAATATACAGGAGCGCCAGTATCAGCTTGGTTTGAACACCCGTCAATACCACCCCAAAGGCCAACGCTTTGCGCTGCGAATAATTCGCCAATGTTTGGTGCACGGATAGCACGGTTGAAACTTGCACGGAATTTGTAGTCTTCAGTGATAGCCCAGTCAGCCGCTACTTTATAAGTCGTTGCGTTGCCTGATGTATTGTAATCAGAAAGTCGTAGTGCAAGGTCAACAGTTAGGTTTTCAACACCTGGTGCGTCTTCAATTAATGGTAGGCTGATTTCAGTAAAGAATTCGTTTACGTCAAATGAACCTGTAAGACTTTCAGTTGGGCCACCTTGACCAACCAATGAACCTTCCTGATATACTGTATCAGAAGTACGTTCGAAGTCAGTTTCACGACGCTCTAGACCGAATACAGCAGCTACTGGCGTATCTGCACCTGGCATTGTGAAGTCAAACTCACCAGTAACGAAACCGTTATAAATGATTAGCGATGTATTACCTGTAAGTACCGCAGTACCTGACAATTGGCCAGCCATTTCAGCCGTAACACCGTATGGCGTGTATACATCATATAGTAAGCAGTCGCCAGAACAATCAGTACCAACTTCACCAACACGTGGGCCGATTGAAGGTAGGAACAAGTCATTGATGTACGCAGAAGAAGAGCTGGTTTGTGAGTACATGTAGCTCACATCGTATGACCACATGTCGTTGATCATACCTTCAACACCCGTAACCATACGGAAAGAGTTGTGCTCTAGGTTGTCGGCACGAGGGCCGCCTTCCACGTTACGCTTACCGATGTATGCTACGAATTGATCTGCATCAGTTTGACCAAATGCCGCCTGGATTTGCGCTTTTTGCGCATCAGACAGAATTGGGTTGTTGTAGTCAAACAGGTACTCAGCACCGTAGAACGTACCAGACTCAGCGATTTGACCTGCTGTTCTGTCGTTCATGAAGTTAGTTTCAACGTAAACACGGGTATCGTCATTTACGTAATAATCAACAAACGCACCAAAAGTGAAGCGCTCGTTTGGACGCATGAAGTGGTTGATTGGCGCATAGTTGTATAGGTTAGTGCCGTCGTACGGAGAGAAACTACCGTCTTCGTTTAAGCTCCAGAACAACTCGTTAGAGTAATCAACTTCGCCGTCAACTACTGGGTAGAAGAACGAGTTAGGAAGAACAGCGGTAGATGATCCACCACACGCTGTAAGAGAACTATTCAATGCACATGAAGAGTAGTCGCGCTCACCTTGAAGCATTTCGTTGTTACGACGCCATGTACCATATACAGTTGCGTGACCTTTATCGCCCGCGAAATCGCCACCCGCAGTAACGCTGATGTCATAAGACTCACCACCGATACCGTTAGAACCGTCTGGGTAATCAAAGCCGCGATTATCCATAAGGCCCTGGACATAGCTGTTATCGTTGTTGTGCTGGTAACCCGCTGCTTGAGCAGTGATTTCGAAACCTTCGAAGTCAGTATCCATGATAAAGTTAACAACACCCGCTACCGCGTCAGCACCGTAAGTAGTAGACGCACCACCAGTTAGCACGTCTACGCGCTTAACTAATGCAGCTGGAATTTGGTTAACGTCAGGTGCCTGGCTGTATACACCACCTGGCTGTAGACGACGACCGTTAACTAGAACAAGTGTACGGTTTGGGCCAAGACCACGTAAGTCAAGGTTTGCAACACCAGATGCACCGTTAGCTTGGAAAGCAGTTTGTGCAGCTTCGATTTGCGGTAAGGTGTTCATCACGTCTTCAATACGAGAGAAACCAGTCGATTCGATAACTGCAGCGTCAATGCTAACCACTGGGCTGTTTGATTCTAAAGAAGCACGTTTAATACGTGAACCTGTTACAGAGATTTTCTCTACTACTTCATCAGCAACTTGCTCGTCTTCTTGAGCAACTACCGAAGTCGCCGTCATAGACGCAGAAAGCGCACCGAAGGCACAAGCCAGCTTAACTGACTTAGCCAATCTAGAGTTTGTAAACATGTATTGTCTCCCTGGACCACTAAATACGTTTTAGTGTGTTTTTAATCGTTCGTTTTATTACGACTCGTTATAAGTAAGGTCTGAACCTCATTAATGATAATAACCATATCCCTGAGGGGGGGTCAACTATCAACAGTCACAGAGTTCTGTAAAAGTTCAATTTTTTTTCAATTAATCTGATTTATGTGTAACAGGAAAGTTACAAAAAGGAAAAAATTGTAAAAACCAATACACAAATAGAAGTAGCAGAGAAGAAAAAAAGCTCAACATTTAACCAAAAAACACTCTCGATTGATGAAGAAATATACAAGCCACATCGAAATTGGGTAATGCTTCTGAATAAAAAATTTTGTAAGACAATAAACACAAAGTAAAAAGGGTAAGTGGTTAACTTACCCTTTCATCGTTTAAAAACCAAACAAATAGCAAATAGGTATTTGAAAATTCTACTGCTGGTTCTCTTGGTTATTAGGCGCATCAATATCTTTAATGGTGACCTGTCCGTTCGTAACCTGATATTTCTTATTTATTCCTTGCAATAACTCAAGTTCGTCTGCGGTAAATCTCACATTGAGTTTGGCTTTTGAAATTAGCCCTTCTGCCACAAAGTTTTGTACACCAAAGTTGCTAATATTCTCCCCACCCCGCTGTTCCACACGAGCAGAATCAATTAGTGCCGCGTTGTTGAATGAAACTCCTGCAGCGTATACTCGGTCATTGCCAATTGACGCTTCTGAGAAATCTTCAATATCCATTTCAAGATCATCTGCAGACGTATTGGCTAAATCTGAATACACTTCATCATCTAGGTATGAAAGTAGGTGATCTTTGATGGCTTCTTTTTTATTCTTGCCATCGAAAAATGGGGTGTACCTTTCATATAACGCCGATACGCGCCCTTCGTAATAAGTGCCTCTATTCGAATTCACGAACTCCGCCGCTGCAGACTCCAATTGACGCCACACATCCTTCCCTCTAAACGCGTGAGTTTGAATACTAGGAGAACCAATAACGCCGCCAAAAAAGCCGTAAATCACCTCTTCACGCCCTTTGTATTTATTAAGTACTATATCGTACTTAATGTCATTCAAGCTTAACGAATGCCCTTCAATTGTTAGCACTTTGTCATTGAAAAAATCTGATTTCAATTCCCGTGAAAACTCTTTACCAATGTCTACTTTGGGATACTGGGCTGCAATTTCCTTTAGCAACGTGAAGTTGTAAAGATTCAACCAATAAGCTAGTTGCTCATTGCTGTTAAACTGTGACAATGATGCTTCGTTAGGAAGAATTTCAAGACTTTCCTGGATTGCGTTTAAGGCTTCTACGTATTTTACATTGTCAAAGTTATCGAAATAGATGCGGTTGCCTTCTAACGCCGTCAGTCGATTAATGCGTTTCTTAAGCCGAGTACCTGTGTTACCGGAAGGGCGAGGTGCTTTTTCTCTATTTGAGCGACCAACGTCTAATACCGTAATCCCGAGAAAGTCATCGAGATCTGAATACCCGATTTCCAACTCGCTATTTTGCGTGGTTTTGGCAAATGACTCACTCAGAGTCTCTGCTGCAACAACGTTTGATAAGGGCAGCATCGATAGTGCAGCCACAAAGGTTAACGTGGTTAATTTTGACATAATAAATTCCCTATTTTCCATCAACTACAGCGGTTATGATCCGCTTTTTTGGGTGTTACGCAGTGATGCGATGTGTTCGGCAACGTCCATTTATCATTCGCCGTTTGCGACTAGTTATAAAACGGTGGAAGAACAAAAGAACAAGGCACTATTTAACACTTTAGTATAACTACCCTATCTTTTGTACCAGTTGTTGGAATTTCAATCAAACTTTCCCTAACGCTTTTTTGTATAAATATTGAGTCAACAAAACATTACGGCTAACGTTTTGTTACGCATAAAAAAAGCAGAAACCTCGACGATCTCTGCTTTTTAATTCTCAATTAAGTGTGTCTATTTTTAATTGCTGCTCTTTATTCACCGCCCCTTGTTAACCAGTTATTGATTGCTAGCCTGGCTGACTTTTCTAATTCGACTATTAATTGTCGGTTTTTGACGACGTGGTGGCTTCGCTTTCAGACAGGTCTTTCACCGTCACATTCCCTTTGGCCATATTGTATTTTTGATTTATCTCTCTAAGGAGTGTAATACCGTCTAGGGAAAAGCGTAAGTTTTCAAAGCCAGTTGTTATAACCGGCTCTGTAGACATAATTGCCCCACGGTTATAACTCTGACCTGCAGCATAAACTCTGTCATCGCCAACACCTGCTTCGGCGTAATCGGTAATATCCATAGAGAGTGCTTGCGCAGGTGTACTCTCTATGCTGTCTCGCATATCGTCGTTTATGTATTTAAGCACGTGATTTTTGATGGCTACAGCTTTGTCTTCACCTTCAAAAAAGTCACTGTATCTGGCATATAATGAAGAAATGCGCCCGTCGTAATAGGTTCCTCTATTTGAATTGATGAATTCGCTCGCCACTTCTTTAAGTAGACTGTTGACATTACTACCGGTAAAGGCGCGAGATTGAATACTAGGGCCCCCTATAACACCGGTGAAAAAACCATAAATAACATTGCTGTTGCCTGTAAAGTTATTGAGTACGATATCGTACTTAATGTCATTGAGACTCAAGTCTTGTCCATCCACCTCTATCACTTTTTTATTAAATGCCGCAGACTCTCTTTCTTGGGCAAATTCGTGATTAAAATTCACATTGGACTCGTTATATGCCATTTCCTTGAGCAAAGTAACGTTGTACAAATTGAGCCAGTAGGCTAATTGCTCATTTTTATTAAACAACACAAGCGGTGCTTGGCTGGGAAGTGACGCCAAGCTGTCCTGAACCTCTGAGACCGCTTGACGGTAATTATTTTTGTCAAAGTTTTCGAAATACACTCGGTTACTTTCCAGTGCAGTCAAACGGTTAATGCGACGCTTGAGCAGTGTGCCTGTACTCCCTAATGGCCGTTGTGCTTTTTCTCGGTTAGACATGCCCAGGTCAATGACAGAAATATCCAACACCGCATTCACATCTGGATAATTAATTTCGACTTCACTGGCTGACGTATACTCGGAAAAGTGGTCGCTGAGTGATTGAAAAGCGAAGGCTGAGCTACTCAATAAAGTACTACAAGTGAACACTGACATAAGCGATAGCAATGCACTAGCGCGCTTAGTTCTATTCATTAAATGTGGCATAACAAATTCCTTGTCAAGACTAGCCCCTGCGGCTAGTGCTCCTATTTCAATTTAGCAACTGTTTAAATAATGTCCACACAAAGTTACAACGAGGACTTATAGGTTCCTGATTAATTCGCAAAGTTATCCTTCAGGTTATTAAACATTGCTGCGCAAAAATGCAGAGTTTACTTATTCTCCATCTGTTTTTTAAATGCGATTTGAAGCATTTACACCAAGGGGAAAAGCCCTTGGTGCAATGGCCAACAAAAGAGGAATAACGAGTTGAGTAAAAGCTAGAAACCCAGCTTTCTTTTTACCTGTTCAGGCAATTCAGGCAGCGCCGCTTTAGGTAATAAAAACGTCGCCATATTGAAAAAATCAAGATAAATGCGGTTTGATTCGGTGGTCTTTTTTAAGTAGTGATGGCCTGACGAACCGCCCGTTCCAATTTTGGTTCCTAACATCCTTTGTACCATCATCGCGTGGCGGTAGCGCCAAATTGTGAGTTGTTCATCAATTTCGGTCAACGCGGTAATTAACTGAAACGGTAAATTAAAAATAGGCTCTTCTGAATATTGCTTTATGAAGAGCGCTGACAACAACGCATTGTGACTGAGTCGAAACTTTCCTTCTTCCCGCAGCTTTTCAAATTGCCCATGATCAAATAACGCGTCGAAATTATCTTTTGTCGACTGCCAGTCTTTTAACTCTTGGCGCATTTCAGATTCTGACAGCATAGCGTTACTTGATATGGTGTGATGATCCTCTTCAAGCATCTTATTCGCAGCATTTTGGTAGTATTCCCAAAAATCAAACCCGTCCATTTTTAATAACGGCATTCGCGACAACCACTTATCGACAAGTTCAAATAAGCTGGGTTTTGCTTCTAATCCTTCAAGCAACGCGCGATCGTCGTCGTTCAACCGGTTGTAAAAACTTTGCTGGTCAAAATCTATTCTAAACTCGCGTTTTAATCCCAGCGATATTTCAAGGCGCTTAAACTGAATACTCTGAAACCCTGATGCGGGCACCAGATAATCCCTGAATGATAGAAATTGCTGAGGCGTCATGGTCTCCATAATTGCAATTTGATCGTTCATCAGTCGTTGAATTTGAATAACACGCTGTAGCCGCAACACCACTTGAGGAAGCTGCTGATCTTTGACAGTGTCCTGGTTAAAGGTATCGATGACAGAACTAAGTTCATGCAGCACTTGTTTAAACCACAGTTCATAAACTTGGTGGACAATAATAAACAAAGTTTCCTCATGAGCAGTTTCACCGTACTTAGTACTTTGTAGTTTCTGTGCACCTAGAATTTTGTCTAATTGAAGATAATCACCGTAATAACAGGGCTCTATATTTTTTTTCATGTCGTTTGTGCCTTTACTGCAATGCAATTTCTTATAATGTGTTGTAATTATTCTATCACTGGTGGCTCGACATCCCCAGAATAAGAGCTATACCTTTATAGTGACAAAATACGAATGATAGGTAGGAGTAAACTACTTCCCTACATCGAGCAACTTGCTTGGTAAAAGGGTATTACTCCGATGTATATAAATATGTCCGTTTTTAGACAGACAGCGCTGAAAAATATAAGGTGATAACCATGAAACTCGATGACGATATCCATAATTATTACGAACATCTTGTTTTGGAGAGAATAAGTGAATTGGGCATAGATAAAGTCAAAAGCCCTGATTACCTGGCCGATCTATGCTGCCTGGCACTCAATCAAGTGCCCCCGCGCTATATTCGCTACGAGGTCGATATGGCGTTTTATTTGCCTCAGAGCGAGCGCAAGCAAATGGAAATGAACGTAGAGTTTGCAATCAGTAAAGCACTAAAGTTTTTAGACGATTCAGAAAGAAACAAAAAGAATTCAACAGAGGAAACAGCATAAGAGATTTGGGTGGCAGGCCTCCAGCCACATCCCGGCACATGAGTCGTCTGCTGCGGCTGCTCCCTTCCAGGCCTGACCGGGTTCACAGAGTATCATTGCGGGAGGACCAAAAGCCCACCATAGAAAAACATTAAATGCTCAAGGCAATCGCCCCTGATTCAATGCGGGGCGCATTATGACTATTTGACTCTAAGTTTTCAACCCCTTAAACGAAATCTCTCTTCAGCAATCAGGTTCGCTACGCGATTCGTTGCGGCCTCTTCTTTTTCTGCCCGGCGATAAATTTCTTTTAATGTCTCGCCAATTTGTTCAATATGTGCGCGTAATGCCTCATTTGAACTTTCTGCCATACGCTGATGAAAGATATCAATGACCCCTCCTGCGTTAATGACATAATCAGGCGCGTACAAAATACCTCTTTGCATCAATAATTCGCCGATATCTTCCCGTGCAAGCTGGTTATTCGCCGCCCCTGCGATCACTTTTGCTTTAATATCCGGAAGCGTTTGATCATTAATTGCCGCACCTAATGCACAGGGTGCCAACACATCCACATCCAAGCTTAAAATTTCTTCTGGCGTGACGGCCGTTGCGCCTAGTTCTGCGACAGCCCTCTCTACCCCCTCGGGATAGATATCTGCTACATACAGTTTTGCACCGTGCTCATGAAGGTGTTTGGCTAAGCGGTAACCCACATGTCCCATTCCTTGAATAGCCACACTAACCCCGTCCAAACTGCGCTGTAAGCCGTATTCGACGGTGGCCTTCAAACCGACAAAGACCCCATAGGCAGTAGAAGGCGCAGGGTTACCATCGGGTACTTCACCGGCGTAGTGATATTTTGCATTTACACCGGCTATAAACTCAGATTCTGTCGCCATGGTTTTTAAATCAGATACCGCTATGCCGGAATCTTCTGCCGTGAAATATTTTCCGCCTAACGAGTCTACAAATTTGCCCATGGCTCGCATCATTTCTGGCGTCTTAGCTTTACGGGGATCGCCAATAATGACCGACTTGCCACCACCTAATTCCAGATTGGCCATTGCTGCTTTATAGGACATTCCCTTTGAAAGGCGTAAAACATCAGTAAGCGCTTCACCACTGTTGACGTAAGGCCACATTCTACATCCCCCTAACGCCGGGCCAAGGTTGGTATTGTGTACAGCAATAATGGCACTTAAGCCCGCTTTTTCATCGTGATAAAACGCGACGTGTTCATGATTGTCGAACTCTGGGTGATCAAAAACTGACATACTTTCCCTATCATAACTGTGGTGGATTAATAGACGCGCTAGATAGCTTTGCTGTGACACTGCTGTCCAGCAAAGATCAGCATTCATTGGCCAATAGTAGCTGATAGTAGAGAGGACAGGCGTTGCATTGTTTGTTAATGAAATTTACAAACTGAAACAGAATATATTTGAATACAATTTTTCTAGGACAACTATCCTAGGATTTTTTTTTATATATAATATGCATCATAAAAACGACGGAATCAGTGTTCATGAAATTGGATAAATTTGACCGGGAGATTTTGCGGGTTCTCCAGCAAGACGCCACGGTATCAATGGCGGACCTAAGCCAACGAGTAGGACTATCTCACACCCCTTGCTGGCGTCGCGTAAAACGCATGGAAGCCGACGGCATTATACTCAGAAAGGTGACGTTGCTAAACAGCAAAAAATTAAACTTAGGCGTATCTGTGTTTATTTACGTCACGCTTAAGAATCACGACGGTGACTCACTTACCGATTTTGAAAATGCCGTTCAAAATATTGATGAAATTGTAGAGTGCCATACCACAAGTGGTGAAAAAGATTACTTGTTGAAAGTCATTGTTGAAAGTATTGAAGAGTACGAATTCTTGCTTAAAACAAAATTGACCCACTTGCCTCTGGTTGATCACTTAAGCTCAACCTTTGCGCTAAAACAGGTAAAAAATACCACAGAACTTCCTATCAAACGCCAATAGGGCGCGTTAGCGTATATTGACTATTCCGCTGTGTGCACTGGGCCTGTTACGCAATTAAACGGCTTCTATTTAAACCAAAATTTATACACCGAAGCACAACACACCATAAAAAAGGGTCATATCAATGACCCTTCAAATACTGTACTTAGCGCGGATTAACCTGATCAATTCGCATCGATTTGATTTTCAGGCGTTGCTCGAGAAAAGGCCTCTAGCGCATTACAATTATCGGCAATTTTACTTATCAGTGGGTATGCCGACATATCTACATTAAAACGCCGTGCATTGTATACTTGGGGAACCAAGCAGATGTCAGCCATGGTAACGTCAAAGTCAAAACAGTATTTTCCCGCTTGTGTCTGTAAGCGTTTTTCAATACCGTCAAAGCCAAGCCGTATCCACTTTGCAGCCCACTTTACAACGGCTTCCTGATCCGCATCAAAGCTTCCCTTTAACGCGTTGAGCACGCGAAGGTTTCCAAGCGGTTGTATATCGCAGGCAATATCTTGCGCGAGCGCCCTAACACGTGCTCGCTCAGTGGTGTGCTCGGGTATCAATTGGTAGTCACTATCATAACGCTCATCTAAGTATTCAATGATAGACAACGACTGATTTAAAATAATGTCTTCGTCTTCATCCACCAATGTGGGCACAAGATGAGACGGGTTTATGCGGGTATAACTCTCTTTGTGCTGCTCTCCCCCATTATTCACTAGGTGTACAGGCACATAGTCATACTCCACCCCTTTGAGATTTAATGCAATTCTAACCCGATACGACGCGGTCGACCGCCAATAGCCATAAAGTTTGATACTCATACTGATATCACGCCTTGTTTACCCAACGCATTACGTGCGACGTTAATGTGTTAATCTTAGCCGCACCCTTTAGATTGTACTCGAGCACTCTCAAGCGATAGTTTAGTTTAACGGTTTAACTTGCTGTTCAATCGCACCGAATATGCTATTACCATCTTCGTCTAGCATCTCAATGCGAATGCGATCGCCAAACTGCATAAATGGCGTTGCAGGTTTGCCGTCGCGAATAGTTTCAATCATTCTCACTTCAGCGATGCAAGAATAACCTACGCCGCCTTCAGCAATAGATGAACCGTGCTCAGTACCTTGTTTATTGGACACAGTACCTGAGCCAATTATCGCGCCAGCCCCTAAATTGCGGCTTTTCGCAGCATGGGCAACCAATTGGCCAAAATCAAACGTCATATCCTGACCCGCTTGAGGTTTTCCAAAAAGTTCGCCGTTGTAAGTAGAGCGAAGAGGCAAATGTACTTTATTGTCTTTCCACGCTTCACCTAATTCGTCAGGCGTAATTGCTACTGGTGAAAAACTTGAGGCTGGCTTTGATTGAAAGAAACCAAATCCTTTGGCCAGTTCACCGGGAATTAAGCCACGCAGTGAAACGTCATTCACCAACATGATCAGGCGAATGCGTTCAGCGGCTTGTTGCGCAGAACAGGCCATTGGCACGTCATCGGTAACCACTGCAACTTCACCTTCGAAATCGATTCCCCAATCGTCACTGGGCAGAATAATATCATCATGGGGACCAACAAAATCGTCAGATCCCCCCTGATACATCAAAGGGTCAGTCCAAAAGCTTTCGGGCATCTCAGCACCACGGGCTTTTCTTACTAACTCTACATGATTAACGTAAGCACTGCCGTCGGCCCACTGATAGGCGCGTGGCAACGGAGACTCACATCGGGTGGGGTCAAACGTAACACTCTCACACTGATTGTCATTCAGTTGTTGATAGCGCATTTGTAACTGTGGGGCGAGTTCTTGCCAATTATCCAGTGCATCTTGCATGGTCTTCGCGATATCTTGTGCGCTGCAAGCCCGGGAAAGGTCTCTAGATACCAGCATTAAGCATCCGTCACGGGTTTCATTTTTATAAGTTGCAAGTTTCATTCATCTTTCCTCGATATAGAGTACAACCCGCTGTGCTGCCTTTGTTTGTATATAAATGGGCAAGGCAGAGCATGCGGTCGTTATTGCTTACCCTTATTTATGCCATTAGAGAATAGGTATTGAGAAGTCTGATACAAAGGAAGTTTTTGTTGGCTGTAAGAAAGGGTGTACGCCGTGACACCAGTGATAACTGTCTACGTACTGAATTCGCTAGAGCCAAGCGCGGTGTAAATCAAACGCAACACGCCCGGCCCTGCAAACTTTCACTAGCCACAAGTAAAAGCAGACATCAAAGCTTCACGGTCGCTTTGTTTATTCCATATTCTCTTAGCTTGTTGGCAATCGCGGTATGACTCAATCCCAATTTCTTAGCCAGCTGCCGAGTGCTGGGGTAGAAAGGATACAATCGTTTGAGCAAATCTTTTTCAAACTTCTTCACTTCTTCATCGAGAGTGCCGTCAAAATTCTCGTCAATATACGTTACGCTGGGGGCACAGCTAGGTAATTGAATGTCTTCTTTGGTTATCTCTTTCCCATCCAATAACGACAGTGCGCGATAAAGAGCGTTTTGCAATTGCCTCACATTACCCGGCCAGGGATATTGTTGTAAAAAGTCCACACAGGATTTACTGAGCTTAGCAGGCCTTCTTCCCAACTTTGTACTGTGTTGTACAATAAATGCCTCAGCCAGCGGTACGATGTCTTGTCGACGCTCTTTCAACGAAGGCATAACTAAGCTCAATACATTGAGGCGATAGTAAAGTTCTTTTCTAAATCGCCCTTCTTCTACCAATTGACCTAGGTCTCGACAGGTCGTACAAATAAACCGCACATCGACTTTAACCGGCGCCGAGTCCCCTACTCGCCTGAATTCGCCGTCTTCCAGTACTCGTAATAATTTGGCCTGAAGCTGAGATGACATGTCGGCAATTTCATCAAGTAACAGCGTGCCACCTTTGGCTTGTTCAAGCAGCCCGACTTTTGCATTTGGCTGATTAAACGCCCCTGCGGCATAACCGAAAAGCTCAGTTTCTGCCACACTGTCTGGCAGTGAAGCACAATTTAAAGCTAAAAATGCCCCTTCGCTTCTGCGGCTTGACTGATGACAAGCTCGGGCGATCATTTCTTTGCCCGTACCGGTTTCCCCGAAGATCAAAATAGGTGCATCGAGATCAGCCACCCGTTTCGCTTCATGAACCACACGTTTCATCATAGGAGATTGGGTTACAAATCGGTCAAAGCTATCGGTCGGTGACTGGTGAAAGGCCGTAAACTGCTGTCCCAGCCTCATCTCTGATTTCAGAATAACCACGGCACCTGCCATGATTTTATTATCGTCACCATCAGGCACCGTTATAGGCAGCATATCTGCCAAGTAATCTTGCTGTATAAATTTGACCTTCGCGGTTTGCGGACCTGGGGCGCGTCCTTCCATCCATTTATTAAAATTAAAGCCTTTGACCACTTCGCTGATTTCGGTGCCTTCAATCTCACCACTAGCGACTTCCAGCCCAGCGCTTACTGCCTCATTGCACAATAAAATATTGCCTTTTGCATCAATGGAGAAAACGGGATCGGGCAAGGTGCGTAAAATGGCAGAAAGTTGGTTCTTTTCTCGCTCGCCAGGCATGAATAGCGTGGTTTTAACATCGTCAATACCATCAATTCGACGTATCTGCGGCATGAGATGTTGGAAATCGGCAAACTCTATATTGGGGAAGTTAAGGAAAATTTTGCCTGCGGGATCAATTTCAATACCGCGCAGATCGATTTCCTTATTAACAAGAATGTCTAATACGTCCTGAGTGATACCCAGACGGTCCTGACAGCTGATTTCTAATCGCATAGGGTGTGATAATTAGTTGTAAACATATTTGTACAGCATATCACACTTTTACAAAAACATAACATTATAATTGCTGTTGTGAAGGAAAACTGCGGTGAGTGGCATTACCGGGATAAGCCTTACCTCTAAGCGATAATGAATTGAGGAAAAGATAAACTCACCGAGCATTTTTTGCTTAATTAAAACAACGTTTGGCTGTGTGCTTATTTGTAGATGATAAATCTCTGATCAGATGCAAAAGTGCTATGCCAGTATGCCAGATGGGATGTACCCACCCGGCAATAGGCTGTTGAATAGCCTATTGCGCAGATGACCCGTCTTTACCACATATTGTTATATCACACAGGACATAAGTGACTATCTAACTTGCTTTCTTTTCCTTTGGCGGAAACAAAGGGGAGAACAAACCCAACGATTTTGCTTGCTCAACCAGCGCCATAATGTCCATTTCAGCCAGTTCAAACAGGTGGTTAAACTCTGGCAAAATGTAGTACAAGGGCTGCATTATATCGATGCGATAAGGCGTGCGTAATGCATCAAGTGCGGTTAACGGTTCGCGCTTTGGCTCGCTGCTGTCCAACGCGTATAGGGTTTCACCGGGTGATGACAATATACCGCCGCCATATATTTTCAGTTCATCATTGGCCTTTACCAAACCAAATTCGACAGTAAACCAATACAAACGGGCTAAATAAACCCGGTCTTCTTTACTCGCAGCCAGGCCTAACTTTCCATATGTATGCGTAAAATGCGCGAATGCGGGGTTGGTAAGAAGAGGACAATGGCCAAACACTTCATGAAAAATATCTGGCTCTTGCAAATAATCAAACTCCTCACGGGTTCGAATAAATGTCGCCACTGGAAACTGCTTATTCGCCAGCAAACGGAAAAATTCTCCAAAGTTTATCAGCGCAGGTACTTCGGCAGTTTGCCACCCTGTTTTTTCCATTAACACGCGATTAATGTCAGGAAGTTGAGGGATTTTATCTTGACTTAACCCCAGTAAGGAAAGGCCATCCAAATATTCCTGACATGCCCTTTCCTTCACTAGCGGCAGCTGACGTGCATACAATTCAGACCAAATTTTATCTTCTTCTTGTGACCACGCAATATAGCCGTTTTGATCAGACTCTCTGGACTGATACTGTGTTGATTTTGGCATAACTTCACAAACCAATAGTGGGGTAATAAACTTACTCCATAGTCTAATGAAATTCCCAATTGGGGAAAGCGTCCGCCTCGCTGAGACATTTCACTTTGCTGTAACACGAATTTTACATCAAGGTTAAATCTATATGATTTTGAAAGAAAAAAGCCGCTCCAAATAAGCGGCCTTTAGCGGTTAGTTGGGTTGGATCATAGTCGGCTAATTTCTTTATTTAGCTGATACTCTCTAGAAGTGACATACGTTTCCATTTTGCGAAGTCGGGCTTCAGCTTTTTCAAATTGGTTTCTTATATCGTGAAATGCTTGCTTAGGTGGCTCTCCGGCTTGCCACACTTTTGTTTTCACTTCCACTTTAGGATCTTTTACCTGCCCACCATTTGGGTTTCTCCATCCCTTTCCTTTTGAATACACCACTTTAGGTGACGTCGCTTCCAGTCCACTTGGTTTTTTGTCCAGAATAAACCACGCCGCTACGTAGGCTACAAGCATAAATGGGCCAGCGAGTAGAAAAAAACCCGTCACTACCAATATTCTTACTAACCAGGTTTCTAACCCAAAATATTCTGCTAGCCCTGCACACACACCTGCGATGCGTTTATTTTCTGGGTCGCGATAGAGCTGTTTGCCATTTCTCATGCTCTATTCCTCCACTCAGGTGCCTCGCTGTCTAAAATGGCTTCTAGGGTTTCTATCCGTTCACTCATTTTTTCAGCTTGCTCTGCAAGCATTTGCAGTGATGCATGATCTTCAGCACTTAAGCCCTGGCTAACTTGTTTTTTGCTTCGGTAATGCAGAATTAACCAAATTGGCGCGACAAAAACAGTAAATACAATTATCGGTGCAACCAATATTCCAATGATACCTTCATCCATATCACATTCTCCAACAAACCCTGATTTTGTCTGCCTCACCCAAGCTTAGGTGAGGCAGCGCGATATTTCTTATTATTCTGCTTTTTCGGTGCTGCTTTTTGCACCTTTGACTTTTGCTTTTAGCGCAGCCAATTCATCTTCAACTTTATCGCTGGCTTCGAGTTCAGCAAACTCATCATGAAGTGTTTTCTTGCCTAAATCGTAAGCATCAACCTGCGACTCTAAATCGTCAATTTTGCGCTCGTATTGCTCAAAGCGCCCCATCGCATTATCTACTTTACTGCTATCTAGGGTCTTTTTCACCTCTAAACGCGAACTCGCTGTCTTTTGACGCATGATAATTGCTTTCTGACGATTTTTGGCATCGGCGAGCTTTTCCTGAAGCTGACCAATTTCGTCCTGAAGCTTACTAATCTGTTCATCAACTAGCGCAAGCTCTTTACTTAACGCCTCAGCGGCTTCAGCTGACTTTTTCTTTTCCTGTAATGCTGCGCGAGCTAAGTCTTCGCGATCTTTGCTTAACGCCAACTCAGCTTTTGATTCCCAATCTCTTGCATCGCTTTCGTGCTTAGCAATTTGGTTAGCTATATCTTTTTTGTTAGCCAGTGTTTTCGCCGATGCTGAACGCACCTCTACTAGCGTGTCTTCCATTTCCTGAATGATTAATCTAACCATTTTCTCAGGATCTTCCGCTTTATCTAAAAGCGCATTAATGTTCGAATTCACAATATCTGTAAAACGCGAGAAGATACCCATATTAATTACCTCTTGCTAAAAATGTGGTGGTAACAACCAACCTATTTGATAAACACGGTTACTCTTGGTAGTTATATATACAATATGCTTGCCAACCTGCAAACGTTCGTAATCAACTGAAAAGAATATACTTTTTCCATTTTCAAATAATGCTCGTCTATCTACTTTTTTTGTTCTACACTATTAATTGGTCGAAATGACTAATATTTGAGGGATTTAATGAGTAGGTATCGGCAGCAAGATAATTTGCTAGGACAAGCAAACAGTTTTTTAGAAGTGCTAGAGCAGATCTCACAAATAGCACCGTTAGACAAACCCGTATTGGTCATCGGTGAACGAGGCACAGGTAAAGAGCTTATTGCCGCGCGCTTACACTTCTTATCTAAGCGCTGGGATCAAAATTATGTAAAGCTCAATTGCGCTGCATTGAGCGAAAGTCTGTTAGAAAGTGAACTGTTCGGCTATGAAGCAGGGGCTTTTACCGGTGCCTCTAAACGCCGTGAAGGGCGATTCGAAGTTGCACATAATGGCACGCTCTTTCTCGATGAACTGGCGAATACTTCAGGACTCATTCAAGAGAAATTATTGCGGGTTGTAGAATACGGAGAATTTGAACGGGTGGGTGGCAGTAAATCAGTGAAAACTGACGTGAGATTGATTGCCGCGACCAACGAAGACCTTCCCACACTTGCCGAAGCAGGAGAGTTTCGCGCCGATCTACTAGACAGACTAGCGTTTGATGTTATCACCATTCCCCCCCTTCGCGAGAGACGGGAAGATATTATGATGCTGGCAGAGCACTTTGCAATCAATATGGCTAGAGAAATGGAGATGGAACTGTTCAGTGGCTTTACGGAAAAAGCCAAGCGAATACTGCTCGATTACGATTGGCCGGGTAATATTCGAGAGCTTAAAAACGTGGTTGAACGTGCCGTATATCGTACTAACAATCCTCATTTGCCAGTTCATGAGATTGTTCTCGACCCATTTGAATCAGCGTTTCGACCTACTGGGCGAGTAAAAACTAACGACAGAGTTAGCAACGACAATACGCCGCCTACTGTCATTACGACACCACTTGATCCTGCATCGAATGTCGAGTCAATCACTGTTAAGCAAAGCGATATACCTGAAAATGTAGATTATCCCATTGATTTGAAAGAACGCTCTCAACAATATGAGATAGATATGATAAAACAGGCACTTGCCGATAGTCAGTTCAATCAAAAGAAAACGGCAGAGAAGTTGAGCTTGACTTACCATCAACTGCGCGGCTACCTCAAAAAGTATAATTTATTAGATTCATCCGCTGAAAGCGTCGAGGCGTAAAGCATGTATAACAGTCCTGTGAAACGTTTTGCATTGTGTATTTTCACGGTGCTTTGCTTGGCCGCGTGCCAAAAGCAGAATAAACATGCGTTTTATAGTACTGGCATTATTTACTGTTCTGAAAGTAATCCTGTCACCTTTAATCCACAACTTGATACATCAAGTACCACGGCCGATGCATCGTCGCATCAACTATATGACAGACTGTTAGATTTCGATCCAGATTCAGGTCGTATCGTGCCGAGTTTGGCGAGCAGTTGGTGGGTAAGTGAAGATGGCTTAACCTATGCGTTTCAGCTTCGCAAAGACGTTGCATTTCATACAACCGAATATTTTGAACCTACCCGCAACTTTAACGCGGATGACGTCATTTTTAGTATCAACCGCTGGCGCTTGCGCTCTCACCCCTATCACTATATTTCAGGGGGGCGATACCCCTATTTTGAGAGTATAGGGCTTGCGCATAATATTGCATCTGTAGCGCGAATTAATGGCTATCGAGTAGAAATCACACTAAAGCGCAGGGATAGCTCATTCTTAGCGAATCTAGCCACTGACTTCGCTGTAATGCTTTCAGAAGAATATGCTGCCACACTCACTGAACGGGGAACGCCCAGCAAAATTGACCACCTTCCCATAGGTACAGGTCCGTTTAAATTTGATAGTTACCGCAAAGACCATTTTATTAAATACCTACGCCACAAAAATTATTGGCGTGCGGATAATGAACATACCCCGCTATTACAGGAAGAACTAGACCTAGATGAAAATGAAATTGTGGTCGATGAAGCAGCAGAGGGATATGCTCACGCTCAGTTTTCCACCAGCCCAGTAGAACAACTTATCTACGACATCACGCCACGAAGCTCTTTGCGTCTTGCAAAACTAATGACTGGCGAATGTGATGCCACCGCGTTTCCAGCCCAAACCGAGCTAGAAGTTATTCGCGCGAGAGATGATTTGGTTTTAGCGGAAAAACCCGGCCTCAATATTGGCTTTTGGGCCTTTAATACTCAACGCGCCCCCTTTGATAATCCCGATGTTCGCCGAGCGCTTGGTGCTGCAATAGATAAAAACACATTATTGGAGGCGGTTTATTTTGATAGTGCCACAAGGGCCAAAACCTTACTCCCCGCAGCGAGTTGGGCATTCCAGAATGATGCCGATGATACAGCGTACAACCCTGTTTTAGCACGCAAATTACTGGCTGACGCTGGTGTAGAGTCAGGCTTTTCAATGACCATCTGGGCTATGCCTGTAGAGCGTGCTTATAACCCCAATGCCACTAAAATGGCTGAACTTATTCAGCGTTATCTACGTGACGTGGGTGTAGAAGCCACCATTGTCAGCTATGATTGGGCTACTTTTAGACGGCACCTTAGGGAAGGTTTACACGACTCCGTATTAATAGGCTGGTCAGCCGATAATGGTGATCCTGATAACTTTTATCGCCCCTTATTAAGTTGTGGCGCGATACCTTCAGGAACAAACCGTGCAATGTGGTGCGACGAGGATTATGACAGATTACTCAACGAAGCGTTGCAGACCGATGACATTGACGAAAGAAGCGCGATTTATCAACAAGTAAATCGTCTACTATACGAGCGTTTACCCCTTATTCCTATCGCTCATGCGTATCGCTATCAAGCCTATCGCCGGGAACTGGAAAATATGACGATTAACCCGTTTGGTGGTGTTCGCTTCGGTGGAGTTGAAAAGACACTGTGATACAAATTCTTATTAGATACTGCACCCTATTACTTCTCACGCTGTTGGTACTTGCGGTGATGTCATTCTCTTTGGCGTACCTGTTTCCGGGTGACACGTTGGAGAACCTAACGGGGATCGTGCCACAAAACGAGATTCAACGAGAAGCGTTAGAGCGTCAGTTTAAGCTTGATCGCGCTTATGTCGTTCAGTTCGTTTACTATGTAAATAATCTCCTCACTGGCGAATGGGGATATAGTTTTACCTCTGGACTTTCTCTTCGTGAGGAAGTGGGTATTGCCATGCCTGCCACCATCGAACTGGCCACCTATGCCATGTTGATGGCATTATTTATTGGCATTCCTTTGGGTTATTATGCGGGTATTCGCTGTTATTCAACGTCAGACCATATTATCAACAGCGCCAGCATCACAACCTATTCGTTTCCCGTATTTTGGTTTGCGCTGCTGCTGATCTTGGTGTTTAGTATTCAACTGGACTCCGCGCCACTTTCTGGCCGTATCAGCTTACTATATGACATTGAACCAGTAACTGGTTTTGTCTTAATTGATATTTTACTCAGTGATTTAAATAATAAATCCCTTGCGTTTAAGGATGCCCTTTCCCATTTAGCGCTGCCTACCTTCGCAATTGGCGCCATAACCACAGCCTCAATGATACGTATTACTCGACGCTCGGTAATTGACGTCAAACACCGCCCCTATATTGCGGCAGCGGTTTCGCGAGGGCTGTCTAGCTGGCAAATATTCTTCCGCCATGTTCTGCGCAATGCCTTGTTGCCTATTTTACCGTTAATGGCCATTCAAATTACAACGCTCATTACAAACGCAATGATCGTTGAAACACTATTTTCATGGCCGGGTATTGGTAACTGGTTGATTCAAGCCATATACCAGCGAGACTACCCTGCCTTGCGCATAGGAATGATGGCGGTATCTACCTTGGTAATAACCCTAACCATCTTAGTCGATTTGTTCAATCGGTTGATTGATCCAAGCAGAGAGAAGTACGAACGTGCCACAGTTTAGCCTTTACGACGAAGAATTCCATCCGTCTCCATGGCAACGAACATGGGCGGCGTTTAAAGACAGTCACATTGCCATGGTGGGGCTGGTTATGCTGCTGTTTTTTGTGGTATGTGCCCTATTCGCGCCATTCATTACCCCTTATGACGCGGTAGAGCAAAATATTGATGGTTTGCTGATCCCTCCAAGCTGGATGGCAAATGGCTCTATTTCACATTTTTTTGGCACTGACGCATTAGGAAGAGATTTGTTCTCCCGTATTGTGTATGGGTGTCGAGTCACCTTGGGCTCGGCATTTATCACTGTTGTATTAGCCATGTTGGTAGGATTGAGTTTGGGTACATTTGCCGGCATGTTGAGAGGAGTACGCTCTAGCATTATCAATCACTTATTAGATGCCTTAATGGCCATTCCAACCTTGCTAATTGCAATTATTATCGTCGCCATTTTAGGTACAGGCCTCGTCAACAGTATGTGGGCGATTACGTTAGCCCTTATTCCACAGTTTGTGCACCATACGCGAAGTTTTGTGCGCTCAGAAATGAAGAAAGAATACATTATCGCCTCTAAACTGGACGGCGCGAATAAATGGCAACTTTTTGTCCATTCCATCTTACCGAATATGAATGAAATGCTGGTAGTACAAGGTACCTTAGCGCTATCCATTGCTGTTATAGACATATCTGCATTGGGCTTTTTAAATCTAGGTGCCCAGTCCCCTCTGCCCGAGCTTGGCGTTATCCTTGCTGACGGTCTGGATGTGGCCTATTTAGCTCCGTGGAATGTAGCTGTGCCAGGTATGGCTATATTCTTTTTAGTGCTTGCCATAAATATTGTGGGTGATGGCCTGCGTTCTGCCTTGCGAAAAAGAGTGAGTCACTAAAATGCCAATGCTTGATATTAAGAATCTAACCCTCGAAATGGCCAGCAGTGAAGGCACCATAAAAGCGTTAGATAAAGTTAATCTGTCAGTCAGCAGTGGCGAGATCCGCGCACTCGTAGGTGAATCAGGTTCAGGGAAAAGCTTAATAGTATCAGCCATTTGTGGCGCTTTACCGGCACAATGGCATTTAACCGCTGATAGAATGAGCTGGAACGGTGAAAACCTATTGAGTATGTCAACGCAACAACGACGAGAAGTAATGCGTCGCGAAATTGCCGTAGTATTTCAGAACCCCCAAGCCAGTCTTGACCCGTCAGCCACATTAGGCGAACAGCTTGAAGAAAGTATTCCCGATGAATTTGTTGAGGGTAACTGGTTTTGGCAACGGGCCCAACAGCGCAAAAAAATTGCTATCAGTACGGTTCACAAAGTGGGTATTAAGCATCACAAACATTACTTAAGTGCCTTCCCACATCAAATCCCTGCGGATATTGGGCAGAAATTCATGATTGCTATGGCATTAGTGTCACAACCTAAACTGCTCATTGCTGATGATCCTACTCGCGGCATGGAACCAACTACTAAAACGCAGATCCTAAAGTTATTCACTCGACTTAATCAAACACGGTCATTGTCGATTTTATTTGTTAGCCACGACTTACTAGCCATTGCCAGTATGTCTCACTCAATGACAGTATTATACGCAGGGCAAACCGTCGAATCGGGTAAGATGAAGCACATAAAAAAGCGCCCTCTGCACCCTTACACTAAGGCACTATTGGACAGTGCCCCAAGCTTTAGAAAAGATTTACCGCCAAAGTCACATTTACCGACTTTGGGAGGCTCTATTCCCACGCTCCAACACCTTCCTATAGGCTGTCGGTTAGGACCGCGGTGCCCTCGTGCACAGCGCGCGTGTGTACAAACGCCAGCAGTACGTCGAATTCACGATCACAGTTACAGCTGCCACTACCCCTTACATGTGGAGAAGCTGTAATGGATATCATGCAAGTCAAGCAGCTTACTTTTATTCACAATGAAAAAAAGCGCTGGTTAAAGCGACCTGAAGTGTTTCAACTCGGCCCTGTAGACTTAAATGTTAAACGTGGCGAAACTATTGCCATCATTGGCGAAAACCGTTCGGGTAAATCCTTATTGGCCAAGTTGTTGGTGGGCGCAATTCCCGCGGATGCCGGTGAAATTGAAATAAACGAACACAAGTATCTAGCGAAATACAAATCAAAAGATAGTCAGCAGAATCGCACCCATGATATTCGTATGATTTTACAGCACAGTAGTGAAGCGATGAACCCCGCTGTACCTGTAGGTAAAATACTTGACGAGCCCCTTCGCCTAAATACAGATTTATCAGAAGCACAGCGCAAGCCCATAATAGAGGACATGCTGGTGAAAGTAGGTTTGCTGCGCGAACATTACTACTTTTATCGCCATATGCTCTCTGATGGTCAACAGCAACGTGTAGCACTGGCTAGAGCCATTGTACTAAAGCCCAAAGTGTTAGTCGCAGATGAACCTTTTGCCGCCCTAGATCCTTCAATACGCTCTCAAACCGTTAATTTAATATTGGCATTACAACAGGAATTGGGCCTGGCGTTTATTTTTATCAGCCACAACTTGGGTATAGTGCGCCACATCGCCGACAGAGTGATAGTGATGGAAAACGGCGAAATTGTCGAAGAAGGCAAAACTGAAACCATTTTTCGCTGGCCCCAGCACGTCAGAACGAAAAAGCTGGTGACAGCTTATCAGTCACTGGTTCCCCTTCACACCATTCGTTAATCTATTGCGCTGCGATATAACCGAAAAATGAAAAGGGCTACCAATGTAGCCCTTTCTTTGTACCCGTTTATTTACCTTAATTAGATAGTGACGGAATGGAAGACACGTCCTGCGAAATCTTACCTACACCTGCGTGATTAATGACATGTTGCTTAACTTTATTCGCTGGCAATAACACATAGTCATAGGGCACTTCGTAGCTGGAAGTAGCAATAGCATCGGGACCCGCTACCACGTCAGTTCCTTCTGGGGTTGTCCACGTTACACCTTCACCAAAAATGTTGCCTGAGGTATTCCAATAACCAATCACGTCCGAATAAAAAGAGACGATAGGGTTTTGGGTATGCTCAAAGACATTGTTGTTAATTTGCAACTCGGCTCCCTGGCGTGCATTAATGCCCGTAGAAGAAATGTTGTTGTAGTAGTTGTTGTACAAGTGCCCGTTCCCATAGCGGAATAAAGGCAGTCTGGACTCAATACTTTCAAACCTATTGTGATGGAAAGTAATTAAGCGGTCAGTATTTTCACTGTCTGTATCATCTTCGGTGTGCCCGTGTAATGACGCTTTCCAGTGATCGTGCAAGTAGTTGTAAGAGATAGTGATATTTCGCGCGCCCCGTTTACTGTCGATAAGACCGTCGTAAAAATCCTTATCCACCGACAGGGTGCTGTACAACTCGTTGTGGTCAACCCAGATATTGCTCGTCGTAGAACCGTCATTGTCGCCCTCAATGGAAATCGCATCTTTACCCGACGTCAACACATGATGGATTTTAAGATTGCGCACAATGATATTGTTTGCACGACGAATAAGAATACCAATGCCATCAAGCTCACCTCTATCGGCTACTCCGATGATAGACACGTCATTCATATCCTTAATTTCGATAGGCGCACCTGTACCGCCGTTATTGGCATCGGTAATTGTACCGTCTACGTATATAGTCACGGGGGTATTTGACGCTTTCGCACTATCCAAAGCAGCTTGGAGTGCTTCACCGGTATTAACGGTAACTAGATTACCCCCTGCGCCCCCCGTTAGGGTGTAGTTATACTGTGCAAAACCACTTGACGCCTCAGTATCAACCCCGGTAATCACTGACAGTTCAGGTACCGTGGGCACCCAACCCGCTCCATTGTCATAGTGGGCGAAAATACTTTCACGAGAGGTCAGCGCTGTGACTTCGCCATCTGACAAGATATAGACGGATTCACGGGCATCGAGATTTAGCGGATTACCGTCCATATCCATACTGCCGTACTCTCGCCACCCCGCACTTGCTGTAGGCGTAGCTGGGTTAGGTGCAGGCTGACTGCGCACGCCCTCTCCTGCCCAACCAATATCTGCGATATGCGTATCGAAGCGGTTATTAATCAATGTAATATTGTCAAAATAACTGCTGCTTCCACCGCTTCTTGCAATGTACGTAGAGTTATCCAGTACACCATTACCCAATGGGCCTGGTCCGTTGGTAAAGCGATTATTAAGGAAGATAAAACCTTTATAGCTAATATCGGGGACCCGTGCCTGCAGAATATATCCTCCTTCGGTATCTTCATTTGGATCGCCATTTTTAGAATCGCCAATGGTGCGTATTTCACTATTTTCAAACAGTGCGGTGTTGACATATCCCCAGATAAAGTCAACGTTACCGGCAATCAAAGACTCATAAAACCAGCTGAAGCCTTTTAACAACAAGGTATCTTGTTCACTAATAAAGTTCATGTTGGTCGCCGTTAGACGACCATTGTCACTGTTAAAGTAAATGGTTTCTGCCTGATTGGAGTACGCATTACTGCGTATGTGGGCATTTTTTAACGTAAAGTTAGTTAAGGTAAGTGCATCAACGCCTTCAACCAAGAACACACTTCGACCACCTGCAGGTGAGCCACCGCTTGCTTCGCTTTTTCCACTCCCGCTATTAAAGCTTTCAAAATTGTCGTAGTAGACCACAGTATTTTCACGGCTTTCACCTTGCAGGGTGACATTGTTGTTGTCGCGCAGGAACAGTAGCTCTTCATATTGACCGTCGCGAATGGTGATAGTAGCTTCAGTGTCCGCAGCGACATTTTGCATGACGTAATTAAGGGCGCCCTGTACCGTTCTAAAGTCAGCTTCGCCGTCGTCATCAACCACTACTTCATTACCTGATGGCATGGCTTCGCGCGTAGTAAAAGTCCAATTTGACGTTTTGCCCAGACCATCAAACGCTTGACCATTTAGTGTGGCGTTGGTCACCACTGAATCACCGATTGCAACGTAATAACGCTGCCCGTAGTCAAGGGCATTGGTGTGCGGTTTAATCACAAGGGTGTTCCCCTCTAGCTGGATAGGACGGTAATTCACATGGCGCTGACGCGCCTGATTGCGATAGCCGATGGCATCTGTGTCTGAGCCCAGAGAAAGGACATCCACCAGCGTATCGTCGTCAGCACGGTAAATACGGACTTCTCCTACGTCGCCCATGCTCGGTTCACCATCTAGCGTCAGACGAAGGGTAGTATCCACAAAGGCATTCTGAGTACCGGAAAACGGTTGGGTTTTGCCTAGCAAATCGCCATACGTACTTGTAGGCATAGTGAAGCCTTCTTGTACCGATACTGCTATGGTTTTGAACAACGTAGGATCAGATCCCGACGTAAATAGGACGTCAGCATTGCCTTCTGCTAACGGGGTTAGCGTAACTAATGGGCCATCTTGACTTACCGAAACAATAGCGTCGTTGCTGCTGCTTACAGTGAAGGTGTCTTCTGTTACCCCGTCACTTTGGGTCGCTGTCACATAGACATACAGCGGCTCACTGCTAGTGCTTGTTTCCCAGATTGATGCTGTGTAGTCGAGTGTCAGTTGAACAGGTTTGACTGACGGATCGCCCACTTTGATATCGTCAATTTCAAACGAACGATTGTTGGTGAACATCCCAATCAGTCCCTTGGCAGTATACGTTCCCTGCGTTGTGCTGCCCATGTTCTCACCGTTGAAGTAAACAGTGAGAACATCGTCAATCATCTCCAGTCGCACGCGATACCAGATACCGTCAACGCCGTCTTTTTCACCAAGCTCGATGGGTGATTTTTTCTGAACAGGTCGTGAGATACTGCCAGCTTCACTCACCGCAATTTCAACCTGGGTGCTCGCTGTAGAATTTTGAACGTTCAAACCACCACCAAACCAATTTCCGGCACTGTCGTAACGACCAAGCAGGAAAATTTGTTTATTACGTGTGGTACTGTTTTGACGAGGCCGGATGCGCGCTTCGACAAAATAATTACCATTGTCTGGCACATTGGCCAAAGCGGCTGACTTCAGCAAGAATATCTCACCACCTTCACCACCTGCGGTATAACGAAGTACGTTATTTCCCTCATCGTCGAGAATATCAAAACTCCCTTGAGGGCCATTTGAACCTGCATCATTAGCCAGCAAGTCAAAATCGTCCATTGAACCGTCGGCAAAGTCAGCGCAATAGTAAAGGGCTGTTTCATTGCTGCAGCTAAACACACTGGGATCTACCGGGTCACCGTCATAGGTAATGGTCAGATTATCAATAACCACCGTGCCCCCGCTTTCGGTGCGAAGTTGCAAAAATGATGTTGGCGTTGCAACAAAGCCTTCAATCGTCAGGCGTTGTCCTGGGGTTAACGAAGTAATCGCTTCACTATAGAATTTCGAATCTCCGCCATGGATGGATTTGCTACTACTGCTGGTATTATTGTCAGCGTAAATGATGAAGTTGTTGTTGCCTTCCTCATCACTCACGGAAACGATATCCATGCTAATGGTATATTCTCGGCTTAAATCGAGGCTCCCTGAGGTCGACGTATCGTCACCAGAGGTATCGATATCAGGCGTGGTATTTCCCAGTGAGAAACGCGCACTGCTAATGGCAAGCTCACCGTCAGTGATGGTAAGGCCAGAACCGCCCCCTGTCACACTGTAAAAAGGCGTAGTACCACTAGCGTCAACATCTTTATATTCAGCACTGAAAAAAGTATCCCGGTCAGTTTCAAACTGCTCTTCAAGCAGCACATTGGCCTGTATATATTCAACACGAATGTTGTCTATAACGACTATAGAGCCGCTTTCAGTGCGAAATTGCAGGTACGAATTTTTACTGGCAACTGTGCCTGGCACGGTATAAGTCGTACCGGGTACTAAATCCAATACCAATTCGTTGAAAAAGCGCGAGTCACTGCCTAAGTAAGAATTCGCACTGCCTGAAGTATTATTGTCGACATAAATTTGAAATTTGTTATTGCCTTCACTGTCCTCTGCGGAAATAACATCAAATATCACGTTGTAAGGACGGCTTAAGTCAAGCGCACCGGTAGACGACGTATCGTCTGGCGAACTGGTAACATCCGGCTCGGTATTCCCCATAGTAAAACGACCACCGTCAAGCTGAATTCCTGTTTCAACTTGGGTGACAGAGCCGCCAGTTATGGTGAACATCGCCACAGACTCACCCGCTGCATTTTCTATAGCAGCGAAGTTGGTTGAAAAGACATCTTCACTCACCCCTGCAAAGCTGTATTGAACAGGCAGTCCCGTGCTGGGAATAGTAGGAGGGTCGACTGGGTCTGGGTCAGGCTCAGGGTCAACTGGCTCTGGTGGCTCTACTGCGCCGGCTACGGTGTCTATTCGCAAGTTATCCAGCGTAATAGAACCACTTGAGTCGGTGCGCAATTGGAAGAAGCTGTTGGTAATACTGGTGTCTAAAATTTTTGCATCAGGGGCCGTTGGATCCCCCCCAGCAATATCATCACCTGGGACATAGGTGTATGAATAGCGCGTGCCTGCAACAAGCTCACCATCCCCTAAATTTATACTAATAAATTTAGACGCTGCGCCGTGCACCGAGTTACCCTGGCTAGTGGTATTGTTGTCTACATACAGAGAAAAAGATCCTGCACTGCCAGTTGAAACAACATCAAAGCTGATGGTAAAGCCTTCGCTAATATTATAAATACCAGTGCCAACCGTATCGTTGCCTGATGTGTTTGCCGAGGGGTTTACCGCGGCATTACCAATCGTGAAGCGATCCCCTTCTAGCGTTAATTGGCCGGTTGATGCATCTATTAAAGGGCTGCCGCCGGTAACCAGATAAAGAGGACCGGCATCAGGCGCGTCACTTAATCGTTTGTACGATGACGAAAAGAACGTGTCAGTATCCGTATCAAAATTCTCTTCAAGCGCTGCGGGCACTGCACTTGCCAGCTCTTGTAGCCGTGTGGTTTCAGCCTCAGCCTGCGCTTGTGTAAAAGCTAATACTGAATTCTGAGGGTCTTCTGCTGCCAAACAGGCTTCCACCATTAACGCGACAGGCGTAGTTTGCTCTGCATTAACTGAAGTCGAGCACAAGCTGTACACCTCGTTAACCGTATTGAAAGCACGTGAAATCAAGTACTGTGTTTTATCACTATATGTTAATACCAGTACCTTGCGGCCAAACGCAAAGTGATAGGTGCCATCTGAGGCAGATTCACCTGAAACCACACTAAAGCTACCCGATAAGTTATTTTCGTCAGCAGGTGAGAAGTTATACGTCGACTCCACTACGTCTCGTCCCACCAAAGCAGGTGCATAGACGTCACCAACAAACCTATCCACATCGAAGGTATTAGGAAACAGGGTACCCAACTCACTTTCCAGATAATCCACAAAGTGAGTAATTGCCGAGGCTTTATCAACTAATGTACTGGTAGCGCCCCCCGCAGCGTTAAGCCATACTTCGACATCGGCAGCAAAATCCGCGTCGGACTGGTTGAAAAAGTCTTCAATGGATTGACCTTCATCCAGCGCAGCCATGGCGACGTTGTGTGCATCGGCACCAATGGTTATTCCATTGGAAGCATCGCCATCGGTATCCAGTGATTGTAATAACCTGACAGTATTGATTACGGATTGATGAAAGGCATTATCAGTTTGAAATAAATCCAATGGCGAAATAACACTGGATGCTGGCACGTCTGGGAAATCTAGCTCACCAATTGAGAAGGAAAGCTGCTCGCCGCGAAAATACGTGAACTCGCCATTCCCGTCAGTCTGACCCGATGCAACTGAATCGGAATGATAATTTAAGCCACTTACCGGACTGTCAACAAATACCCCGGTAAGCGCCGGGTCTGGGGGTAACTTCACATTGGTGCTGCTTTTTTCGCCGCACCCTGTCATCAGTAGTATGCCGCCAACAATAGCAGCAATTTTTGAGTGTTTCATTTTACTCAACCTCCTTTTGGAAGCTGCGCGCACATCTATTTATTGTCCGCGTCAGCTTATACAAGCAGTTGCTGGAGAAACCTCCAGCACGGGCAATTAATAGAATTTGACGTTGACACCAAGTTGATAGCTACGACCGTACTCTTCTTTCTGATAAAGCACATTGCCTCCGCTCAACTCATTACCTACGAAATAGCGTAAATCTGCTGCTTCAGTCAGGTTAATTGCATCAAAATAAAGCTGGACGTTTTCCGTCACATCGTACTGAACTTTAAAGTCTAAGCTTTTCACCTCAGCCTGATATTGGTCTGCCCAGGTTTTACAGGTTTTCACGTCGGTTAATTCTGCAGTAATAGGACAACCACCAATCTCTTCGAGAATATCCGAGCGAACATTACCTATGAAACGCGCTGAAAAGGTCTTACTTTCCCAGCCAATAACTAAATTAAACGTGGTATCGGCTTGGTCTGGTAATGCGACCTTTCCCTGACGGATGGTTTCATCTAACGTGGCTTCACTGTCCAAAATGGTAGCGTTACTTTGAATAAAGAAACCGTTGTCAAAATATTGGTTATAGCTTAGCTCGACCCCATAAACCGTGGCTTTGTCACCATTTATTGTGGTGTTTATTTCGTTTAAGAAGAGATCTTGCGGGATAACAAATTCCGTAACCTGGTTGGTCGGTAGCGTCAGCGGTAAATCCGCAATAGACATACCAATACCGTTGACATCAACAATGAAGTTATCGATGTCTTTGTAGAATACCGCCGCTTCCATAAACAGGTTTTCGCTGGGGTACCAACCAATTGAGGCATCATAGTTGATGGACGTCATGGCAAGTAAGTTGGGGTTACCTACATCCAGCGCGTTATTCGACCCCAGAACGTATTGGCTAAGTTGCTGAATGGTTGCGCCGCCCTGGCTATCATCACAATTGTCAGACCCCGGTGGACATAGTTCGATATCGGCATCAAAAATAGCGTAGCCACGTGCTTGATTAAAAGATGGGCGCGTAAAACTGGTCCAAGCCGCTGCGCGTACCAAGATGTCTTCTGACATCTCCCATTTGAGGTGCGCACTTGGAAAGAACTCACTATAAGTAATTGATGCTTCCGGCAACGGAATGGCAATGTCTAAACTACCTTGTCCGGCACCATTAAATTCAAAGTCATCATTTTCTAATGACATGAACCCCGTTGAGGAAAATTCGGTTTCCACCCAACGTACACCAGTGATCAAGGTCGCGTCTAAGCCAATGGGAAACTCTGCCATGGCGTAAACGGCTTTGGTGTCTTCTACAATGGTATAGTCGTTTTTGGTACTTTCGATGGAGACTTCACCATTAGTAGCGGGCGTGACAGTCTGACGAGTGACATCAACAATGCTATCTACCGTGGCACGACTTTCAAACGGTAACTGAAATTGGCTGTCCGCAGGAATATTCGACATATAGTCAGCCAAACTTGAGTTGACTGCATCGATACACGCCTGATCACCGTTACAATCGCTGGCGGAAGGATCAAAGCTCCAACGGTCTTTGTCACGAATGTGATCACGCTCGGTAATTTGTGCCCCCACCTTGACATAATTGAGCCAATCATTCATCACATCGGCGCGAAGGTTTAAATTAAAGGTCTGAATTTCGTCAGTCCGTACACCATCTTCAAGAAAAAGATTATCAAACACAAAGTTTGATAAGTCGGAACCATCGCCACTTCCTGAGGTACCAAATATGCTATTGTCAGGGTCATAAGTTAGGCCGGCTAACGACGCCGCCTCTTCAGGACTCATAATACGCGCGTTGATTGTATCGCGAAGACCTTGCCCGTAAACAATCAGATCACGCTCTCTGAATTGAACCCGTCTATCGCCCCGAGAATCCTCTTCTGAGCGCGAACTTGCATACTCATAGTCAAGCACGAACCGCTCTGCAAAGCGATTTTCACCACCAATACTAAACGTGACGGTTTTATTTTCGCTTTCTTGAATGAATTGCTGATGAAAAACATCGATATCACTTAAGACAAACTCTTTAGTCTGCCCATTTACGTAGACTATTTCCCCACTTCCCACCGATCCTGCATCTTGAAAGTCGTAGAATTCACGTAGGGCTAAATCGTCGTCGTCAAACTGTGTGTAAGTGCCCTTTGCATAGTAGTAATTGTCGGCATCGGGTTTATATTCGATATTAAGCGCCGCTGCTTGTCGTGTACGTCCTGCAATTTCGCGGCGTTGCTCAAGCTGTGCCGGCGCCAGTATTTCATCACCGGCGGCGATTTCTTCGTCCGTTTTTCCTAAGTCGGCACGATAAAATTTCATTTCATTGGTGCTGTGATGGCGTACTTCATCAATCTGGGTTTTTCTGTCTTCGTGAGAAATAGCAAAACCTATTCCCAATTTTTGATCATTGAAAAAGTGTGTGCCGTCAAAGCTAAAACGAGGCGAATGGGCTTCTCTAGCTTCTGAATAAGCGTCTTGTACACGCAATTTAAGGGTATTCTTACCGCGATCAAACGCGGATATAGCCTTAACATTTACCGTACCGCCTATTGAATTTAAGTTTTGATCAGGCGTTAACGTTTTAAGTACTTCTATGGTGCCTAGCAAATCTGAAGGAAGTGCATCTAAGCCCACCTTGCGCTCATCACCTGCGCCAGACATTTGCGAACCATTCATATTGACCGAAACGAAGCCCGGCCCAAGTCCCCTGACCGTAACGTATTTACCTTCACCTTCGGAACGTTGCAACGTTACACCAGGTAAGCGGCGCAATGACTCAGCGACATTTTGATCGACAAAGTTACCAAGATCATCGGTGGAAATAACAGAGCTAAATCCGTTTTTCATTCGCTCTAAGTCTCTGGCTTTTAAATCAGCTTGCTTAACGCCTTTGACTTCAATGACTTCTAGCTCTTCACTGCTACCTTCAGTGCCTTGTGACTGCGCTTCCGCTGTAGCATTATTCGGGGGTGTTTGTACCGTCTCATTGGTTTGTGCAGCGCTGGTAAACGCTGTAGCCACAGCGAGTGCCAGCGTCGTCCATTTGAAAATATGCATGTATTTCCGCTCCTTTTGTTATTTTAAATGACACGATCCGGTAAACCCCAGCAAATGTGCCACCGGTGGCATTATGCACACAAAAGAATGAAAATCACACAACTTTTAACAGTAAGTTAACAAATTATTTAAATATGAAACTTATTTTTAATTAAAGATCTGACCATATACGCCATATGTCGTCAGTTTCAGGATAGGAAAATTGTTGTGTAGTCTGGAAATACCGCGCATAGTCTGACCACTGTGTCACTTCTTCAACAGCATCTATAATGCCGTCTTCCACATAGTTGCCTGTACGAACATGTGAAATAACTCGCTGGTCAACAGGATCCAAAGCGGCAAGCAAACGCGCTCTGGTCGCTCCCACCTCCCCATTAATCACGAGCTTTTCCCACGCATCTTTCGCGGAAAGTATTGGATCGCCTAATGCAGCAAGTGCTTCCTGCTGATATGGCTGTGGTGGAATAGATTTCGACAATATGACCTCAAAAGACGGATTGTCCCGCTTCATATTTTTGACATCAATGCCCAACAAGTTATTGTCGGTCATGGCATCATCGCCGTGCATCACATTACCACTGACATGTAATAAAGTGGGTGTATTATCCAGAGGCCATAACTGAAAAAAACGACGCTTTTCTGTTGCAGGCCCCGGTTTAAAATAATTATCGACGAAGTTTGCACGGCCACCCTCTCCGCCGTAGCTGGAATTTTTCCCCCAATTAGCAATGACATTATTGCGTATATCGACAAACTCGTTGCTCTGCACATAGGGAGGGTTCAAACGCCAACCGTTAATACGGGGGTTCCTACTGGTGTGACTCACCAACACATTTTGTACAAAACTCGCAAAGCTTCCTCCCCAGATACCACCATAACCATGGCTGCCTTTACTATGCCCTGCTTTGTTTAAACTTTCTGACAAGATACTATTTTGCAAAGTAAACCGAGTGTTACTGTAAAACGATCCCACCTCGTCGTTTGCCCAACTGAAAGAACAATGATCGACAATAATATCGCGCTGATTTCGGATAAACAGCGCATCGCTTTCCCCCTCGGTATTACCGGGGCGAAAACGCAGAAAACGAAGAATAACTTGGTTAGCACTTACTCTTGTTTGCGCACCGCTAATAACTATCCCCTTAGGGGAAGTTTGCCCGGCAATTGTGATGTTGTCGTGGCTAATGTCCAGTGGTCTTGTTAGCTTTATCACACCTGAAACATTAAATACGACGAGGCGTGGATAGGGTTGATTGACTGCCCACCGCAATGTGCCTTTATGCCTTTTGCTGGTGTCTTCCAAGCTGTCAACAATAAGTACCTTTCCCTTGTTACCTCCCTGGGTGTATTTTCCAAATCCCAACGCACCGGGAAACGCTAGCGTTTCCGCGTGAAGACCAACTACTGGTAACAAATTAGAAATGAAAAACAGCGCCAAAACCAGATTACGTATATGCATAGTCGAATTACTTCAGTTTTTGTTGTTCAGACAAACTTGTTGGAAGACATGCCACCGCTCTCAGCTTTTGGCTCCAGTGTGCTATTTGATTTACATCTGACAGTTTCTCAGAAAAGTACAGCGACAATATAGAGGCGAACTCTCCATCGCCTGAAAATACAGGAACCGCAAGCAAGCTGTCGTTTCGCTTGTCGCAATGGGTTATTGCGTAGCCCCGAGCACACACATCGGCTCGCAACTTAAGTGCTTTGGCTGAGAGTGTTACATCAACTTCACTACCCACTGGTCTATCAACCGTTAAACGAGGTAAATAAGCCAGCACGATTTGACCTGGGGCACTATCAAACAGAGACAAGTGCGTTCCTGCTCGAATAGGACATAAATTCGCCGGAGATGCATCGATGACGTCCACCGTCAGCGCACAACGCTCACTGGGAATACAAATTAACGCACTGCATTGGCTACCTTTAATAAGCGCTGCAAGAGGTAAAGTCATTTCCTTTTGCGCTTTGCGACGGTTTAAATCAGTTGCGTTAACTTCATATACTCTTCGACCATAAACGTAGCGCGTGCCCTTTTTCTCAATAACACGCTCGCCAACAAGTGTTCTGAGCAGTCGAAAAACAGTCGTTCGAGGTACATTTAAAGCGTGCTCGATATCCGTAGCCCGAAGCCCATCATCGGACGTTGCTAGAATTTCACAAAGCTGTATAGCCTGAAAAACACTTGGAATAATATAACGATCCATACTATCAGGGCTCCTAACAGAACACATTGAGTACTCAACACCCATTTAACGAATTATCGATAAAGTCTACTACCAATTGCCCCGCAATGCCACCGGTGGCACATTTTGTTACACAGAATACAGAGATGTGTAAATAAAAGTCAACTTAAACTGGAGTCTGATGAAAGTAACGGTTTGTTTTGCAGAAAAAAACCATCGGGTATTGCCCACTGAACGGATGCTCCAACGCCGAAAGACTGTGGGATTTAACAAGGTGTAGCCGCCCTTACGCGGCTATGGCCACTGATTCAATGTGATGGTTAATTAATGAGCATCAACCTACTAAGGCGAGTAAAATGCCTGCCGCCACCGCGCTGCCAAGTACTCCGGCGACATTGGGCCCCATTGCATGCATAAGTAGAAAGTTATGTGGGTTCGCTTCTAAACCCACTTTGTTTACAACTCGCGCAGCCATTGGCACAGCAGATACACCCGCAGCACCTATCAACGGGTTAATGGTGCCACCAGACAGTCTACTCATGAGCTTGGCCATTAACACACCTGCGGCAGTACCAATGGCAAAAGCAATGGCGCCAAGTCCTAATATTCCCAATGTTTCCACTGTGAGAAACTTATCAGCCGAGAGCTTTGAGCCTACCGCCAGCCCCAGGAAAATCGTCACGATATTAATCAATTCGTTCTGTGCCGTTTTACTCAATCTGTCCACAACACCGCATTCTTTCATCAGATTACCGAAACAAAACATCCCGACAAGAGGAGTCGCGGCGGGTAAAAACAAGATAGTCATAAACAACACAGCTAACGGAAAAATGATTTTCTCCCGTTGAGACACGAACCGCAATTGCCCCATTTTAATTTCCCGTTCAGCAGGTGTTGTTAATGCTTTCATAATGGGTGGTTGAATTATGGGAACTAACGCCATGTATGAATAGGCCGCCACTGCTATCGCGCCGAGCAAATCTGGCGCAAGCCGTGAGGCAAGGAATATTGCGGTTGGGCCATCAGCCCCGCCTATAATCGCAATAGCACTGGCATCTTTTAAAGTAAACTCAAAACCCGGAATAAGATTAAGTGCTATAGCGCCAAATAAGGTAGCAAAAATACCAAATTGGGCGGCGGCACCAAGTAATAGCATTTTAGGATTAGCAATTAAGGCACTGAAATCTGTCATCGCCCCAACTCCCATAAAAATGAGAAGTGGGAACACGCCCGTATCAATACCAATTTTGTAAATATAATAAAGCAGGCCGCCTGCTTCGGAAAAACCGGCTACGGGTATATTAGTCAGCAGCGCTCCAAACCCAATGGGAAATAATAGAAGCGGCTCAAATTTCTTAACAATCGCAAGATACAGCAAGCCAAAACCTACTGCCATCATGACCAACTGGCCTACTTCGAAATGCGCTAATGCTGTGCTATCCCAAAGCACCATTAATTTATCCATGAATTACCCCAGTGCAATCAGAGGTTGGCCACTGCGAACGGCATCGCCTTCACCCACCATGACATCAGTCACTTTGCCACTGCACGCAGAGCGGATCTCTGTTTCCATTTTCATTGCTTCAAGAATGATCACAACATCACCTTCTGAGACCGTATCACCATTTCGCACTAATATTTTAAACACATTGCCTGCTAGTGGCGCTTCGATAGACGTGCTTTCAGCTGACGTATTTTGTGTAGCCGGTGTAAGTTGCTGTTCAGCTACAGGCGTTACACTCGATAGGGTGCCTGATGGGGCCACCTCTACCTTATATAACCTCCCATCTACATTGACATCATACGTTTCTCTTGTGCTTGTAGACACCGAAGGCGTTGGGGATTTACTGGTAGTAGGTTGCGGTTCTGCGTCTTCTATTCCTGGAGCTGGCTCAAAGGCGTCAGGATTGCCGCGGTTTTCTAAAAACTTAAGACCAATCTGAGGGAACAAAGCATAGGTGAGTACATCATCAATTTTATTGTCAGACAGAGCTAGTTTTTTCGACTGAGCCAATTCATCAAGCTCACTGGTCAGTGTGTCTAATTCAGGAGCAATATTATCAGCTGGTCGACAGGTTATAGGCGCATCGCCATCCAACACGCGCGCTTGAAGAGACGGGTTAACGGGCGCAGCGGTGGCTCCGTATTCCCCCTTGAGGACGCCCGCCGTCTCTTTGGTAATACTTTTATATCGCTCACCTGTCAGTACGTTTAGTACCGATTGGGTGCCCACTATCTGTGACGTGGGTGTAACTAAAGGAATAAAACCTAAATCTTCGCGTACACGAGGAATTTCCTTAAGTACTTCTTCAAATTTATCTTCCGCCCCTTGCTCTTTTAGCTGACTTTCCATGTTAGTGAGCATGCCACCTGGCACTTGTGCTAATAGAATTCTGGCGTCAACCCCTTTTAAGCTGCCTTCAAAACGATGATACTTTTTGCGCACTTCTCTGAAATAGCTTGCGATCCCTTCCAAGTGAGGAAGGGAAATACCCGTATCCCTTTCGGTTCCTTCTACAATAGAGACAATGGTTTCCGTTGCGCTATGACCATAGGTCATGCTCATCGAAGAAATAGCCGTATCAAGCATATCTATCCCTGCATCAATCGCCTTTTGATAGGTTGCCGTACTGAGTCCTGTAGTGGCATGACATTGCATTGCAATTGGTACATTCACCGTCTCTTTTAAGCCCGTGATAAGCGCCTCACATTCATATGGCTTCAATAACCCCGCCATATCTTTAATACAGATCGAATGCACTCCTAAGTCTTCTAACTGCTTGGCCATTTCAAGCCAAAGCGCCAAATTATGTACTGGGCTGACTGTATAGGAAATCGTACCTTGGGCATGTGCCCCAGTGTCTATCGCCGCTTTAACCGCCGTTTTTAAGTTTCGAATATCATTCATGGCATCAAATATTCTGAATACATCAACACCATTTTCATGGGCACGCTCGACAAAGCGAGTCACAACATCATCGGCATAATGACGATACCCTAGTAAGTTTTGTCCTCGCAGCAACATTTGCTGTTTGGTGTTTGGCATGGCAGCTTTGAGTTTTCTGATTCGTTCCCAGGGATCTTCCCCCAAATAGCGGATACAGGCGTCAAAAGTTGCCCCTCCCCACGACTCAACAGACCAAAATCCGGCTTTATCCAGTTGTTCGGCGATAGGCAACATATCTTCAATACGCATTCGTGTTGCCAACAACGACTGATGGGCATCGCGTAAAACTAGCTCGGTGAGGGCCAGGGGCTTAGTCATGAGATCTCCTGAATTTACTTGCTTTTAGTATGACGATGGGTGTGGATTGCTGCAGAGATGGCCGCAATGACATTGCCATCTACACCAGGTTGAACAACCTGGCTTTGGCGGGGCCTCTGGCTTGCGGGTTCGCTGCTTTCACCAGGGTAAGCTTCACAAAAACGCGCAATAAGTCGCACTCCTATAATTAGTAAGCCTAGAAATGAGAAAACAAAGACCATTCCTATTAGCATTAGAGAGGCGGCTTCTAAAAGTAAACTGCCGACAGTTTCTGTATTCATATTCAACCCGGGTGATACACTGTTGATGAATAAGTATCACGCGACTTTTCAAAACTCAACAAAATAGAATAAAAATCCATAAAAAACAGAAATTACCGACAATAAACACCAATAAATGCAGTTTTTCCTAATAAATTTGCAACATTTATCACAAAATCGGTATTTTCATTGAATATCTTATTTTTAATGTAACCTAATCTAGGGCGTGTCGAGCTTTGTTGAACAAGTTTCGGTCTAAATAAAGCCGCTTAATCAAGAAATAATCCTGTAGGCTTAGTGAATTCCCATATTCTCATTAAAATCAGTATCCAATTGCTTAGCAAAATCCTTTGCATGCATGGCAACAAGCTCTAGCTGCAATTGCTTTTCATTTTCAGGATGATAGGAAGGCACGTTGACTGGCTGACTGTTACTATCTACAGCCATAAATGTAATGAAACATCGATTCGCTACTGTCATTGTCCCTTCGGTTGCACTTCCTGAAGTAACAACGACATAGATATGCATGCTGGATTGGCCCGTATGAACCAACCTGGCGTTGATCTCAACTAGCTGACCGACTTTTATAGGTTTGATAAAGCGAATACCATTAGCTGATACTGTCACGCAATAGCACTTAGACCACTGAGCCGCACAAGCGTAGGCGGCTTGGTCAATCCACTTCATGACAACGCCACCATGCACATTACCGCCAAAATTAACATCGGTGGGCTCTGCGAGAAATCGAAATGTGGTTAATGGTTGGGTCATTTTTCCCTCTCACTTTCACAGATTTCAGAACACTTCTAAGTGTAGTTGAAAATTTAACCGGCGCGTGTAGACAAAAGTAGAAAGGCAATGTGGAAGTAGGGGTAGTTGTCTCACTTCTCGTCGGTTCCCCTGAACAAGAAGGCATAAAAAAACCCACCTCAATGAGGTGGGTTTTTTTAATATGGCGCGTGTGGAAGGATTCGAACCTCCGACCGCCTGGTTCGTAGCCAGGTACTCTATCCAGCTGAGCTACACACGCGTTAACTTGTAAACTTTCGAGTATTATCTCAAAAGGTGACGCTTTAAAGCAAGTGGCGCGTGTGGAAGGATTCGAACCTCCGACCGCCTGGTTCGTAGCCAGGTACTCTATCCAGCTGAGCTACACACGCGCAAAAAACTTTTTGTTGACCGCCACTATCAACGAATAATGGCGGAGAGGGAGGGATTCGAACCCTCGATACGCGTATATGCGTATGGTTCCTTAGCAGGGAACTGGTTTCAGCCACTCACCCACCTCTCCGTAAGTGCAGGGCGCATTTTACGGATTCATCCGCGTGAGTCAAACCTTTTTTATCAAGAAATTGTTCACTCGCTGGCATTTTAATCGATTCGTTCAAAAAAAAGGTATTTTGTATAGCAGGCGTACAATTACAGGCACGTTCGTATTCCCATTCGACTGCGTCAGAACACCCACTTGGGTACAATTTAATCTTACTGCTAGAATAAGATGTTTAAATAAATCCCCTGCTCCTATTAATCGTTACTGAATAGCCATAGCCATAGCCATCAGGCTCTATATCGTCGTGTACTACTGTAAAAACAAAAAAGGCCAGCTAATGCCGACCTTTTCCTATGAAGTAGATATTAAGCTTATTCAGCAGAATCAGGCTGACCGCCTTTCTCTGCCTGAATACGCATATATATTTCTTCACGGTGCACAGAAACTTCTTTAGGTGCGTTCACACCAATACGTACCTGATTCCCTTTTACGCCTAGTACAGTCACGGTCACATCGTCACCAACCATAAGCGTTTCACCAACTCGACGAGTCAAAATAAGCATTCGCTTGCTCCTGTTCCTTAATACTGAACATATCCTTTAAGGTTTGCTAACCCGTCGGCACGACCCGACGGTAGCAACAGTGATTCCATGTTTCTGCGTCACTTCAAAAACCCACTGTTATATACAGGAATAATTATAGCTTATCCTGCAACCAAGCGTTAACCGAATCTAATGCTTGGCTTAAGTTTTCAGGCTTGTCACCACCCGCTTGTGCCATGTCAGGACGACCACCGCCCTTGCCACCTACTTGTGATGCAACGAAGTTGACTAGTTCACCCGCCTTCACCTTATTAGTCAGGTTTTTGGTCACGCCGGCAATTAAATTCACTTTTGCGTCGTTAGCCACACCTAATACTACGATACCTTCGCCAATTCGGTTTTTAATGTCGTCCATCATTGCTCGCAATGACTTGGCTTCCACACCTTCTAAATTAGCTACCAGTACTTTTACGCCGTTTATTTCTACCGCATTACTAAGCATATCAGCCCCTTGCTGACTCGCCAGTTTTTGTTTGGCAGAATTAAGCGCTTTTTCTAATTCTTTAGTCTGATTTTGCAGAGCAGTCACGCGTTCCAGCACATTTTGGCTGTCTGTTTTCAGCAAAGATGATAGGGAAGACAATGTAGACTGTTGTGCTTGTACAACGTCAAGGGCTTGCTCTCCAGTGACGGCTTCAATACGGCGCACACCTGAGGCAATACCCGCCTCACTGGTAATTTTGAATAAGCCAATATCACCGGTGCGATTGACGTGAGTTCCACCGCAAAGTTCGACAGAGAATGGTCCCATTGTTACAACCCGCACTTTTTCGTCGTATTTTTCACCAAACAACGCCATAGCGCCAGACGCTTTAGCTTGTTCCAGCTCCATCAACTCTGTGGCCAGAGAATGGTTGGCGCGAATTTCCTGGTTAACACGACGTTCAATTTCGGCTAACTGCTCTGCCGTTACGGCTTCATAGTGCGAAAAGTCAAAGCGCAAACGAGGGGCTTCTACCAACGACCCTTTCTGCGTTACATGCTCGCCTAATATTTCGCGAAGTGCGGCGTGAAGTAAATGTGTTGCACTGTGATTCTTCTTAATTGCTTCACGGTTTGCTGAGTCTATGGCAGCAGTAACAGTATCACCTTTCGCTACCGAGCCTTTAACGACACCTTTATGAGCAAAGGCATTACCCATTTTTTGCGTGTCGGTAACGATGAACTCACCATTGGCGACACGAAGTACCCCTTTATCGCCTGCTTGACCGCCACTTTCGGCATAAAACGGCGTACTATCTAGTACCACGACGCCTTCTTGGCCGTCTTCCAGTTTTTCGACAAAGGCGTTATTCGCAATCAGCTCAACCACGTTAGCCTGACCTTCCACATCAGTGTAGCCGGTAAAGGCTGTTTGATGATCAACTGCAAGCTTGTTGTTGTAATCAGCACCGAAATTACTGGCTTGCTGCGCACGCGCGCGTTGTGCTTGCATGGCCGCCTCAAAGCCCGCTTCATCTATTTTAAGGTCGTGCTCGCGAGCCACATCATTGGTTAAATCGGTAGGGAATCCATAGGTATCGTACAATTTAAACACCACATCCCCGGGAATGGTATCGCCTTCAAGCCCTTCCAAGGTCTCGTTTAGCATCGCCATACCACGTGCCAGTGTTTTACTAAATTGTTCTTCTTCAACGCGCAGTACTTTTTCGATAACAGGGAGCTGATCGACAAGTTCAGGATAGGCATCTCCCATTTCCTTGGCGAGTGACGCAACCAACTTGTAGAAGAAAATATCGTTTGCACCGAGTTTATAGCCATGACGTACCGCACGGCGAATGATTCGGCGAAGCACGTACCCACGCCCTTCATTTGTGGGCATCACACCATCACAGATCAGGAAGCTACATGAACGGATGTGATCCGCAATAACCCGTAACGATTTGTTCTCTAGATCGTCAGTACCCACAATATTGGCAGCCGACTTAATTAAATTTTGGAACAAATCAATCTCATAGTTGCTATGCACGTTCTGCAAAATTGCCGAAATACGTTCCAGCCCCATGCCAGTATCAATAGAAGGCTTTGGCAGAGGTTCCATGGTACCGTCAGCCTGTTTATTAAACTGCATGAATACCAGGTTCCAAATTTCAATAAAGCGATCGCCGTCTTCTTCAGGTGTTCCCGGCGGCCCGCCCCAAATATGTTCGCCGTGATCATAGAAAATCTCTGAACACGGTCCACAAGGGCCGGTATCCCCCATCGACCAGAAGTTATCTGATGTGCTGATACGGATAATTTTCTCTTTTGGTACACCGATGTGGTTTTCCCAAATGCCAAAAGCCTCATCATCTTCAGAGTAAACCGTTACCAATAGCTTTTCTGCAGGTAAGCCGACTTCTTTGGTGAGAAAGTTCCAAGCTAATTCTATCGCTTCTTTTTTAAAGTAGTCGCCAAAACTAAAGTTACCTAACATTTCAAAGAAGGTATGGTGACGAGCGGTATAGCCTACATTTTCCAGATCGTTGTGCTTACCACCAGCACGCACGCAACGCTGAGATGATACAGCTCGGGTATAACTGCGCTTTTCTGCGCCTAAAAATGTATCTTTAAATTGATTCATTCCGGCATTGGTAAAAAGAAGCGTGGGATCATCTGCTGGTACCAGTGACGAGCTTGCCACGGCTTGATGGCCATGGTTTTTAAAATAATCGATAAACTTGTTACGTAAGTCAGCAGTAGATAATGTCATTGAAAACCTAACTTCCTTTAATCTATTAACGAAGAGTGCAATTAACGTGTTGGTCAGTATCTCAGGTTCAAGTTGCACAAGCACAACCTAAAGTCGCCACAGGCAGTGAGATCTACTTGATAAATGCGATGCACACAAATTTGCGCAACAATACCATGGTTAGCGCTTTTTTGTTAAGCCTCAGGACCTGTAGTTGCCATGAAAATTTTTAAAATGGGCATAAAATAATGGGTATTCACACAATCAATCGCCTTTAACCGCATATTCGATGTGTTCCTGATAAAACCCCCGGTATAGCAAAAACTGTTTTTGCTTTTGCAATAACGCAAAGTCTTTCTCAATAAAACTGCCAAACTTTTTCTCTTTTACCGACCGGGCACTTTCAAACCAATCGGGTGCTAACGCTTGCAATGCCTGATCTGCGATAGATTCCTCTATACCATATTGCTGCATATCAAGCTTGATCGCGCGGGGACCTTTGCCTTTCATAAAAAGTGCCCTCGCTCTGCTTTCAGCAAAGCGGCAATCACTTTGAATATCAGCTTCCCTGAATTCTTCTAATATGGGGATAAAAGCCCCTCTTTCTATGCCCTTTTGCGTTAATTTGCGTACAATTTCATTGTAGCTATGCTCTCGTCGTGCCAGCATGCGCGTAATCGCGTCGGTAATGATTTTTCTGTCGAAATCTGACATGTTGATATACTGACTCTTTTTTCTATTCGTAAAAAAAATGGTATTTTAACCGCAATTATTCAAAGTCGCAGCCTTCGTGGGGAATTATCTATAGGGGTTGACTGATTTGCGTGAAAGCAATGGATTATAAAATAAGAGTAATTGACCAAATAAGCGACTTGCCAAAAGAGCACTGGAATTCGCTTGTCAAAGACGCAGGTCCTTTCTTAGCCTACGACTTTCTTTCTGCCATGGAAGAAAGCGGGTGTTGCGGTGACAAAACCGGATGGATTCCCTGCCATATAGTGGTTTACAAAGCAGACAAACTAGAGATAAAAACTCAGCCCGCTATCGTAATACCAGGCTACCTGAAAACCCATAGTTACGGTGAATACGTCTTTGACCACGCTTGGGCAAATGCTTACCATCAACACGGAGTAGACTATTACCCCAAGTGGATAGCCGCCATCCCCTTCACGCCAGTGACGGGGCCACGTATTCTCACCCATCCCAATACGTGTATAGATAGCGCTTTAATAGAAGACATTGAACATACCATCACACATTATGTTTTTAGTGTTTACGGTGCACATTTGTCCTCTTTCCACTGGCTTTTCCCTGATGCCGACACAATCACATCACTGCCTGAAAACAGTGGCTTTCTTGAGAGGTATTCGGTGCAGTTTCAGTGGCACAACTATGATTATACCGATTTCAACGATTTCTTAGCTGCTCTAACATCACGCAAACGAAAAGAAATTAAGAAGCTTAGACGTACCCACAGTGAAAAAGGCATTCGGTATTCTCACAAAACGGGTAATGCAATTGATCCAACTACACTGGCTTTTTTTATTAAATGCTACCAAGCCACTTATTTGAAGCGAAGTGGGCATGAAGGCTATTTAAATGCGGTATTTTTTGAGAAGCTCATTGCTAAAATGAGCGAAAACATACTTATCGTCACTGCTTTCGAGTATGACACTCCCGTCGCCAGTGCAATTTTCTTCTACGACGGGACGGGTCTATATGGACGATATTGGGGAAGTGTAAAAGAAATAAGTGGTCTTCACTTCGGCTGCTGTTATTTCGAAGGTATTGCCTTTGCGATTAAACAACAGCTCCCGCTATTTAACCCAGGTACCCAGGGTGAGCACAAAATCTTACGTGGTTTTGAACCTGTCTACTGTCGTTCAAAACACAAACTATGTGATCGGCGTTTTCATCAGGCTGTTGCGCACTTTTTACAGCAAGAAAAACGGCACATGACAAACTATTTTAATCAGGCACGGAATGCTTTACCGTTTAACATGAAATTTGTGCCTACTTTGAAAACGACCAGTGTCACATCACCTGACGACGACACGCATTATTACAACGAGAAAACTTATGAAACATAAACTCCTTGCCGTGGCAATTGCGGCATCATTAGGCCTAGCTGGCTGTGGACAGCCCGAACAGGCTAAAGAGCAAACGACTGCGCAAGTCACTGAGAACAAAGGCGAAGCCGAGCTTGGGTCATTTGGCGTTGACCTTACTGCGCGTAACGAAGCAATAAAGCCCGGTGACGATTTCTTTATGTATGCCAGTGGAACCTGGTATGACAATTATGAGCTACCGGCTGATAAAACCCGCTACGGCGCATTTACTGGGCTAGCAGAGCGCAGCGAAGAACAGGTTAAAAATATTATTGACGGCTTAATGGAAAAAGAATCACTAAATGCTGAAGAGCAATTAGTACACGACTTTTTCGTCGCGTATATGGATACCGATACGATTAATGCTAAAGGTATTTCACCGATTCAAGATGTTCTTACTACTATTGACAATATCGAAAATAAAACCGATTTAACTGCGGTATTTGGCAAAAGCTGGTTACTTGGCTCAAGCACACCTATTGGCGGAGGCATGTGGTACAACCGTTTAGATCCTAATGAGTATCAATTAAGTGTCGGTGTGGGCGGATTGGGTCTACCTGATCGCGATTACTACTTAAGCGACAGTGAACGCTTTGTAAAAATAAGAGAAGCGTACGTGACTCACATCGAACAGATGTTAAACTTTGCAGGCGTTGAGAATGCAGGGCAGAAAGCCGCAAATATTTTGGCGCTTGAGACTAAAATTGCAGAAGTGCAATGGCCACGGGAAAAACGTCGCGACCGCGATTTAACGCTAAATCAAATAGAGCGTAGTAAACTTTCTGACGAATACCCTGGATTTGATTGGGATACCTACTTTGCACAAACCGGCTATAAGATTCCAGAGTTGAATATCACTCAACCTGAGCCAGTGAAAGGGGTTATCTCGATCATAAACGAAGCAGATCTTGAAGACTGGAAATCATATCTGACGTACCACACCATTTCCAATAACGCTGGATTTTTGTCTGAAGATATCTATCTCGCCAATTTTGACTTTTTTGGACGTACACTAAGTGGCCAACAAGAGCCACGCCCACGCTGGAAGCGCGCAGTTAGTCAAATGTCAGGTACTGAGTCGTTGGGTTTTGCTATAGGTAAAATCTACGTCAACGAGTACTTCCCTGAAAGTTCGAAAGCCCAAATGGCGGAACTGGTTGAAAATTTGCGTACCGCGCTTGGCGAGCGAATTGAAAATCTGGACTGGATGAGTGAAGAAACCAAGGTGAATGCTAAGGAAAAACTCATGGCATTCAACCCCAAGATTGGGTATCCCGATAAATGGCAATCCTTTGACGGCCTAACGGTCAGTGATCAAGACCTGATAAGTAATGTTCGCAACTTGCGTACTTTCTTCCAAGACCAATCAGTTGCTCGCGAGTTGGAAAAAACTGACCGCAATCGCTGGGGTATGACGCCACAACGAGTTAATGCGTATTACAACAGTTCTTTTAACGAGATTGTGTTTCCGGCTGCAATCTTACAACCGCCATTTTTCGACCCCAATGCCGATCCTGCCGTTAACTACGGTGCTATCGGTGCAGTCATTGGTCACGAGATGGGGCATGGGTTTGACGACCAGGGCTCAAAATCTGATGCCAATGGTATTCAGCGCAATTGGTGGACAGATGCCGATCGTGCAGCGTTTGAAGAAAAAGCGGATATGTTGGCCGAGCAATACAGTCAATACGAACCAATTGAAGGTAATTTCGTGAACGGCCGAAACAGTTTGGGCGAAAACATCGGTGACGTGGGTGGCTTGGCTATGGCGTATCACGCTTATAAGTTGAGTCTAAACGGTGAGGAAGCACCGGTTATTGATGGCCTGACTGGCGATCAGCGATTCTTCTTGGCTTGGGCACAGGTATGGAAAGAAAAACGCACTGAAGAAAGCATGCTTAACCAACTTCGCGCTGGAACACATGCGCCTGGACGTTTCCGTGCTCAAGCGCCACGTAACCATGACGCGTGGTACGACGCCTTTAACGTGCAGCCAGGTGACGCACTCTACCTGCCGCCAGAAGAGCGTGTACGTATCTGGTAATCACAGGTAACGCTTAAAAGTTTGGGTAGTTCGGCTAGCCGTTCTACCCTACTTACGCCTTTTTTGCTATTTAATATTAAGTATTACTATTAACCACGTATTGTTTCACATGTAGGCTAGCATCAGCAAAATTGCCGTTTCTCACACTTCCGGTGGTATACCTCAATCCTTAAAGGTCGACAAAGGTCAATTAAGGCCAGTTAGGTAGCCGTGTTTACCTTACTCGTTAGGCCATAGTTGACCGTATCTATAAGTTGAATAACGCGCTAAGTGGTTGCATTTAATACTTTGGAAGTAATGCAACACTACAGAGCCCAATAACAATGCCCAACCGTTAAACCAAGCGTTGGACGCAGTACTTGCGGCAGGCCTTCCCCACCGCAAGCCTGATTGCTCGTTTAAAATACTACCTGAGCATTGAGTGCTACAGCTCGAGGAGCACCTATCCAAAAAGCGCCTGGGGCAATCGTGGACGCGTAACTTTCATCAAATAGATTATTCACTGTTAGGCGTAGCTCAAGTGATTTAACGCCTTGCCCAATGTTGTCAATGAAGCCTCCCAGATACAAATCACTTACTAGGTAATCGTCAACCATTGCACTGTTATTTATGTCAAGGAATCGACTGTCGACATATTTAGTCGATATCCCTGCAAAATAATTATCCTGAGCCCAATCTAAGCTCACTACAGCCATGGTATCCGGTGTACCAATTACTGTATTTCCCTCAATTGCAACTAAGCTTGTCTCAGGGTTACTTTGATCCGCAATGGCAGCCTCAGCCTGCGCTAATGACTCGTATTGAGTACCTGTGGAACCTATGGTTGCCACATATTCTGATTCACTAATGGTAATAGAAGTAAAAAGTGAGAGCGCATCAGTGAGTTTTATATCTGCTGAGATTTCCACTCCATCTGATTGAATACCACCAACGTTGCGATATCCCCCAGCCGCGGCTTCAAGAAAATCTATTCCGCTCACCGTTTCATTACTGGTAAACTGGATACGGTCGTTAAATTCAATGTTGTAGTAGGTCACGCTGGCATTGAACCCCTGCGATGAATAGCGAAGGCCAACGTCAATGTTGTCAGCGGTTTCTGGTTTAATAAAACGCAGATCCGTATCATCACGCTCTAATTGCGCATCTTTAATAGCGGCAAAGTTCTCACCGTATCCCGCAAAAACTTCTAACCCGTCAATGGGTAATGGCGCCACCACCCCTGCCGAAAACAATGTATCGGAATCGCTATTTACATCGAGATTATTGTCCGTATCAAAGTTATCTGACTTGGCGATATCAACATTAAACTTTTTGGCGCCTACGCGAAGGCGTACAATTTCCATGTCAAGCTCATCTTCTATGTAATACATCAGTGTATCTACAGGGAAAGTTCTGTCATATTGCACCCAATAAGGGGCATAATTGAAATCATAGCTGATTGTAGAGTCAGTTATTTTATGCCAATCACGAGACTCATCTCGTTCATAATCTTCCCACCACAATCCGAAACGCAGTGTATTGTCATACTCTCCCAACTTAGTGTACCAAACAGCATCAGCATTAAGCCCGATACGCTGCTTGTCGTAATGGGTGTGGCGATAGGAACCCACAGGGATAGCGCCTTGTTCATAGCAAGCTGGGTCATAGTGTGCCCCCGCGCCGCCATATGGGAATGTCAGTGAGCTTACACACCCATCTATTGGACTCAGTTGGTTGCCATTTCTGTCCACAAAGTAAATTTGTCCAAGTGCAGCACCGCCAAAGACCGTATTCCCATTGACTAGCTCTGAATGCCCCGATGCTCCATCATTAGATACATCAACGATATACGGCGGTACCCAATCCCCTCGTCCCTGATTATCGTGATAATAGCCATTAACAGTGACATCCATTGCACCCAGTGAAAAATCGGCTTGTAGGTATGCAAATAGATTTTCACGCAATGTTGACCAACCTCTGCGATACGCTTGATCCTGATAGGGAACGCCTGTCCATTCACTGGTAAGTTGATCCCAATCTGGGTTCTGTTCATATTGGCTTAACCCATAAATACGCTGATAGTTGTCTTCGTGGGTATCGTCGTAAGACAAATATCCAGACAGCGAAACCTTATCCAACGTGGAAACAAATTTCATCGCAAGGTGGTCTCGGGTATTTTCCGCCACTTGTTGCATAAAGTCTGAGCTTTCCTGACTTGAAAGGCTTATCCATGCGTAAGTATTGGTAAAAATTTCGCCCGTTTCATATCGAAGATAGTATTTAGACGCATCGAATTCGCCAGCGGTGATGCTGGTTATGAGACCTTGCTCTGTCGACGGGTTAATGGTGGTAAAATTCAGTGTTCCACCTAAAGCCTCGTGAGAGCGCGAAGCAATATCTGCTGTTCCCTGTGATACTTCGACGGCTCGCACATTTTGTGTATCAATGTAACGGTTGGCTTTTGCCCCTCCTCCATAATTAGAATTCCCATTGGCTATTCCGTCAATTGTCATTCCAATTTGTTGCTCATTCAGATTGACCTGAAAACCTCGGATCACTATAGAGGTAGACCAATCGTCAGCGCCAAAGGTATCGCCTTCATTAATTAGCACACCAGGTAAATTATCCACCGCAGCCAGTACGCTACTTAGGTTCGCTTGTTGCTTGAACATATCTTCGCTGGTGGCGTTGTTGGCGTAAGACACGCTTCTGCCTACTACGGTTATTTCTTCAATTCGCTCCTCATCAGATGAGACTTCACCATTTGCCAACACAGGTGATGACAGACTGACTAAGGAAAGTGCAGTGGTGACTGCGAGCGATAATTTATTAAATGTGTACATGAGTGTTCCATAAAGGTTGTGTGTTATTTGGCCACTACCTTAGGGAAGCAATGTTACAGATGGGTTAAGTTTAATTGAATAATCAATGACCTAAATCATGGGGGCTAATTAGCATTAAACTAGCTCACACAATTAGTGTTAAAGAAGCATAAAAAAGCCCTCTCAAAGGAGGGCTAGAAAGGAATGCCTTTTAATGCTTTAAGACTGTGTTGCGGCTTGAAAACGAGGGTGTTTGCTTTCAGTTCCGGCTACTTGCTTTTTTGCATAAAGCAGCGCTTCGTGTAGTGTAGCGAAATTAGGAATTCCCGGATGAGCTTCATTAACACCTTCGAGTACCTTATTAACCGCTTCATTCGCTCCGCATATAATAAGCTGTCGTCCCGCAGCTAACGCATCAGACGTGACTGTATCAACAGCCATGGCAGCGGATACGTCCATAGCAGGCACGCGTGAGAAGTCTAAGATAGTAAACCGACTTCCCGGTCTCACACTCTCACGAACATGGTGACCCAAATCAGCGGCTGCACCAAAGCTCAAAGGACCACCAAAACTAAAGATTGATACTTTGCCTTTTAATGACTCAAGTAGCTCGTTGTCTTTCGGATCGTCCAAGGTTTCAGGAATATTGTTAAGCTCATCAATTTGCAACTGCGCAATTTGTTTTACATAAGCAAGGGCAGCAAATACCACACCCACGCCTACAGCAGTAATGAGATCAACAAACACTGTTAGGCCAAGCACGGTCAACATCAACGCAAAATCCCAGCGAGGACCTTTGTGAGCTCGCTTCAAATAGCTCCAGTCAATGATATCTAAGCCCACTTTAACCAAAATACCAGCCAAAACCGCATGGGGAATTTGCGATGCCAGTGGGCTAAGGCCCAATACAATAGCAAGTAGTACTAAAGCGTGAACCATTCCAGAAAGGTTGTATTTACCGCCACTGCGAATGTTTACCACCGTACGCATGGTTGCACCCGCACCAGCAATACCACCGATTAATCCTGCGAAGGTATTACCAATACCCTGACCAATAAGCTCTTTGTTACTGTCATGGCGAGTTCTGGTCATGTTATCAGCCACTAATGAAGTTAATAAACTATCAATGGCACCTAGCACGGCAAGAATAAACGCCGCTTCTAGAATAAGCAGTGCTTTACTCTGCTCAAACACAGGAAGGTGTAAACTCGGTAGCCCTGTAGGAATATCGCCTAACACAGGTACTGAAAGCGCCAAACTGACTAACGTGCCTATTATCAATGCCGCCAATGCACCCGGAACAAATTTACCAAGGAAAGGAGGCCATTTATAGGCAATAACCAGTGTACCCAATCCGAGGGCTAGCGTAGCAAAATCAATATCGGCTAATGCAGTAGGTAAATAAGTTAGCGCACCAATCGTCCCTCCAGGAGGCTCATGTCCTAACAAACGACCTATTTGCAAAATAATGATAATGGCACCAATGCCAGACATGAAACCTGAAATAACAGGGTATGGTACCAGTCTTATGTACTGGCCAACACCAAGGAAACCGAAGATTATCTGAAAGATACCTGCGAGTATTACCGCGGTAAAAATCAAGCTGGCATCACCAGACAAACTTGCAAATAAACCCGCCAGTACAACTACCATGGGGCCTGTTGGACCAGAGATCTGTGCGGGAGTACCGCCAAACAGCGCCGCAAAGAAGCCTACCGCTATTGCGCCGTAAAGCCCAGCCATAGGCCCTAAACCTGAAGCCACCCCCAGCGCCAATGCTAAAGGTAGTGCCACGATACCGGCGGTCAAACCACCGGTAAAGTCACCACGTAAATTCGTAAGATTAATATTAAGCATAGTATTTCGCCTTATTCCGGACGCGAAAGTTGCGCTTCTGCAGCCGATTGATCCATGGCTTCAAACTCACCGCTCTTTTCGTTGTAACAAAGCACTTCACCTGAGCCGATGTTGTATACCCAACCGTGGAGTTTCACCTGACCTGTAGCAATTTTTGCTGCTACTGCAGGGTGGGTGCGTAAGTGTTGAATTTGCTGAACAACGTTTTCTTTGGTGACCGCTTCTAAGTCATCCATTGATAGTTCTGAATGGCCACAGCGCTCTTTAACCACTTCCGTGGCAACGCGACAATGCCCAAGCCACTCTTTAACGTGGGGAAGAGAGTCTAAACCTTCTGGGTTAATGGCACCTTTCATTGCACCACAATCAGTATGACCACAAAGTACAATATGAGATACACCTAACGCCGCTACCGCGAATTCGATAGATGCTGTCATACCACCCGTTTGATTACTATGTGGCGGAACAATGTTACCCGCATTACGGCAAATAAATAATTCACCCGGGCCGGTTTGCGTAACTAGGTTAGGGTCAATGCGCGAATCTGAACACGTGATAAAAAGAACCTCTGGATTTTGTCCGTTAGCCAGCTTTTGAAACGTTGCCTTTTTATTCGGGTACACTTCCTTCTGAAATTTAGCAACACCTGAAATAACGTGATCCATAAAATACTCCCATAAATGTAATAATTATAATGTTTAGCTGCTTACGCCAGTGTCACCTGATAGATTAATAGTTTAATATACCAACTCGCGATAGCTATTTACTATCACATAAGAAATATCCCTTTACCTAAGCTTAGTAAGAGAATAGAGATCACACCATGCAACTTAACGGTAAAACCCCGTCGTTTAACCAAATCCGCTACTTTGTCGCAGTAGCAAAGTACTTAAGTTTCCGTCAGGCGGCAGGGATCCTAGGCATAAGCCAGCCTACTCTGACCAGTCAAATTAGTGCCCTTGAAAATACATTGGAACTCACCCTGTTTGAGCGGTCTAGAACAGGTACGTTGTTGTCACCTCAAGGCAAAGCTTTACTTGGTGCTGCTGAAGAGGTGTTACAGGCCTCCCAAAGGTTTAGTGAAATTGCACGGGATCTATCAGAAGGCGACGTAGTGACTTTTCGCTTAGGCATTCCGCCTACATTGGGGCCGTACCTTCTCCCCTTTGTGCTACCCGATTTACACAAACGTAAGCCCGGTTTGCGTTTCTATGTTAGGGAAGGCGCGCCAAATGCGTTACAACACGGGCTGTTAAGAGGAGAATACGACTTGATCCTCTCTCCGCTCTCGGGTGAAAACTCACAACTCATCACTCAACCTTTGTTCAAAGAGCCTCTTAAATTTGTTACTCCATCGGATCACAGGTTGGCGGGCAATGCATATGTTCGTCCACAAGACATCAGTGGCGAAAAAGTGCTTACATTGGAAGATAGACATCATTTCCATCATCAGGTGCAACGTATATGTGACGAGATTGGTGCAGACCTTCAGCGAGATTACGAGGGCACTAGTTTGGATACCTTGCGACAGATGGTGGTAATGGGTATGGGCGTCGCCTTTCTGCCTGGGCTTTATATCCATTCTGAGCTACACAAACCTGAAGCCCTCCACGTCTGTGAGATTGCGAATATGCCAATAGAACGACAACACGCCTTAGCATGGCGAAATACGGCACCTGGACGAAAAACCTTTCGAGACATCTCCGTCATCATCAAAGAAATTATTGCCGACAGACTGTCAGATGCGGTGACCATAGTGGATTCAACTGGCACTGCCTAACATTAAAAATAGTAACACACACTATATGAATAAATCTGCTACATTGTATAGATAGCATGAAAATGACTCATACATTATGATTGAAAGACAGCACTTGCGGATTATAAAAGCCATCGACACTGAAGGGACTATGACAGAAGCAGCCAAGTCACTGTTTCTTACTCAATCGGCGCTCAGCCATGCGATGAAAAAGTTGGAGACCCACTTCGATGTTCAACTATGGGAAAAAGAAGGTCGGCGTTTGACACTTACACAAGCGGGACGCAGCGTTCTGGGTTTAGCTCAGCGTGTATTACCTCAATTTGAACATACTGAAGCACAGTTGAGACGCTTTGCTGAGGGTAAACAAGGGATTTTACGGATAGGCATGGAGTGTTATCCGTGTTTTGAATGGCTTTTAAAGGTAGTTGCGCCGTTTTTAAAAACCTTTCCCGATGTCGATGTTGATGTGCGACGGGCCTTTTCCTTTGGTGGCCTTCAGGCACTACACGGTTACGATATTGATATCTTACTCACCCCTGACCCCTTGTCACTTGATACCATTACTTATACACCTGTATTCGAATATGAACAGGTATTGGTGATGCACAATGCACACCCCTTAACGGAAAAAGAATTTATCACGCCCGATGACCTGGCCAATGAAGTTCTTATCACTTACCCGGTTGAGCGCAGTCGACTGGATATATTTTCTCACTTTTTAACCCCGTCTAACTGCACGGTCAAACAACACAAAACGATAGAGACCACAGAGATTATTTTGCAAATGGTGGCAGCGGGCCGAGGCGTCACAGCACTGCCCAAATGGCTGGTAACAGAAGCGAAAGAAAAGCATTTGTTTGAATGCCGCTCACTGGGGAAAAGTGGAATTGCAAAAACACTCTATTTAGGCCATAGAAAATCCACTGAAATCACTGGCTTCGTTGATGCCTTTATACAACTTGCCCTTACCCATTCTGGTTAAGTGACATACCTAGGCACAGAGAGGGCCTTTACGCATCAGTACAAAAGTTTGTCGTGATATGTAATCGCAGCATGGGTATTTTACTATTCTACTTTGCCGTGATTAATGACAATCAGAAAGATTAGCGTCTGTGCCACACCAACATGGAATTGTTTGCAGGCATGGCGATAATCTCGTCAAGTACCAAATCGGGTGACCATGAAACAAGCTCTTCTACATCCCGGTAGCCGCCATAGCCTTGCGCAATCAACTGGTGATGAAAGTCCCGATTGCTACTTGAATTGAACTCACCGTTTACGGTAAATGGACCATACTGACAAAAAACGCCGTTAGTGGGTAAATGTTGGGCGATGAGTTTCATCATCAATGCCACTTCATCCCGTTGCATAATATGCGCTGTGTTAGCCGTATACACGGCATCAACAGAAATAGTTGGAAAATTATCTTCGCCAACCTTAAACGTTATAGGCCGTCGCGCGTTAGGCAACTTGGCATCATCTAACCAGCGATCAATACCACTGTGATAGTGGGGCTGATCACTGGTATGCCAAATCAGATGAGGCAAGTGCTGTGCAAAAAACGCCGCATGCTGCCCTGTGCCACTGCCAATTTCTAACACTTCGCTGGTATGGCTAAATGCTTTCTCTAGCACTGCCAGTATGGGCCGCTTATTGTTTTCACACGCCTGACTAAACGGTTTATCGCTGTGCATTGCATTCATATAAAAACACTTTTTTCGTTAGTCGTTTAAGTTTGGTCCTAACCATTTTTGCGCTTCTTCTAATGTCCACCCTTTGCGTTTAGCGTAATCTTCCATTTGATCCCCTTGAATTTTCGCAACGGCAAAATATTTGGCTTCAGGGTGTGCAAAATACCATCCGGAAACAGATGCTCCAGGCCACATGGCATAACTCTCAGTTAACGTCATCCCAGTATGCGACTGTACTGATAACAAGTCCCAAATCAATTGCTTTTCGGTGTGTTCAGGACACGCAGCATAACCTGGAGCCGGTCTTACACCTTGGTACTTTTCACGAATAAGCGCGTCGTTATCCAACGCTTCGTCTGGGGCATAGCCCCAATAGTGTCTACGTACCTGCTCGTGTAAATACTCCGCAAACGCCTCTGCGAGCCTATCAGCAACGGCTTTGACCATAATACCGTTGTAATCATCACCAGCTTGAATATAGCTGTCAGCCAACTCGTCTTCGCCAATCCCCCCAGTTACCGCAAAGGCCCCTATATAATCGTCGATACCGCTGTCTTTTTCGGCTACAAAATCTGCCAGACAATAGTTGGCAAATTTGTCTTTTAGGGTTTGCTGGCGCAAGTGATGTGAAACGCCTTGCACCTGTTGGCGAGACTCATCAGTATAAATCTCGATATCGTCACCAAGGCGATTAGCTGGAAACAAGCCAATTACTCCCTTCGCTTTTAATGAGCCATTAGCAATAATGTTATCGAGCATGGCATTAGCATCTTCAAACAAGGTCTTTGCTTGTTCACCTACCACATCATCTTGCAGTATGCGTGGATATTTGCCCGCCAATGACCAGGTTAAGAAGAACGGTGTCCAATCGATGTAATTGCGCAAGGTCGCAATATCTGCGCTTACGGGCGTAACGCCAAGTACTTTGGGTTTTACCGGAGCGTTTGAAAAATTAGCCACAAAGCCATTCGCGCGTGCCTCGCTCAATGTTACCGGCTTGCTACGCGGCTTCTTACGGGCGTGCTGTTCTCTTACTGTATCGTATTCTTTAGCCAGTTCCTGTGCGTAAATATCGCGAGATGCTTTATTCAACAAACGTTGACATACCCCTACTGCGCGACTGGCGTTAGGCACATAGGCAACCGGAGCATGATAATTTTGCTCTATTTTAACCGCAGTATGTGCCTTGGATGTGGTCGCCCCACCGATAAGCAAAGGAATATCGAAATGCTGGCGCTCCATTTCTTTTGCAACGTGGACCATTTCATCCAGTGACGGCGTGATAAGTCCAGACAGACCAATCATATCAACCTGCTCGTCTTTGGCGACCTGCAAAATGGTGGCTGCCGGCACCATCACGCCTAAATCAATAACTTCAAAATTATTACACTGCAGCACCACGCCCACAATGTTCTTGCCTATGTCGTGAACATCGCCTTTTACCGTGGCCAACAAAATTTTACCATTACTTTTGGCATCGTCTGATTTCTCAGCTTCGATATAGGGCTGCAGGTGCGCCACGGCTTTTTTCATTACCCGTGCCGACTTCACCACTTGAGGAAGGAACATTTTACCTTCCCCGAAGAGATCCCCCACGACATTCATACCGTCCATCAAGGGTCCTTCAATGACATGAAGGGGACGCTGAGCTTGCAATCTGGCTTCTTCAGTATCCTCGATAATGTAGTCCGTAATCCCTTTTACTAAGGCGTGTTCAAGGCGTTTGTTTACATCCTGCTCGCGCCAACTCAAGTCTTCCTTAACCGCAGCTTTACCATCTCCCTGGTAATCTGGGGCAATATCCAACAAGCGTTCTGTCGCGTCACTTCGCCTGTTTAAAATAACATCCTCTACCGCTTCCCTCAGCGCTTCAGGAATTTCGTCATACACTTCAAGCTGGCCGGCATTGACAATTGCCATGTCCATCCCAGCGCGTATGGCGTGATAGAGAAACACGGAATGCATGGCTTCGCGCACCGGGTTGTTACCGCGGAATGAAAACGAAATGTTCGAAAGCCCACCAGAAATATGAGAATAAGGGCAAGTCTGACGAATAATCCGCGTAGCTTCGATAAAATCGACAGCGTAGTTGTCATGCTCTTCAATGCCTGTGGCCACGGCAAAAATATTAGGGTCAAAAATAATGTCTTCTGGCGGAAAACCTACTTTCTCGGTAAGTAATCGATAGCTTCGCTGACATATCTCAACTTTGCGTGCTTGTGTATCTGCCTGTCCTTTTTCATCAAAGGCCATCACCACTGTGGCCGCGCCAAAACGTTTAATTTGTTTAGCCTGACTTAAAAACTGCGCTTCCCCTTCTTTTAAACTAATGGAGTTTACAATGGCTTTGCCCTGCACACATTTCAGTCCAGCTTCAATGATCTCCCATTTAGAGGAATCAATCATAATAGGCACACGGCTAATATCTGGCTCAGACGCAATGAGGTTTAAGAAAGTGATCATGGCCTGCTTGGAGTCAAGCATGGCTTCATCCATGTTGATATCGATGATTTGGGCACCGCTTTCAACCTGTTGTCGTGCCACATCAAGTGCTGTTTCGTAATCACCTTCAAGAATAAGGCGTTTAAATCGTGCTGAGCCCGTGACATTAGTGCGCTCACCGATATTAATAAAAGTAGAAAATTCTGCGCTCATTAGTCTCTCCTAGTGTACAAACGGCTCTAGGCCTGACAGACGCATTTTGGGTTCAAACTGAGGTACTTTTCGCGGTGGTATACCCTCTACGGCTTCAGCAATTTTTCGAATATGCTCAGGCGTACTTCCACAACACCCCCCTACAATATTCACCAGCCCAGATTCTGCCCATTCTTTAATGTGGGAAGCCATCTCAGGCCCGTCCATGTCATATTCTCCGAATTCATTGGGTAAACCTGCATTGGGGTGCGCAGATACTAAACATTCACTGATTGCAGCGATTTCATCTACATATTGGCGCAATAAGTCTGGCCCAAGGGCACAGTTAAGACCAAACGAGAAGGGATTGATATGACGCATGGAATAATAAAAAGCTTCAGCGGTTTGCCCTGACAACGTGCGCCCCGACGCATCGGTAATGGTTCCAGAGACCATTACCGGCAGTGTTTTACCGATTTCTTCAAACACCGATTCTACGGCATACGCCGCCGCTTTGGCATTTAGCGTGTCAAAGATGGTTTCTAGCATGATGAGGTCTACACCGCCTTCTATAAGCGCATGCGTTGACTCGCGATAGGCCTCTACCAGTTCATCGAAGGTGACATTGCGTTTACCGGGATCATTGACATCGGGAGAAATTGACGCCGTGCGGTTTGTCGGGCCGAGTACACCCGCGACAAATCGCGGCTTTTGAGGTGTTTTCGCCGTGAATTCATCCGCCGCTTTGCGCGCTAAGCGTGCTGCCGCTAAGTTAATGTCCCGTGACTGGGCTTGCATATCGTAGTCTGCCATCGCGATGCTGGTGGCATTAAACGTATTAGTTTCGATAATATCTGCCCCAGCAACGAAGTAATCACAGTGAATTTGATAGATAATCTGGGGCTGAGTGAGCACCAACAAATCGTTGTTCCCCTTCACATCACAATGCCAGTCAGCAAATTGTTCTCCGCGATAATCGGCTTCTTCCAACTTGTAGCGCTGGATCATAGTGCCCATGGCGCCGTCCAATATGAGAATACGTTGTTGGGCAGCTTCAGTAAGTATTGCTTGAGCGCTTGAATCTGTATTTTGACTCACGTGTTACCTCTTTGGCTGTGATTTTTCAGCTAGCTGATTTAAGTCGTAAGGAGTGGTCTGGTAAACGTAGTAGTTTAGCCAATTGGTAAATAACAAACTACCATGAGAACGCCACTGCACTACAGGCGGCTGGGACGGATCGTCGTTTTCAAAATAATTTTTAGGAATTGCCGGTGTCTGGCCTGCGGCAATATCTCTTAAATATTCGTCTTTAAGTGTATCAGGATCGTATTCTGGATGGCCGGTTACAAACACCATACGCTTGTCTTCAGACGCCACCACGTATGCGCCCACTTCATCTGACTCTGCTACAACGGTTAGTCCCTCAACACTGTTGTATTGCGAGGTATCGATATGTCCGTAGCGAGAATGAGGCGCATAGAACACTGGGTCAAATCCGCGCAAGAGTTCATTGTGGGGATCATTAACATGGTGTCGATACACTCCTGAAAATTTTTCGTCTCTTAACTGCCGGGTAATGCCGTAAAAATGATACATAGCCGCATGGGCAGCCCAGCACAAATAAAGCGTAGAATTGACATGACGTTGTGCCCATTCAAGTATCGTGGTCATGGTGTCCCAGTACTTCACTTCTTCGTAGTCTATCAATGCAAGGGGCGCACCTGTCACAATAAGCCCATCGTATTTCTTGTTAGCCACACTGGAAAAGTCATGATAGAACGCGTCCATGTGAGATTGAGGTGTATTCTTAGGCGCCTGGTTGTCTATGCGGATAAGATCGACATTGATCTGCAACGGCGTATTAGAAAGTAAGCGCAATAACTGCACTTCCGTTTCTATTTTATTTGGCATGAGATTAAGAATGCCCACTTCCAAGGGACGGATGTCCTGATTGGACGCTCTATCCATGTCCATGGTGAAAATATTTTCACCCAGTAGCACATTCTGGGCGGGCAGTTGCTCAGGAATACGGATTGGCATCGATGGCTCCAAGAAATAAACACTATGCCTGTATTGTGTCTATAACTGGCAATATGTCAACATCTTTACGTCTAGACGTCTAAACGTTTTTTTGGGAGAAACCTATTTGCTTTGCCGATGTACCATCATTAGCATCTCTGCTTCGGCACGAGGGATGTCACAAGCCTCAATGATTTCGTCAATCGTTGCACCTTGTTTAACCAGTTCAGCGGCGCGTTGGTAAAGGCGAAGGGAAGGATCTTGCATTTTAAGTTCGCGTAACTGACTCTCAATGTCGCTTTGCTTTTCATCAAGTGTTTGCAAATGACGAGTAATCACTAAACTTCTCGCTTGTGCTTCTGATTGTTGGTGGTTGGCGTTCTTTGCTAGGGATTCTATGCGCCCAAGTTCGGCATTGAAAGTAGTATGAAGGGTGTCTTGACTGGCTTTAAGCGCTTTTAATTTGGCGTTAAGCACACCCACTGCAATAAGAAGTATGCAGACGGTAAAAAGCAATACCAATTCGATTAAGGTAGGCGCTACTAACTGCCATTCCATGAGCTAAAACCTTTGGAGAAATAATAAAGGCATTGAAAATACCATCAATGCCTTTACTACACATTAGATATTACTTAACTCGTCCCACTCTTCATCGCTAAGTAATTTATTCAAATCGACAAGGATGAGTAGTTCACCATCTCGGTTGCTGACGCCTTGAATAAACTTGGCGCTTTCCTCAGTGCCCACATTTGGCGCACTGTCGATTTCGGAAGATCTTAGGTATACCACCTCAGCAACGCTGTCGACCAGAATACCAACTACCTGCTCATCAGACTCGATAATTACGATACGCGTGTTATCGGTAATTTCTGTGGGCGGCAATCCGAATCGAGCACGGGTATCGATAACCGTGACGACGTTCCCGCGAAGATTAATAATACCTAGCACATAATCTGGTGCACCAGGTACTGGGGCTATTTCGGTATAACGCAATACTTCTTGCACTTGCATTACGTTAATACCGTAAGTTTCTTCACCTAAGCGATACGTAACCCATTGAAGGACCTCGTCGTTACTGTCGGTGGCGTTGTTGTTTGTACTTTTGTCGCTCATGAACCTGGCTCCCAATACTATGGCGTCTGGTCGTTACTGCCTAAGCCTTTGTTAAGCATAGATATTAATTCTTCAACGTCAATTAACGCACACATTTTTTCTTTAACCATCCCCGCTAACCAGGGACGCTTACCTGTGGACTCGCGCCATTTGACATCATCGGTAGTTAAATTAACCGTATTAACAAGCTTTTCGCTTGATAACCCCCACGCACTCTCTCCTAACATTATAAGATATCGGTAGTTTAGTGATTGTGCGAGGTTTTCGTCATATTTTTCTGGCATTACCCATTTTGCCGAGTCAACTACATTCAGTTTAGACTCTCTGTGTAACATTACCCCCATAAACCAGTCCGGCTTACCAAAAAGTGGACCGACTTTTTCAATTTGGTGAATGCCACCCAGTGTCGTCAACGGTACTGCAAGAGTTAAACCCGCCACTTCAAAGAATAACGCTTGAAAGCGAAAACCGAGAGTATCCTTTAGTGGAGTTTTTACCTTTTTTGGCTCAACAACACCATGATTTTCTACTTCTTCACTTTCTGACGCATCCATTTCTGGATGTTTCGCCTCTTCACGTTGTTCCGTTGTCGATAAGAACGACGTGACATCTTGTACTATCTTTTCTTGCTCATCATCCACTTGATCCAATTCAGACGTAGATGATAAAGCGGCTTCCGTGATCTGCTGGGAAGCTTGCTCAAGCAATTTAGCCGTGCGAGCTGTGACATCTTCAGGTGTCTGTGGCTCTTTAAGAAGGCTATCAAGGTAAGCCTCCATGATTTCCTCACGAGCAAATGGCGACTGCTTGGTCATTCTTTATTATTTCTCCAGCACATTAAGTAATTTAGCATAAGCCGATACACCGCGTGTTTTCGGGTAAGCTGCAGAAATAGGCAACTGAGCTAAGCTTGCATCTCGAAAGTGAGTATCCACTGGGATGACACCTCGCCATACCCGATCGCCATAATCATCCATTAATCGCTGTCTCGATGCCAAAGCCGCATTAGTACGCTTATCAAACATAGTGGGAATAATAATGGTGTCAAATTTTTTATCTAATGAGCGCCCCATTATTTCCATCGTTCGAATCATTCTGTCTAACCCTTTCAGCGCCAAATACTCGGTCTGGGTTGGAACAATAACTTTATCGCATGCCGCCAAGGCATTAACCATCAATACACCGAGTACTGGAGGGCAATCAATAATTGCCACGTCAAATTCTTTGTCTATTTTTGCCAGTGCTTTTTTTAGCACCAACCCCATACCTTGTTCACTGCCCATGGTTCTATCCAACGTGGCAAGTGCCATAGTGGCGGGTAACACATAAAGGTTGTCTATTTTTGTCGAACTCAGACAATCCATTACGTTATCGGCAGATATCTCATTTGAATTAACAAAAATATCGTAAATAGAATGACTCGATGCTTCAGCATCAACACCAAAGTAATAACTCAGCGATGCATGGGGGTCAGTATCAATCATGAGTACCCGCTTGCCTTGCTGAGCAAGTAATCCACCCAGGCTAACGGTAGTGGTAGTTTTACCTACTCCACCTTTCTGATTCGCTACTGTCCACACTTTCATGACTTAATTCCATTACACCCTAGATGGTTAGCGCATTTCAGTTTGAATACAACTGCTCATATCGTCAATGTTGATATTTTTAGTCGATATATTTTCTACTGCAACCGCTTGCGGCATACCATAAACAACACACGAATCCTGGTCTTGAGCCCAAATTGTCGCGCCTTTGTTTTTCAGGTTGCGACATCCCTCTCGTCCGTCAGCACCCATACCGGTAAGGATCACACCGAGAACATCGCCATTGTATACCTTGGCAAGTGAATCAAACGTTAAATCCACACAGGGCTTATAATTCACTTTGTCTGCCGGATCAGCATCAATGATAGAAATTCGCTTATTGACACCGACAGATTCAACCACCATCTGCTTCCCACCAGGGGCTAGGTATGCATGGCCTGGTTTTAACAAATCACCGTCTTCAGCCTCTTTCACATTGACTTCGCAGTGCGTATTCAAACGCTGAGCAAAAGCCGAGGTAAACGTGCCGGGCATGTGTTGCACAAGAATAATCGGATAAGGAAAACTTGCAGGCAAAGGCCCTAGCACCTTCTGCAATGCAACAGGCCCTCCGGTGGAGGCACCAATTGCTAAACACTTATAACGCTTACCTGAAGCAATTACAGACGACACCGTTGGCTGCTTTGCTGCGTCTTTGCGTCCTGACAGTAATCCAGAGGACTTAAAAAAAGCAGGTTTTGGCGCATTATCCGGTAACTTCCGCGTTTCTGTACTGCGAAAAGTAGGCCGCTTTAATCCTACGCCTCTTCGGGCAATTAAACGCACTTTAGTACACAGTAACCGCGATGCGTCTTTGCGATCTTGAGCTATATCTTCAAATTTTTTCGGCAAAAAATCGAGAGCACCAGCTTCAAGGGCATCTAGCGTTGCTTGCGCCCCATGATGCGTTAGCGATGAAAACATTAAAATGGGTGTGGGCCGCTTATCCATTATGGCTTTCACGGCTGAAATGCCATCCATTACAGGCATTTCTACATCCATCGTTACTACATCAGGTTTTAACGTCTCTATCAGCTCAAGGGCTTCTCGCCCATTTCTCGCTTCACCTACTACTTCTAGCTCTCTATCAGCGTCGAGAATTTCTCTCACCCGACGACGATAGAAAGTAGAATCGTCCACGACCAGGACTTTAAAGACCATGGATTTCGTTCCTTTATATTGCTAAGCCATTATTTGTTAAGGCTTACGCGCGTACCGCTTAAGTAGACTCGGTATATCCAAAATAAGTGCAATACCACCATCAGAGGTAATGGTTGCGCCAGCCATGCCTGGTGTGCCTTGTAATAGCGCATCCAGAGGTTTGATTACCACTTCCTCTTGCCCTATCAGTGCATCAACCACAAAGCCAACCTGCTGAGTACCTATTTGCACGACAACCACATGACCCTTTTCTTTATTAATTTTTTTAGGACCACGTATCAGCCATTCACCAAGGAAGAACAAGGGTATCGCTTTCGAACGAACAATCATGGTCAACTGACCATCAACTGTATTGGTTTTCTTGATATCCATGTTGATGATTTCGTTCACTGAGCCCAATGGCAATGCGAAAGTCTGCTTTCCAACCACAATCATCAACGTAGGTAAGATGGCCAGCGTTAATGGTACTTTAATATCTAAACGCGTTCCCTTACCTAACTGAGAATCGATATTAATGGTACCATTGAGTTGGTTAATTTTTGTTTTAACCACATCCATGCCCACACCACGCCCAGAAATATCGCTTATTTCGGTCTTGGTTGAGAAGCCTGGTGCAAATATTAAATTGAACGCTTCGACATCGGACATTCTCGCAGCTGCATCTGCGTCTAGTACACCGCGATTGATTGCAATTTCTTTTAACTTTTCAGGATCCATTCCCTTACCATCATCTTCAATGGTAAGTAAGATATGATCACCTTCCTGAGAAGCAGAAAGTTGTACTTTCCCCATGCGAGCTTTACCTGTAGCCGCACGGTCATCGGGCATTTCTATACCGTGGTCCACTGAGTTACGCACTAAGTGAACAAGTGGATCGGCCAAGGCTTCTACCAGGTTTTTATCCAAATCCGTTTCTTCACCGACGAGCTCAAGGGTAATTTCTTTCTTAAGACTGCGGGCTAAATCGCGAACAACGCGAGGGAATCGGCCAAACACCTTTTTGATTGGCTGCATGCGGGTTTTCATTACCGCACCCTGTAAATCGCCAGTGACCACGTCAAGGTTAGCAATAGCTTTTGACATACTTTCGTCGTTGCTATTAATACCTAGGCTGATCAAGCGGTTGCGAACCAATACCAATTCACCCACCATATTCATAATCTGGTCAAGACGTTTGGTATCTACCCGTACAGTGGTTTCAGCTTGCGGCGCTGCAGGAGTACCTTTTTTATCGTCTTTTTTGGGCGCTTCGCGTTTAGCAGCTGGTGCTGGTGCAGAAGCTTGCTTAGCCGCAGGTGCTTGGCTCGCTTTGGCTGCTGCAGGAGCCTGTTGTTTAGCTTTTTGCACTGCCTCAGTGGCAGCCTTATCTACGGCACTTTCAGCACCTTTAACAGGCTCATCTGATTGGTTAGTAGGCCCTTGCCCAGAACCGTGTAATTGATCTAATAACGCCTCGAACTCATCATCTGTAATTTCTTCATCGCCCGCTGACGATGACGCAGGTGCTGGTGCGGCCGCTTCAGGTGCCGGTGCTTCAGACTCATTACTCCCGAAACTCCCTTTGCCATGCAAATCATCAAGCAAAGCTTCGAATTCTTCATCGGTAATGTCGTCACTATCGCCGCCACTGCTTTTCGCAGCGGCTGGTACTTCAGCGGGCTTCGCAGACGCTTTCTGACCTGGTGCAGCGGAGCCATGAAGTTCGTCTAATAGCGCTTCAAACTCGTCTTCAGTAATTTCATCAATCCCCCCCGAACCTTCGACAGACGCAGACTCAGCAGGACTTTCTTCAACTGCTACATCAGGCTCTTCAACAGGTTCAGGCTCTGATGCCTCTTCTGAACTTTCAGCACCGAAAATATTTTCATCGGGAGTTTCCGGGCGACTTAATTTGTGTAATAAGTCAACAAGGTGCGCATCTGCGGGTTCGAGAGGATCCCGCTTTTTAACACGCTCAAACATCTCAACGACCACGTCGGTTGCTTGAAGAATAATATCCATCAACTCTGGAGTTAATGTTCTTTGTCCATTACGCATTACGTCAAAGACGTTTTCTGCACCGTGACAAATTTCAACAAGTTCGGTGAGGGAAAGGAATCCCGCACCACCTTTTACCGTGTGATAACCACGGAAAATGGCATTCAACAAGTCCGCGTCTTCTGGATTGTTCTCAAGATCAACGAGTTGTTCTTGTAATTGTTCAAGTATCTCTCCGGCCTCAACCAGAAAGTCCTGTAATATATCCTCGTCAACATCAAACGACATGCGCCCGCTCCCCTAAAAACCTAAGCTAGACAAAAGATCATCAACGTCATCTTGTCCTGAAACAACATCATCTCGCTGATCAGCATCAATGATTGGACCTTCTGCCTCTACACCATCAATTTTCTTATCGGCCTTAACGCTCGATGGTTTAGAATGATCTGCTCCGTCACGTTCACCGAACATGGTCAACATGTTCACCAAACTGTCTTCAACTTCTTTTACCAAGTCGATTACACGACGAATAACCTGGCCTGTTAAATCTTGATAGCCTTGAGCCATCAAAACTTCTGTTAGTAATTGAGTCAGTTTAGTCGATTGTTCAGCACTGTCTTCTAGCAATTCGTCTAGATCGGCACATAAAGCTTTGAATTCACCCAATTCTAATTGGCGATTCATGAGCTTTTTCCACTCTGGCATGACCTTTTCGATGCGTTCAGCTATCGTTTCGGCGATAGGCATACTCGCTTCGACGGCATCCATAGTAGTATTAGCCGCTTTTTCAGTCTCTTCAATTACGTAAGTCAGGCGGGACTGCGCATCAGGAATATCGTCTGTAGCAAGATTCTTGATGCGGTCATCAATTTGAAAATTATTTAAAGCGTCGTGAAGTTGACGCGTTAATTTCCCTACTTCAGCAAATAACTCAACGTTTTCTTTCATTGAGACTGCTTCAAGTAGGGCATTGGCAGATTCGTTGTCACCTTCTTCAAGTAAAGCGACAAGCTGTTTTGCTTCTTCCAATGAAATAGGAACGTTTACATTCGTTGACATCCAGTAAACCTCGTTTCTCTGGTGAGCGTCTGGATCAACCTAAACGTTCGAAAATTTTATCCAATTTTTCTTTAAGCGTTGCTGCAGTAAACGGCTTAACCACGTAGCCATTTACACCCGCTTGCGCAGCTGCAACAATTTGCTCTTTCTTCGCTTCTGCAGTGACCATAAGTACTGGAAGGTGTTTCAACTTGTCGTCGGCACGGATGGCGCGCAATAAGTCGATACCCTGCATGCCCGGCATGTTCCAATCCGTTACAACAAAGTCGAAGTCGCCTTGTTGAAGCATTGGCAGCGCCGTGCTCCCGTCATCCGCTTCTTGGATGTTTGAGAAACCCAAGTCTTTGAGCAGGTTTTTGATGATACGTCTCATGGTAGAAAAATCGTCAACCACGAGAATCTTCATGCTTTTATCCAAAATAGCCTCCAGTGAGGGGTTAATTGTTATTAATATCTATTCTTCGTCAACTTGCCACGACTTCATTCGTGATTTGAGTTTTAACATGGCCTGACTATGAATTTGGCTTACTCTCGATTCACTAACATCAAGAACTTCACCAATTTCACGTAGGTTCAGTTCTTCATCATAGTACAAAGAAAGCACTATCGCTTCGCGATCAGGTAGCGTTGTAATAGCATGGGCTAATGCCTTTTGAAAAGCCCCTTGCATTAAGTCTTCAAGCGGTGCGTCACTACCCCGATTTTGCTCAGTATAGATCACATCCTCAGACACGCCTAAATCTTCAATTCCCACCAGCTTGCCAGCATTAACTTCATTTAGCATCTGGTGATAATCTTGCAAAGTTACATTTAGCTTAGCAGCTATATCAGCATCCCGCGCATCTCGTCCGGTTTCGCCTTCTACTTGGGAAATCGCTTCAGTAATAGCACGGCCATTGCGATGCACAGAGCGTGGTGTCCAATCGCCTTTGCGTATTTCATCTAACATAGCACCGCGTATGCGAATACCGGCAAACGTTTCGAAACTGGCACCTTTTGAGCCGTCAAAATTGCGAGCCGCTTCCAATAATCCAATCATTCCCGACTGAATTAAGTCATCAACAAGAACACTTGCAGGTAACCGCGCCATCAAGTGATGTGCGATTCGCTTAACCAAAGGCGCATGTCGTTCGACTAGCTGCGACTTGTCGGTTTGTTGTTGATAAGCGGCGGCCTTGCTATTCAACGCTGACTTCCTACTGCTTTTTCTGCAACTAATTGTTCAATAAAAAACTCTAAATGGCCCCCGGGTTGAGCAGGTATTGGCCAAGAAAGCGCTTTGTTTGCTAATTGCGTTATCGCCACTGCGGCTGGAGAACCTGGATAGGCATCTACAATCGCAGTCTGTTTTCTTACTGCTTTGCGAATATTTTCGTCAAAAGGCACTGTCGCTACTAATTCTAGCGCAACATCTAAAAAGCGCCCTGTCACTTTACTTAACTTACTAAAAAGTTCTTGGCCTTCGCGAATATCGCGCACCATATTTGCCACAATTTTGAAGCGGAAAACACCGTGTTCTCGGTTTAGTATCTTAATTAACGCGTATGCGTCAGTGAGTGAAGTAGGTTCATCACAAACCACCACAACTATGTCTTGTGAGGCTTTGGAGAAACTCAACACCATGTCCGAAATACCCGCTGCAGTATCTACGATGAGCACGTCAATTTGAGAACGCAGTTCACTGAAGGCACGAATAAGACCTGCGTGTTGGGTAGGAGAAAGCTCCGCCATTGACTGCGTACCCGATGTAGCAGGCGCAATCTTAATGCCGTGAGGACCAGTAACCAGCACATCATCCAATGTGCACTCCCCAGAGAGTACATGGGAAAGATTCTTCTCTACCCTCAATCCTAGCATCACATCCACGTTAGCTAGACCTAAGTCGGCATCTAGCACCATTACGCGCTTGCCCTGCTTCGCCATAGCTATGGCGGTGTTTAGTGTTATGTTAGTTTTACCGACGCCACCTTTACCCCCGGTGACGGCAATAACTTTGATTAACCGTGATTGCTTCATTTTTCTTAAGCTACTCGCTTGGTCGTCAATCATACTGCTTATGCTGTTTTAATGGCGTTGTTACTACTAGTATGATTCAAACCGTACTTTTTATAAAGCTTTGCAGCAGCGGAAACTAAAGATTTCGCTTCTGCAATCTTAATGTCTTCAGGCACTTTTTGTCCGTCGGTGACATAGCTAACCGATAATTGATACTCTACTGCGGCACTCAGTACCTCTCCCAGAGAGTAGCATTCATCTAACTTCGTGAAAATACAGCCACTTAGTTCAATATCATCATACGCCTGAATTATTCTCTGTAATGCAGGATATTGCGTATTTGCTTGCGCTACCAAATATTTTTTCACATTTGGCATCTGGCCATTTTCAAACTGCTGAATTTGTTTAATTAATCGACTATCTCGTTGACTAAATCCGGCAGTATCAATTAATACTAGACGCTTATGGCGAAGTTGGAACAATAAATCACTAAGTTCTTCACTTGTTTGTGCTTTTCGCACTGTACAACCAATTATTTTTCCATATGTAGCCAACTGCTCATACGCAGCAATTCTGTAAGTATCTATTGTTACCATAGCTACTGATTCAGCGCCGTATTTTTGTGCATACCGTGCGGCTAATTTTGCTACCGTTGTGGTTTTACCTGTACCTGTTGGTCCCACCAATGCAACAATACCTTGTGAACTAAGTATATCGTTACCTGTCACATTTATGCGATTAGCCAATAGGTTAAGAAGATAAATCCACGCATCTCGCTCATTGTAATGCGCTGGCGTATAGCTTATTAATTGCGTTGCCAGTGCCTGACTTAACCCCATGTCGGTTAAACGCGTCATCAAATACTGATGTACGGGCTTCTGACGCTTCTGTTTTGCTTCCATTAAATCAGCAACTTGGTATTGCAATACGTCTCGAAGTGAAGCCAATTCCTCTTTTATCTGTGCGAGCTCTGAAGATTGGTTAGTCGGCGTTGACGCAATACTGGCAGCCTGATGTGATGGATAAGAGGTCTCATGAACCGGCGCATTTGATTGTCCTGTGGCTGCGCTTAACTCATCGACAAAATCATCTGAAAAGTTCAAGTGAGAAGCAATGTCGTTAGCATGCTGCGCATTATTAGATATCGGCTGCGTTGTATCTTGCCCTTTTTGGGTAGACTGATTACCACCATGTTGCTTTTCTAATAAGGCCTTAAGGCTGTCAGGGCCGTCGTCACCGATAATTTCACTTAAGCTAGGCACGGCTTTTTGACCTGGCGCTTTTGCTGCCGGTTTAGGCACCGAAAGTTTCGCTTCAGGCTCTTTGTCATAGGCTGCAACAAGCTCAATTCCATCGGCCACTTTGCGGTTAGACATAATGACTGCATCACTACCTAATTCCGCTTTAACTTGACTCAATGCTTCACGCATGTCTTTGCCAAAGAAACGTCTGATTTTCATTACAACCTCTCCAATCACCCAGCGTCAGATTATTGACCGACCGAACTGACTATTTTTATTTGTTTGTCATCAGGCACTTCTTGATACGAGAGAACATGAAGCCCAACAACTGAATACTTTAAGAATCGCGACAGTACAGGACGTAGCATTCCAGAAGTTAGAAGCACCGCAGGCTCTCCTTCTAACTCTTGCTGCTGACTAGCTTGCTGCAATGATTTTTGCAGCTTATCTGCTAGACCAGGCTCAATGCCGGCACCGTCCTCACCACCTGCTTGTAGAGATTGGTGCAACATCTGTTCCAACTCTGGCGCCAAGGTTATGACAGGTATCTCTTTTGCCCCTTGTGTAATTTCTTGGACAATAAGTCGTTTAAGTGAAATACGCACAGCAGATACCAGTACATCTGGGTCCTGACTGCGGGTGCCATACTCACTCAACGTTTGCACTATCGTACGCATATCTCGAATAGGCACGCCTTCAAATAGCAAGGTTTGCAGTACTTTTACTACGGTACTCAGTGGTAGTATATCGGGCACCAAACCTTCCACTAATTTAGGGTGTTGTTTAGCTAACATATCCAATAATTGCTGAGCTTCTTCATGACCCAACAATTGATAGGCATTATTGGTCAGCAATTGACTTAAATGTGTCGCTACCACGGTTGCCGCGTCCACTACGGTATAACCCAGCGTTTGCGCATGCTCTCGCTTGTTGGGCTTGATCCATACAGCGTCCAAACCAAAAGCAGGATCTTGAGTGGCGCGCCCTTCTAATTTGCCAAACACCTGACCAGGATTTATCGCCAACTCTTCATCGTGACTGATAACAGAATCACCTATCGTCACACCTAACATAGCAATCGTATAAGTGTTGGGTTCAAGATCCAGATTATCTCTGATATGTACGGGCGGTATAAGGAAACCCAGTTCCTGCGAGAGCTTTTTACGCACGCCTTTTATGCGGGTCAACAACTCCCCCCCTTGGGATTTATCTACCAGTGGGATCAATCGATAACCCACTTCTAAGCCAATGGTGTCAACTTGTTGAACATCGTCCCAACCTAACTCTTTTACTTCCGGAGCAACGCTTTCAGACTTGGCTACCTTCTCAGGCACTTTAGGCTCTGCAGCCCGCTTTTTCTCTTGCACACCTTGCCAGTAGGCAAAGCCTGCAATTAAGAAAGAGAAACCTAAGAAAGCCACATGCGGCATACCGGGAATGATACCCATAACAAACAGAATGCCGGCAGCGATGTATAGGGCTTGGTTATTTCCTAATTGACCGCGAATTTCTTTACCCATCTCCTGAGTTTCGTTTTCTCGGGTCACGATGATGGCAGTGGCCACTGACAGTAACAGGGAAGGAATTTGTGCGACCAGACCATCTCCAATAGTCAAAATAGTATAAATTTCAATCGCGTTTCCGAACGACAAATCATGCTGGATCATGCCGATAAACAAACCGCCTACAATATTTATCAACATGATAAAAAGGCCCGCTACCGCGTCCCCTTTTACGAATTTTGACGCACCATCCATTGAGCCATAAAAATCAGCCTCAGCGGTAATTTCCTCACGACGCTGACGGGCTTGATCTTGGTCGATATAGCCAGCATTCAAATCGGCATCAATAGCCATTTGTTTACCTGGCATAGCATCTAGGGTAAAGCGTGCACTTACTTCTGATATACGTCCCGCACCCGCCGTTACTACTTTGAAGTTGATGATAAGTAAGATGGCAAAAACCACGATCCCCACCGCATAATTTCCACCGATCACCACGGCGCCAAACGCCTCAATAACCTTACCCGCAGCGTCGCCCCCTTCGTGCCCGTACAACAGCACCACACGAGTAGAAGCCACATTAAGGGCCAGCCTCAATACCGTCGCAATCAACAATACCAAAGGAAATATACCGAAATCGACTGGGCGTTGCGTCAGTACAGCAACAAGGATAATAACCAGGGATAGGGCAATGTTAAAACTGAACAAAACGTCCAGTAAAAACGGGGGCATGGGGAGAATAACCATCCCCATAATGGCCAGTAGAATAATGGGGGCACCAAGGCCACTGGTGAAGTTCTGCAGCTGATTTTTGTCGAAACGCTGAAGATAACCGGATAACTGCATCGCTGGGAGTCTCACTAACAGAAAATTGACGCTTTACGCGAATCTAAACAGGAGGTTTCAACTAACGTGCCAGCTTTATATATGTCATCTAACCCGAGCGTTAACAGCGCAATAAATGAACAATTTTAGCGCGTATTTACAATGCCTTATCTACTGCCTTAGACAATAGTTGCGCTAGGTCTACCACAACGCGTCTGAGCTTCTTTAGCCTTCCCCCCTGAGTGCTTCTGCGTATTTTTCAGTAAGGCCAGTGACAAAATCGTATAAGCTCTGATTGTATTGCTCGTAACACTGGGCAAAAGGCATATGCCCTGCTTTTTCTATCACTGATAACAAGGTGTTGGGAATGTGCTTATTTAGCAAATGCGCCAGCATAACCAGCGAATAACTGTCGTCTTCACCATGTGTCAGCAGTACCGGGCAGGTTAGCTTGTTAAGCAGGTTATCATAGTCCATTTCACGCTGACGCATAGCGTCGCGGACGAACTTGGGACAACAACTAAGATCTTCAGTTAAGATATGCCTTAATTCAGGGTCATTTATTCCTTCCATTAAGTCCCCGACAAACTGTTTTTCTGCACGGTGAATGCGCTTGGGTTCATCACTGAACATATCGGCTAATACTGTGTATCCTGGTCCCTTTACTTCTTCTGTAGCCAGTGTGCCCGCTGCGATATAATTCACACCTACAAGACGTGATGTTCCGTAGTGACGAATATAGTCATTGACCATTCTTCCGCCATAGGACCACGCTACCACAATTGTTTCGCACAGGTTGTAGGTGTCGAGTACTGTGCTGAGGTCATCAGCCCAGTGTTGCCCGTTTTGATAGGCACTCGGACTGACGGGTTTTGCAGAGTGACCGTGCCCTCGCATATCAAGGGCAATTAAATGAAAGTGTCTGTCCAGTAAAGGTGAATCAAACTGATACTTCCATACTCTATGCGAAGAGCATGCGCCGTGCACAAAAATGATGGCAGGGCGCCCTACTCTATTATTGTGAACCGTGTGCAGTAATGTGCCATCACTGCTGATGCATGAAATGCTTTTCATTGATTACGATGCATCAGGGTATGCTTCACTTCTTACTCTCATCCACTCTTGCATATCGGCTTTGGCATCGCGTGCTTTGTCGTGGAAGTAACGCTCGGTATCATCCACGTTATGGGTAAACTCCACGCATAAGCCATTAGGGTCATAGAAATAGATAGAATTGCAATACTCGTGGTCGATATTCATATACTCGACACCGTGTTCATCCAACCGTTTACGGTAGTGATTAAGGGTGTCTTCATCGTCTATTTCTAACGCAATGTGGTGGGTCCACACGTCGGTGTTTTCAAATCCACAATTGAGATCGCTGTACTTTTGAGGGAAGTCGAAAAATGCCAACCAACTCCCGTCACTTAATTCAAAGTAAAGGTGAGCGTATGGCGTTTCTTTCCCAGTAATCGGATCTTTTGGCTCAATGATGGCGCAAACAAGTGGAATGTCTAAAACGTCTTCATAAAATTTTCGCGTTTCCTCTGCGTTATTACACTTAAATGCATGATGGTGCAGACTGTGTACTGAGGTATTCCCTCTGCGTTTACGCTGTATTGAGCGAAGTTTCTGAATTGGTACATCTGACTTATTCCAGTGGGCTAATGACATGAGAGTTCTCCCGTTCGTTTCTCAGATAATATACTGTTAACAATATTTTTACATATCAAACTTGTAGTTGTAGGTCAGTCCGTATACCCGTGGGCGGGCGCGATAAACAAAACCACCAGGTGACCATTCTGCGTTGTACTGTTTGTCAAAGAGGTTCTTCGCCCACAATGACAACGACCAATTTTCAGTGTCATAGGTAAGTCGCGCGTCAACCAAGTTGACAGGATCCCGGGTAGTGGTCTCATAAATATCGAAATTGGTTTCGCCCAGACGTTGATAGTCCACGCGATAAATCAAACTCGACAAGCCATCACTGAGATCCTGACGATACTCCGCCCCCAGGTTGACCGTGGTTTTAGATACAGCAGGAGTCTGATTTCCCACTGCTGCTGGGTCACCGTATTCGGTAATTTCACTATCGACATATCCAAATCCAGCCACAAGTCTTAAACCGGGTAGAGGTGTGGCGGAGATATCAAATTCAAAGCCATTCAATTCAGCTTCGTCTATCGTGCCTATATTTTGTGTTGAGTTTTCCTGCAGGAAGACAAAGAAGGGCGTATTTTCACTGACAGTAGAATAGAGCGCGAACCCACCTCTGACACTGTTGTCCGCTAACGTAAATTTCCCCCCGACTTCCCATGTAGAAGCCGTCTCAGCTTCGTAAAATTCCTTTATGCCAAAGATTCCCGCAGCACCGGCAACAGCATCAGAGCCGGTTTGATTAAACCCTCCAGAGCGAAAGCCTACGCTATAGCCACCATAAACAGTGAAAGCGTCCACCGGCTTATAAGTGAGAGTGACTTTAGGCTGCCATTCACTAAAGGTACGCTCACGTACCTCGCCTTCTATTCCCACAGGAAACCCGGGAACATTGGGGATAAACGCTTGAGGCGTTTGGGTAACGTTTTCGCGTTCATCTCTGTCATAACGCAGTGAGGCATCAACCACCCACTGATCATTCATTTCATAAGACAGATTGGTAAACACAGCCCATGCAAAATTGTTGCGAAGATCTGAAAGGAAGTTTAACTGCGGATTGCGTGGGTCGGTACTTATCCACCCCAGAGGAGAAGCAAATCCCAGCCCGAAATCGGCTCTCGCACCATTTTGCTGAAGCTGCTCAGTATCGACGAAATACAGGCCATAAATGTATTTAAAGCGCTCGCTATCCGAGGAAGTATAGCGAATCTCCTGACTCCAGTTTTTTGAACCAAAATTTGAAATTTGACTTTGGTCGTAGACAGTATCCTCAGGAAGACCAAAACCGAGTAACAGATTGTAAAGAAATGACTCTTCAACAGGCAAAAAGTCATAAGCATCTCCCGCTATCAACTCTTTGCTGCGATCGTAGGCTGTTATTGACGTCCAGATCCCCCCGTCTTTATCGGTGTAGGTCAACTTAACTGAACCACCATATAAGTCTCTGTCGTTAATACCGGGGTTGTTAGTACGTGGTGATAGGACCTCATTAACGTCAAAAGTAATACGGTAATTGAATGGTTGAGTCTCCAATGCACTGTAGTAGCCCCGAAAATCTACTTCGAAATTGTCGTTTACATACCACAGGGCTTTCCCTCGAAATGAAATATCCCGCAAGGGGTCTGAGTTCTCGTTGAGATAAGTGTTTTCAATATAGCCATCCGTATCATAATAAGAACCTGAAATTCGATAAGCCCAATCCTCGCCCATTGGGCCACTTAAGCCCGCTTGCACACGATAGCCCGGCCCGTTATCCACCCCTAAGCGAATTTTGCCCTGGGTATAGTCAGACGGGTCCTTGGTATTAATGACTATGGCGCCGCCAATAGCATTTCTTCCGTACAATCCACCCTGTGGGCCCTTTAAAACTTCTATCTGCTGAATATCAAACAGCTCTTGTTGGAATTGACCTGCGTCAGTTTGTTGTACTCCGTCAACAATCACGGCTACTGAGGGTTGGGTGTCCCGGTTTTGTGAAATTCCCCGAATGGTGATGAACGCCATACCGGCATTTTGCGTTTCAATTAAAGTTACGTTGGGAGTCAGCCCGATAAAGTCTGCTGGACGGTCAATACCCGAGCGCTCGATATCCAACTCTGTAAACGCGGTCATCGACACCGGCGCATCTTGTAACTTGGTACTCCTACGCGTGCCCTGGACCATGATGACTTCGACATCCTGCGCATCTTCTTGACTGCTTTCTTCATCATCTACTTGTTGAGCAAACACACACGGTACGCTCAACGCTCCTGCCACAACGGCACTTAATACGGACTTGTTAAACAGATTTTTAATTGCAAATTCAGGCATGACGTTTTCTCCACCCGCTATTTGGTCCCAGTAAACCGCGGGAAAAAAGCCCACAGCAACTTAACGTTTCATTTACATTAATATCTTCGATTATCGAAATCAAGTTCGATTATCGAATTTTTTGCATTTTTTTTAATCAAAGTGGATTTGGCGCATAAAAAAACACGCCGAAGCGTGCTTGTTATCTATAGAAGGAGGATCAGTAGCTAAGGTCAGCCGTTCTCTTAGACAGGATTATTGAGCTGTCTATGCTGCCTAAATGGGAGGGAGGGTGAAATTCCTGTAAATTTAAAGTCGCAACAACGAGTGCAATAGCACTGGCCATTTGTTTAACGAGTGCTGAATTTGCTGAGATGCCTGTTTGAGCAGTGGCATTCGGGTTCTCACCAACTCATCTTGCGCAATGCGCGATGCGGCCGTCGAGCAATTGATCGCTGCAAGTACGTTGCCGTTGTCGTCATAGACAGGTACAGCAATGGAAACCAACCCATAGTCAAGTTCACTGAGTACTGAGCAATAGCCTTTCTCGCGTATCTCTACAAGTTGTTTTCTTAACGTGTCTGGCGATGTTACCGTAAGATCAGTAAATCGCTTCAACTCGGCACGGTGCAGATAGTCATCTAGCTTATCGCCTGGCAGGTGTGCCAGCATGACTTTCCCCATCGAGGTAGCATGCGCAGGAAAACGCGTGCCCACGCCTGCGTTCAGTCTTATATGTCGATTCGTTGGAATATGAGCAAGATATAAAATGTCTTCTCCAGAAAGTACTGAGATTGATGAGCTATCGCCGGTTTCATCCCGTACCCTCTGCAAGTGCTCTCCAATAACCGAGTCAATACTTGCCGACGCCAGAAAGGCCGAGCCAAACACTAACACTTCAGGGGTCAATAAGAACTTTTTACCAGAACGAGTGACATAGCCGAGCGCCACCAAAGTATTTAGACAACGACGCGCCACCGCAGGGCTTAAATTGGTTGCGGCGGCCACCTCACTGAGTTGCATTTCAGGCTGGGATTTATTAAATGAGCGCAGGACCGTTAGGCCCCGCTCCAGCGTGGTGAGATACTCGGGATCTTTATCTTTCAACGTTTAGCACTACTATTAACCATAATTGAAGCGACTATATCAAAGTTGTAGGATGATAAAAATACTGAGCGCCTTAATTAAAACCTTGCCCATTGTGCTCCCCCAGCACGGGCGGAGCGGTCACTACGTCATTAATTTCCCCATTAAACCTGATCGCCGGACGCACTGTAGTGAAGTTACCTTTAGTAGGGTGCTCGGCATGAACTTTCAGTTTCATGTGTTTTGCTTGGGGAGTTTCTAACGCTTCAGCCGAATTCATTACCAGCGAGTGTGGCACTTCTATTTCTGTTAAACGCTGGCACCAGTAAGACGATGGATGCTGTTTAAAAATGGGCTGTAAAAAAGCTAATACCTTGTCGTAATTTTCAATTCTTGCGTCGCGACTGTTAAATTCTGGTTCATCTAACATATCCGGTTTACCCACAGCCTCAGCAAGGCCTGTCCAAAACTTTGCCGGCGAAGACATGTGCAACGCTATCCATCGGCCGTCCTGGCACTCAAAAACATAAGACTGTGAAACATTTGGCCGACTTTCCGGCCCCATAATCAGGTTACTAGAGAAGTAATGTGTAAAATCGTCTAAGTTGAAATGGGTCATCGCCTCTAGCATCGACACCTCCACCAAACACCCGGATTGAGTTTCATGCCGTTTAAACAAGGCAGCGAGGATCCCTTGAGAAGCATAAAACCCGGTGATTGCATCAGCAATGGCAGGGCCCACCACACGGGGGTTAGCAGGATTTAACAATAACCTCAAAAATCCAGTGGCGGCCTGAGCCACCGTATCAAAAGCAGGCTTTAAAGCATCAGGTCCATCTGAGCCAAACCCCGAAATTGAACAATATATAAGCTTGGGGTTTAACGTTTTTAATCTTGCGTAGTCCACATTCAATTTATCAGCTACCCCCGGACGAAAATTTTCTATAAAAACATCGGCCTCTTTAATCAACGCATCAAAGGCTGAGAGGTCCTTATTGTCCCGGGTATCAAGTTCAATACTGCGCTTGTTTCGGTTGTAGGTCTGAAAGTGCGGACTGTATAACTCTCCTTTATACGCTCTGAAAGGGTCGCCAGATTCAGGGCGTTCTACTTTGATTACGTCTGCGCCCATGTCTGCGAGAAACATACCGGCTGCAGGCCCAGTAATAAACGTCCCCATTTCTACCACCTTCACATTTGCTAGCATTTTTGCCATAGCCGGATCCTCAATCATTCACGTCGCGTAGATAAACTTTAAAATGCTTCTTTACACATTAACATCTATATTATATTCTTCGATATACGAAATCAAGTTCGATATGCGAAATAATAATTTAAAAACTGAAGTGTAGTTTATTTCTCCGGGGAGACCACTAATGAGAATAGGCAAGCAGGATAACTTTACCTCAGCAATTTGTACCTCTACTGCTGAGAACATTACTGTAAGAGGCTATGACCTTTGCGATGATATTATGGGTAAAGTCGATTTTACCTCATATTTCTGGCTATTGGTGTGTGGAGAAATGCCTAGTGACAAACAGAAATTTTTCGCCAATGTTGTACTTACCGCTATTGCTGAACATGGCTTGGTCCCCAGCGTAGTAGCAGCTCGAACTACCCTCGCCGCTGCGCCCGAAGCTTTTCAGGGTGCCGTAGCTGCGGGACTCAACGGCTGTGGCTCGGTAGTATTAGGCAGTGCAGAAGTTGCGGGATTGTTTTTAAAGTCAGTGGTCGATGAAGCGCAAGAGACCTCAATGGAAGCTGCGGCCAGAGCTGTACTTGAACGCTACAAAGCAGAAAAAAAGCGCGTCCCTGGCTATGGTCATCCTCTCCACTCTGCAGGCGATCCTCGCGCTAACCTGATTATGCAACTTGCTAAGGAAAAGCAGGTTGAAGGCCCCTACTTCGAAGCGTTATATGCAGTTCATAAATTAATGCCTGAAATTTTAGGCAAATCATTACCTGTTAATGTCAATGGTGCAATCCCTGCCGTTATGCTCGATGTAGGCTTTCCACTTAGTGCCTTAAAAGGGATTTCACTTTTGGCAAGGACTGGCAGTCTGGTTGCCCACCTGCAAGAAGAAACTTCCACTCCAATTGGTTTCATATTATCTGGCAAGGCCGTTGAAGATATTGAATATACGGGTCCTATGACCCGCCAAAAATAAGAGGATTAACTGATGAAAGCACTAATACTTTACTACTCAACATATGGTCATATTGAAGCACTTGCTAACGCTGTCGCAGCGGGTGTAAGAGAAGTGAATGGGACAGAGGTTGTGATTAAGCGCGTACCTGAACTGATGCCTGAAGAAGTGGCTAAACAAGCTGGTGCCAAACTTGATCAGGATGCCCCCATCGCCACAGTTGAAGAATTGCCGGACTATGACGCAATTATCATAGGAACACCGACACGTTATGGAAGAATGGCCGCGCAAATGGCTAACTTTTTAGATCAAACAGGAGGTCTGTGGTTTCAAAATGCCTTGGTCGGTAAAGTTGGCAGCGTATTTACCTCGACCGCTAGCCAGCATGGTGGCCAGGAAACCACATTAATCTCTACCATTGTTAACCTGATGCATCTGGGCATGACGATAGTGGGTACACCCTATACGGAAAAGCGTTTAACACTTATCGACGAGGTAATGGGTGGCACTCCTTATGGAGCCTCAACTATTGCAGGAGGGGATGGCAGCCGCATGCCTAGTGACAACGAAATTGAAATCGCGAAAAGTCAGGGGCGTCACGTGGCTTCAGTAGCAATGGCGTTAAAAAAGGGAAGCGCTTGATTTTCAGGATTGTGAGATAGTTTTTTGGATTTAAAGTTCACTGCGTTTAGTGTGGAAGATTCTATGGGCTCAGCGATACCACGCACCTTATATAACAAAGTATTTGATGCGCATTGCGTAGCACAGGACGGCGATGACTACCTGCTCTACGTCGACCTTCACCTGGTCCACGAAGTCACTTCCCCGCAAGCCTTTGACGGGCTCGTTGAACGTGGCCGCCGGGTACGCAGGCCAGAACTTACACTGGCGACCATGGATCACGCAATCCCTACCACATCAATCGATTATGCCGACTGCAGTGAAGAAAGTAGGTTGCAGCTAACCACACTGGCGTCCAACTGTCAGGCCAATAACATTACATTATTCCCCATGGGGCACGAAAACCAAGGTATAGTGCACGTTATTGCGCCTGAGCAAGGGCGTGTTCTGCCGGGCATGACCCTAGTATGTGGCGACTCTCACACGTCTACTCACGGCGCTTTCGGCGCACTGGCATTTGGCATAGGAACCTCTCAGGTAGAACATGTCTTAGCCACACAGACGATAAGAGTTAGTCGAGCAAAAACAATGGCAATTACCCTTGAAGGTGAACTGCCTAAAGGACTTACCGCGAAAGATTTAGCCCTCTACGTCATCGGACAAATTGGCGCGCGCGGGGGTAATGGCTATGTTATCGAATACAAGGGAGAGGTGGTATCAGGTTTATCTATGGAAGCGCGCATGACTTTGTGCAACATGTCGATAGAAGCCGGAGCGAAAAGTGCCCTTATAGCACCCGATGAGACAACGTGGCGATACCTTCGCCCATTTTTTACTGATCACAACCAGTGGCTGGAACAACAGGCATACTGGCAAACACTTTATAGCGATGATGAAGCCCACTTCGATAAAAGGTTTTCATTTGACGTGAGTGAACTTGCCCCTCAAGTGACATGGGGAACCACACCTGCCCAAGTGATCGATGTCAATCAACCAATCCCCCTTTCATCTGATTCAACGACACAAGGCGCTCTCTCGTATATGGGGTTGCGTGGTGGAGATGCATTATCGGATCATGCCATTGACGTGGTTTTTATCGGCTCGTGTACCAATAGCCGAATAGAAGATTTACGTTTAGCTGCATCCATAGCCAAACTCGGCAAGGTGGCACACAATGTCCGCGCTTTAGTGGTACCAGGCTCTATGGCAGTGAAACGACAGGCTGAACAGGAAGGCTTGGATAAAGTTTTCATCAACGCGGGATTTGAATGGCGACACCCTGGATGCTCTATGTGCCTCGGAATGAATAATGATCAGCTTGACTCGGGCCAACGATGTGCTTCAACCAGCAATAGAAACTTTGAGGGTAGACAAGGTGCTGGGGGACGAACACATTTAATGAGTCCTGCTATGGCTGCTGCCGCTGCACTCACTGGCCACATCACTGATATAAGGAGCTGGTTGTGATAAGTAACGCGAATCCTTTCCTTTTTACCTCCAAAATATACCCCTTAAATGTTGCAAATGTAGACACGGATCAGATTATTCCGAAGCAGTTTATGGCAGGTATAAGTAAAAAAGGACTAGGTAAAGCGTTGTTTTTTAACTGGCGCTATGAACACGGTGACTACGGTCGTCCAAACCCAGACTTTATCCTAAATAATGCTGAACGTGGAGGCAGTCGGCTCCTACTGACTCGGGAGAATTTCGGTTGTGGCTCTAGTCGTGAACACGCCCCGTGGGCCCTTGCCGACTTTGGTATTCGCTGTATTATTGCCCCCTCTTTTGCTGATATCTTTTACCAAAACTGTATTTACAATCAGATATTACCCGTTTCACTTAGCGAGCACGATGTGGACCATCTTTTTGAACAAGCCCGTTCTCCCCATTTCACACTCTCAATAAACCTTGTGGAACGCTGTATTGCCGCCCATGGGAACCAATTTTATAGCGAATTTCATATCGACGACATGAACCGGCATATTTTGTTAAATAACTTGGACAATATCTCGCTAACCGAAACATTCGAAGACGATATAGCTAAGTTTGAAAGCATGCACTCGCCTTTTTCACAAGCAGGCAGCACCACATATAAATAAACCCATCAATTGCGTACTCAGAGGGTTAAACTCGAGCGTAGAATACGGGACTGAATATAGACAGAACCATAGGCGCTGGACAGCTATTCGTATAGGCTTTGAACTTAATGTCGATATTCCGGTGGAATTGGCAAATCCCGTTTGAGCGGTTTGGGTCGTTTACCTTTTCCAGCGCGATGCGCTTTTAATTGGTAGACATGCGCCAGTACCTGAGCCACCGCCATAAACAGGGCATTAGGGATCTCTTCATCCACCTCGGTGGAATAGAAAATGGCTCTCGCAAGCATAGGAGACGGAATTAAAGGGACATTATTTGCCGTAGCAATTTTTCGAATATGCATGGCCAGTTCATCAGCCCCTTTCGCCACAACAACTGGCGCGCGGATCCCTTTTTCATCATATTTAATTGCGACAGAGAAATGCGTAGGGTTGGTGACCACTACATCGGCTTTAGGTACCTCTTGCATCATGCGTTTGGTGGCAGCTTGATATTGCAAACGTCGAATACGCCCTTTTACTAACGGATCACCCTCGGCATTTTTACGTTCATCTTTCACTTCCTGTTTGGTCATTTTCATTTCTTTGTTGTGCTTAAACATTTGGTAAGGCACATCAATTAACGCCACGGGGATCATGGCACAAACCAAAATTAGGAACGCCCATTTGAGCATATCCAGCGCGTGAAAAATGTTGCCTGGATAGAGCTCTCTATCCAAGTGTAAAGCTTCATTTTCAAAGAAAATCAGTACCCCAATTGCCATACCAATGATAAGTACTACTTTGGCAATAGATTTTATCAACTCGACCAAGCCGTTGATGCCAAACATTCTTTTGAAACCCTGAATAGGGCTGATTTTGGAAGCCTTAGGTTTGATGCCCTCCCAGGTGAAGTTATATCCGCCCAATGCAATAGAGCCGACCACGCCTGCGAGCATTGCCACAACCATATAAAAAATGACCGGTAAACTCACTGTAGAAAAAGCGTCTCCCCAGGCAGCTGTCATATGGGTCAAATCATAAGTTTCATCACGAGATAGTCTGAACATACGTTCGGTGAGTCTAAATACCGATTCCGCTATCCATTCACCTACAAACAAAAACATAACGGCACTGATCATCAATACCAAAGTGGTAGACAATTCACGGGATCGCGCAACCTGCCCTTTTTTTCGGGCATCTTCGAGTTTTTTCCCCGTGGGGTCTTCTGTTTTTTCGCTAGAATCTGCCATAACTTATGTACGTCATCTTTCTCTATGTTAAGTCCCTACACATAAACATAACGCTTCAGCGCAAAGTAGGAATTTGTGAGTTAGTGTTTTTGCTCTAGGCCCCTTTTAAGGACATATCCTCAACAGTTCACACATAAATTGTTCTGCCCTATACCACTGCGATTCGAAATGCGCGATGAAGTTATCCATCGTAATCCAAATAATAAATAGCCCCATAACTTGAGCAATTGAAAAACCAATACTAAAAATGTTTAGCTGAGGCGCCGCCTTGGTCATAACACCAAATGACAAGTTAACAATTAACAGTGAGACAATAGGCGCAAGCGACAAAGTAAGCGCCGACACAAACATCCACCCCGCCCAATGTGCAATGTCGCGAAATTGAGTGCCTGTCCACCATGCTTCGCCAATGGGAAACGCGTCAAAACTGAGTACGATCATATGGATCATAGACAGATGACCGTCTAATGCCCAAAACAGCAAAGTGGCTAATATGAGATAAAACTGACCGACCGCAGGTACGTTAATACCGTTTATCGGGTCAACTATTGAAGCAAATCCCAATCCCGTCTGCATGGCAATGACTTGCCCGGCAAGTACAAAGGTATTAAGCACCATCATGGAAATAAAACCAATTGCCACACCAATTAGCAATTGCTGAATAACAATCAGAAATGTCCCTACATCGACCAATTCTTGAATCGGTGATGGAGGCACAATAGGAATAATAATAAGCGTAAGCATAACAGCCAGAAGCGCACGCACTTGTGGTGGAATGGATTTAGCACTCAAACCAATCATTGCAATGAAAAGACCGCTAATACGCATAAAAGGCAACAGCATATCTGCAAGAAATTGATTAATTGTGGCTAGTTCAAATTGCACTTTACCAATCCTTAACCAACCACTTGGGGGATCAGGTCGACCATGCGAAAAGTGAAGTCCATTAATTGTTGTACCAACCAACTTCCGCCCCAGCTTAGCGCCATTAACGTCACTAGTAGACGGGGCAGAAAACTCATGGTTTGTTCGTTAATACTGGTTGCGGCCTGAAATACCGCAACGACTAGACCCACAATAAGGCTTGGTACAATAACCGCAGACACCAACACGATAACCATGTACATTGCTTCGCGGAGAATTTCAACAAAGACTTCTGGTGACATAAGCCCTCCTAGACGCCCATACCGAAACTGGTTGCCAGGGTACCAAAAATCAAGTTCCACCCATCAACCAAAACGAACAACATTAACTTAAACGGCAGCGATACAATCATAGGTGATAACATCATCATCCCCATCGCCATCAGGATTGATGCCACCACCAGGTCGATGATGAGAAAAGGAATGAATAACATAAACCCAATTTGAAAGGCGGTTTTCAGTTCACTGGTAACAAACGCGGGGATCAATATATTCAGAGGCACTTCCTGCGTATCTGCATACTTGCCTTCTTCACCAGCAATACGCACAAAAGTTTCAAGATCTTTTACCCGCGTCTGCGACAGCATAAATGCACGCATAGGTCCCTTAGCTTGTTCAAGCGCGTCTAAGCTGGTTAATTGTTCATTGAGATAAGGTTGTAACGCACGCTCATTTACTTCTTCAAAGACGGGCGCCATTATAAACATAGATAAAAAAAGACTGACGCCGATGAGGATTTGGTTTGACGGCGACTGTTGCAAACCAATGGCCTGTCGCAAAATAGACAGTACAACAATGATGCGCGTGAACGAAGTCATCATCATAATAAATGCGGGGATCAAACTGAGCGCCGTCATAATAAACAGCGCTTGTAGGGTCATGGTGTAATCCTGTGACCCATCTGGGTTAGTCACTACCGTTACCGCAGAAATACCTTGTTGGGCGTAAGCCGGCTCTACCTGCAACAACAACAGCAACGCGCCTAGAAGGAAAAATATAAACTTACGCATCGCTAGACTCTTCTTTTTGACTTTTTTTATTGAGTTGAGGATTGAGTTTACCCGCCATCGCTGCCACCAGCTTTTGTTTAAACACATCCCCTTGCCCGCCCGGGGTCAAACTGTCTTTTTCACCTTTGGTTGCCACTGACAGCTTGGTGTCTAACTTACTTAGGTGAGAAATGGTATGGCTGGTCACGCCAATAAGGTGCTGCTCATCGCCAACTTCAATCACCATGATTTTTTCTTTGGCCCCAGTTACCATACTGGCTACCACGCGTAATTGGTTGTTTCCAGACGTAGTGACATTAAACCGGCGCATGACGTAAGCCAGCGCAAATATAATCCCCACCACTAATAAAAGCGATAGGAAAATTGACAGTACAGAGGTAGGGTTGGTGATGGATTGGGTGGACTGAGCCAAGGTTACTTGGCTAATGAAAAGGGGCAGCATTGCGCAACCCCTTAATAGATAAGAAGTTTTACCTAAGCTTCTTGATTCTCTCAATTTGGCTAATAACATCAGTTAATCGAATACCGAATTTGTCGTTGACTACTACTACTTCACCATGAGCAATCAACGTGCCATTTACTAAAACATCTAATGGCTCACCGGCTACACGATCCAGCTCCACCACAGACCCCTGGTTCAACTGTAGCAGATTTCGGATACTTATTTGACTACGACCGACTTCCATTGAGATAGTCACCGGAATATCTAAGATCGTATCGAGTTTTTTCTTCTCTTCTTGCGTTATAGGGGCATCGTCTGTCAGCTCATCTAATTCGGCAACTTGAACATCTTCGTTCTCACCACCATCTTGTTCAGCTTCAGATTCAGCTTGCTCGGCCATCGCCGCAGCCCAATCGTCCATACCGTCTTCACTCATGGGAACTCCCCTTTACCTTACAGGTCTTCTTCGAGTACTTGCAGCTCAGCGTCATTATCGATAATGCGCCCACCGCGGGTTAATAACTGTAGCTCAGACTTCACTGAAGTCGGTCTTGCAATTTTTTCCACAATCTTAAGTGCCAGGTTATCTCTGGAACGCCCCAATTTCGCTCTGAAAGTAGGTAAATCTTCAATAAGCACAGTGATTGTTTCGGGCATTTCCACTGGAATAATATCGCCCGGTTTAAATTCCATTACTTCTCTTAGCGGTACATTGACATCAAGCATATGCGTAGCCAGTGCCACTTTAACATCCATAATTTCGTCGCGTAGTGCCTTGCTCCAACGAAGATCCGTGTCTTCCTTGTCGCTTTGCACACCTGCATCCAGTAATTCACGAATCGGCTCCAACATGGAATAAGGCAACGACACGTGGAAATCACCGCCGCCCCCGTCTAATTCAATGTGAAACGAACTGATAACCACCACTTCCGTTGGACTGACAATGTTGGCCATTGCAGGGTTGACTTCCGAATCTAAGTATTCAAAAGACACATCCATTACTGGCGCCCAGGCTTCTTTATAATCTTCAAAGATTATCTTCAGCAACATTTGAATTATACGTCGTTCGGTAGGCGTAAACTCCCTACCTTCAATTTTCGCGTGGTAGCGTCCATCCCCACCGAAAAAGTTGTCAACCAAGATAAATACCAGTCTTGCTTCCATGGTGATAAGTCCAGTCCCTTTAAGTGGACGGAAGCGCACCATATTTAGACTGGTAGGTACAAAAAGGGTATGGATGTATTCGCCAAATTTAATCATCTGAATACCGTTTATAGATACTTCAGCTGAGCGGCGCATCATATTAAACAAGCTGACACGCATATGACGTGCAAAACGCTCATTTACAATTTCCAGCGTAGGCATACGCCCACGTACAATCCTATCCTGTGAGGAGAAGTCGTACTCGAGTGTAGAGGCGTCAGAGTCACCACCACCGACCTCATCTTCCTCGACGTCGTCTACCCCGTGTAACAGGGCATCGATTTCATCTTGAGATAATAAATCACTCACAGTCTATACCTATTTCAAAGTCCTATTGCGCACACCATATCGATGTACGCCTAGTTAACTTATTGCATCACAAAACCAGTAAAAAGAACTCGCTCGACGACTTCTTTGCCTTCGATCTCTTTCAACGCCTTTTGCACACTAGAGGCAGCTTGTTCACGCAACTCAATTTTACCCGCTTCGGTAATAAGATCATCGGCATTCGACATACTAAATGCCTGTAGTAGCGTCCCCTCAATCAAAGGTATGTGGGTCTTAGCCAACTCTTCGTTGTCAGAACCGCGTACCAATAACTGCACTTTAATTTGCACTAATCGCTCTCTACCAGACCCTGGCACGTTAAAAACAAAGGGGCGCGGCATTGCTACGTACAACGCAGTCCCGATCTCAGCATTACCACCTGCACTTGCAGATGCGGCCGCTGGGGCCCCTGCTGCTGCGCCGTTGTCCGATTCAGCCAATTGCTCTGCAGCGGGTTCACTACCACCAGCAAACAATAAAAAGTAGGCCGCTGCACCGCCCCCTACGAGGACGACTGCAATGATGATTATGATCATCATTTTGCCTTTTTTCTTGCCGCCTTCTTCTACTTGTAATTCTTCTTCAGCCATGTGTAACTCATCAATAAAACTCGAAAAACGTATTATCGGGCTTCAGCCAGAAATGGCAATGCCCGTGTCTTCAAAAATAGCAGTAAGTCGTTAATCTCACCATGCTACTAATTGATGACAGCGCATGAGTCAGACGCGCTACGCGTAGAAATCGATGCCACCTTTATCCCTACGTGTGATGCCTTGTTCAATCACATGGGAATCATTAACATCATCGGTTAAGCCGTCACTATTTCCACGGTTTCCTGACTTTCCATCGCTGTTTCCAGTATTGTCTGCAAGTTGCTGGCCATTCTGTCCGTTTGAAGAGTTATCTTTTCTCACCTGAGCATCACCCAATTCAATTCCCTGCTCCGATAACATCTCTCGAAGTTTTGGCATGGCGTCTGATAAGGCATCTTTGGCCTGTTGGGATTGCACCACAAAACTAACACTTGCCGCGTCACCCGCTACGTTCACCCGTACTTGCATACTCCCAAGCTCAGGAGGATCAAGGCGTATTTCGGCCATGGTGTTGCGGGCATTTACCATCCAGCGAATTTTTTCATTGAGCTGCTGATGCCCTTCGGGTTTGTGAATATTCACCGCCTTGTCAAAACCTTCAAACTGCTGTTGGGTTTTTGACGCTTCGGCACGCAGCTGATTATTTTCGTTAACTACAGCATCTACCTGAGTAAGTTGACCTTGCATTACTTGATGAACACTATGCTGTGTGGTGTTCATCAATTGCAGAAATTGACTGGCCTGGGCATCTGCCCGCATACTTAAGTTCGAAGCCATATCGGCTGACACCGCTGCTTCTTTCGCAGCTTCAGCGACAATAGCACTTAAATCGATACCCGGTTCTCTGCCTTGTTGTACTTGCTGCTGAAATTCATTAATACCGGCAATAATGTTGGTTTTGACCGCCTGCTGCTGTGCATTATTCGGCAACGTTGCAACAATGCGATCCGCAATAGCTTCAGTGGCCTTTTGCGCACTTTCCTGAGGTAGCTCACTAATTGCTGCTAAAAGCGGGTCTAGTTCAACGGTATCTGCATTTGCCAGAGGCGACCCCTCGCTCCCTTTCACCAATTCAGAATTACTTTGTGAAGCTACCACGCCCTGTTTAGCGTTATCACTCGATTGCACAGCAATCGCTGCGGCTTGTGTTGCCGCCAAATCCGCTTCTAGTGCTTCAGCCTCTACTGGGCCATTGCCGTTTATCTCATTGGAGATCACGCTTAAAATAAATGCATCTTCTGCTGAAAGATGACTGGGCGAACTCGTTGTCGATGCATTTCCTTCTACCCCTTCAGTTCCTTTAGCCTGAGATAATTGTGCAAGGATTGACGACAGTGCATCTTCGCTAGTGGACTCGCTTTTTAAGCGTGCAGACAGTTGATCCAAGGTCACTGGTTCATTGCCCAGCTCATTTTGCTCAGCTGAGGTTAAATTGCGTAGTAAATCTCCCAGCGCCCGAATGATATTAACGGTTTCTTCATTAATATCACTCAGCTCCCCATTTACTTTTGCTGGCTCGGTGCTATTAAGCTGTTCAATCAGGTGAGACAAGACTGATGACACAGATGAGTCATTTACGTTATCTGGCAATTTCCACAATGAATTTGAAAGCGCATTTTTTGCAGCCTGCTCGATATCAAGTCCTTCATCTTCACTGTCAGATACTGCATCCGACATATCACCGGATACTGTCTCATTATTTTGTCGCGCAATGCTTTCGACGAACGCAACCCAGTCTGGCTCTGATGCGTCTACGCTAGTGTCTATGACGTCGATGATGTCTAACTGTGAAGTCACACCCGCCTCAGCGTCTTTCTTGCCACCCTCTCCTACTATTAAGTATTGCTCTTCACTGTCACCCTGTTCAACGTTACCGTCTATACCCAGTCTAGGAGACGCACTTTCATCACTTTCTAACTCACTTTCCTGAGCGACTGCATCTATGCCACCTTCTTTTATATCGGCGTGCTGCTCGATAGTATCCGCTTGGGCATTTACTACGCTGCTCTTTGTATGATGTGGTTCATTGTATTGTGACGTTGTACTACTGCGATCTTCCCTTTGCGTTAAAGGATCTCGATCGTGGTTTGAATGGCGATGTTGGCTATCTGCGGCTGAGCTGTACCCTGTGGTTGCCACCTCAGATTTTTGTCTTTGCCGTGGCACAAAGTCTTGTTTGTCAGACCTCGCTTCTCGGTAGAGATCATTAAAAATGCGGTTGTTGTGACTTTCGCTACGTGAATCAATACCCGTTTCCACTGCTTTAGCCATATTACTTGTTGCAAAAGGCAACGCGGCAAGGTCTGTTTTCTGTGCGGCAACTTGTTGCATAATCTTCTACCGTTCTATGTTCAATTCATAGTTAAATGAAAGCAATTGGCGATAACATCGCCGGCGGAAATATCATCCGTAAATCACTTTCACTCACTCTACACGCTCACACCCAACCCATTGTTTAATATAAATTTTACATTATTAAACTCAGTAACATCCAGGTTAACTCTTCGTTTTTGAGTTGTATATCGGATGCTTAATTTGTTTTCCTGTTTAACCGTTATATGTGATTAACATTTGTCAAACAGGCCTTAGGGGGTAAACGCATCACTAAAAAGAACTGCAAAGGCCACGCCAAAAACGTAAAAACTAAAAATTCATTTTAAAAGTTATTGTTTTACAGCTAGATAAGTATGATATTTACAAAGTATTGGTGTACTGCTCAATACTTGAATTCAAGCTTAAAAGGGCGTGTTTTTGGCGCGAAAAAAACGCTGTGTGGCAAACTCGTCCATCATAGCCTGCTCTGCTTTCGCCGCTTTCTTATGTGCAGCAGCTTGTTTTTTATCGAGAAGTAAGGTGACAGCTTTCACCTTTTGTTGTTGTTTAAGCCACATTTGCTTGCGTTGGTCAGCAGCCATATTTGCTCTGGCAATCACCTGCATTTGCTGCTCACATGCTTTATCAAGCTTGCCAACGAAGGACAAGTGTTGCTGATAATAGGTCGCAGTGACGCCAGTTTGTCCAGTTTGCTGGATCCCTTTTATGTAGTCGATGCGATATTGCTCAAGACTGGCAAGTTTTTGCTTCTGCTGATTGACGTTGTGTAGCGCTTGCTGGTAGTTGCGTGCTTCGCGTTGCTCTTTTTCGCGCTCAAAATCAGCCAACTTTTCTAGTTGTTTAGACATAATCTCTCACCACAATTATTGACCATGTCCCAATCCTTTTGCCAACGCAGCCATACCTTCTAAGCTTTCATCATAGGGAAGCACTTGCTTCATTCCTTGCTGCAAAAATGCATTAATTGCAGGCTCAGCACGAATAGCTAAGTCAATACGAGGATCCGAGCCTTTGGCGTAAGCACCAATGGAAATGAGATCTTGATTTTGCTTGTATTGAGAATATACCTGGCGAATTCGACGTGCCATCAATTGGTGTTCTTCACTCACCACCATTGGCATAACCCGGCTTATCGATGCTTCAATATCAATTGCCGGATAATGACCACTATCAGCAAGTGCACGTGAAAGTACTACGTGGCCGTCTAAAATGGCGCGAGCCGCATCTGCTATAGGATCTTGGAGATCATCCCCTTCCGTCAATACTGTATAAAAAGCGGTTATTGAACCTTGTCGTTCGCTGCCGTTGCCTGCGCGCTCCACCAATGCGGGTAAGCGAGCAAATACAGAAGGCGGATAACCTTTCGTAGCGGGTGGCTCACCTACCGCCAACGCAATTTCTCGTTGTGCCATGGCATAACGGGTAAGCGAGTCTATCAACAGTAATACGTTCATGCCCTTATCGCGAAAATACTCCGCAATAGTGACGGCTGTTTCACACCCTTTTAAGCGCATCAACGGCGAGGTATCTGCCGGTGCTGCTACCACTACCGCGCGCTTTCGCTCTTCTTCGGTAAGGATTTCGTGAATAAATTCTTTCACCTCGCGGCCCCGTTCGCCCACCAGCCCCACTACCACGACATCGGCTTCACAACCACGTGTCATCATGCCGAGCAATACGCTTTTTCCCACACCACTGCCTGCAAATAAGCCCATACGCTGTCCAATGCCCACTGTATTTAACGCATTGATAGAGCGAACGCCGACGTCCATTGGTGAGGTAATAGGGCGACGGATAAGGGGGTTCATTGGCGGCCGAGTGGTCGGTGCCCGCGCTTCCGCCTCTATTTCACCTAAGCCATCTAATGGTTGACCATTTCCGTCAACCACACGACCCAGCAATCCCATCCCCACCGGTAAACCACTTTCACGATTTAAGGGCATTACCCGACTTCCCGGTACGATCCCCCTTACCGCTTCAGTGGGCATTAAGTAGGTGATGTCTCCTCCGAACCCCACGACTTCAGCTTCTATTTCCCCTTCAATGGTTTGTACCAAACACTGACTGCCTACAGGTAATTGACACCCTACGGCTTCCAGAGTCAGGCCAATTCCGCGCACTAGCTTTCCCGCCGCAACCACGGGCGGTGAGCTAACTTGCTTTGCGAGAGATTCAAAATCTTGATGCCAGGGACTAGTCATCAATGAGGCCCTGATTTAGCATGAACTTATCTATAACGCTGCGGCAGCGGCGTTCGATAGATACATCGACAGCATTTTGGCTGGTAACAATATCACAACCACCACGCTCTAAATTCGGTGATTCAATGAGGTTCCACTTTTTCTTATCAACTTCATCTTCCCCAAAGTGGGATTTCACTAGTGAGATATCTTCAGGGTGCATGTGAATTTGATATTCCACCTGATTGATGGGCAACGCTTTTATCCCTTCACTTAGTGCTTGTAAAATGACCTGAGTATTCGTGGAGACTTCAGTTTTAATGATAGCCTTGGCCAAGGTTACAGCAAGTTTAACAAGCTGATCGCGGGTTTCATCGTTTGCCTGCGAAAGCGGATCGTGAAGTTTTTCTGTTAACATTTGCCATATGTCAGATTGTGCATTTATCTGTAGCTGTCCCTCTTCAAGTCCTTGAGACACGCCTTCGCTGTGCCCTTGTGCCAGACCTTCTGCATGCCCTTGCTCAAGTCCCTGGGTTTTACCTTCTTCAAAACCCGCTGCTTTGCCTTCCTGAAACCCTTCTTCGTATGCTGCCTGGCGAATAGCTTCGATTTCTTCAGCGGTAGGAGGAAGGATCTCTTCCTCTACTTCAGGTGGTTCGTATTTCCAGTCAGAACGGCGGTTTAGTGCATTAGTGGTCTCGTCATCTCGCGACACACGAGGATCGTCAACAAAAGGCAAGTCCCATTTTTTTGCTTCACTTGCTTCGCTTTCACTGAAACTTTTTTTTACCGTCATGCTTTTACTCGACTTATTGAATTCAATACGCACAATGCCTATCCAAAAGATAGCCTAGGCGACTACAAGAATTCTTCTCCACCGCCACCGCCAAGCATAATTTCACCGGCGTCTGAAAGTCGGCGGGCCACAGACAGAATTTCTTTCTGTGCAGTTTCCACTTCACTTATACGCACAGGGCCGAGGGCTTCAAGATCATCATTGAGCATCTCTGCCGCACGCTTAGACATATTGCGCAGAATTTTGTCCTTGAGCTCTTCATCTGCGCCCTTAATCGCTTTAAGCAACGCATCCTGTTGCACTTCACGTAAAATAGCTTGAATACCTTTATCGTCTACATCCACTAAGTTATCAAAGACAAACATCAGATCCTGAATCTGCTGACTCATTTCTTCGTCTTGTTCGCGAATGGCATCCATCAACTGCCCTTCAATGGCCGTATCGAGATAGTTCATAATATTGGCTGCTGACTTCAAGCCACCCATTTTCGCCGCTTGCGTACCCGCTTGTCCGGCAAACTGTTTCTCCATGATCTCGTTAAGTTCTTGGAGTGCCGCAGGCTGAACTTCTTCAAGGTTGGCGATACGCATTAACAGATCTAATCGAACTTTCTCTGGGAACTGAGCTAAAATTTCCGCACTTTGTTCTGGCTCTAAGTACGATAATACAATGGTCTGAATCTGAGGGTGTTCGTTGCGAATGATACTGGCCACTTGCTTGGAGTCCATCCACTTAAGTGAGTCAAGACCTTTCGCCCCGCTTCCCATAAGAATTTGGTCAATCAAATTAGCCGCTTTATCTTCACCTAGTGCTGCAGTTAACGCACGCTTAACGAAGTCCTGACTTTGGAAACCAATGGTACTGTAGTTCTGAATTTCATCGATAAAATGCTTGTGAACAGCAGTGATTTTGCTTTGCGTCATATCCTCCACTTTGGCCATTTCAGTACCCAGTTTCTGCACTTGTTTTGGCTCTAAGTGTTTAAGGATTTGTGCGGCATCTTCTTCAGACAAGCTCAGAAGCAAAATCGCTGCTTTTTCAACGCCTTCTAATTTACTGACGTCATAGGTTTGTTCTTCAACCTTGGCGAGTTCTTCAGCCATAATCTTTTCTCACTACTCGTCTTGCATCAACCAGCCTTTGACAACTTGGGCTGATAGTTCAGGTTCGTTAGCCACTAGGGCGCGTACGGCTTTCAATACGTCTTCGTCTTTATGTAAGTCAGGTAGCATCAGTGAACCGTCAGGAGCAAACCCTACCTGGCCTTCATCAAACTCTGATGTAAGCATACTGATGGTGTCGTCACCTAAATCCAACCCTTCATCGGCATCAAAATCATCGACATCATTGGATTCATCTGGGTTAATAAGACGACGCAACATCGGTCTGATGACAAAGATAATAAGTACTATTATAACCAATCCACCAACAACTAGCTTAAGTATTGGTAAGAACCCAGGTCTTTCCCACAGAGGTAAATCTTCAATTTGTCCCGCATCAACTCGGGTAAATGGCACGCTAACCACTTCCAGAGAATCACCGCGGGTCACATCAAAGCCAATACCACCTTGAAGTAATCTGCGAATATTGAGTATTTCTTCTTGTTTGCGTGGAATTGACGTCATAGCGCCATCTTCGGCCACAACTTGAGAATAATCCACTGCCACTGAGACACTGAGTCTCTGGATCACGCCTGTTTGCTTTTTCGTATGGCTGATAGTGGTATCAAGTTCATAGTTACGTGTAGACTCTTTCGCAGTGCGGCCAGGCACAGTCGGTTGATTACCCGCACCAGCTTCTTCTGGAATATTGGAGTCAAGAGGCGGCTGGTTAGATAGTGCTCCAGGGATCCCCATCATACTGCCGCCCACGCTGTTTTCTTCCATGATCATTTCACTGCGCACCGCAGGTAAATCAGGGTTATAACTGCGCTGAGTTTGTTCCATGGCAGTAAAGTCCATGGTGACATCAGCTTGCGCTGTATAGTTTCCGATGCCTAATACAGGGATCAAGATGGCATCGATTTTTTCTAAGTATTCTTGTTCACGTTGGCGCTCAATCTCATATTCTTTACGGGCACGTGCACTCATAGAATCTTGCGAGCCGGAATTGAGAAGACGTCCGTTACTGTCTGTCACCGTCACTTTTGACGGCTCCATGTTTTGTACTGCAGAAGCGACAATATCAACCACCGCATCCACTTCTTCACCCGCAATAACCGCACCTCGTTTTGCCGTCAATACTACCGTAGCCGATGCTTTTTTCTCTCTGCGGGCGAACACGTTTTCTTTAGGCATGGCTAACAATACACGGGCTTTTTGAATACTGGCGATATCCTCAATAGTCGCTGCAATCTGTTGCTCACGAGCGTGATTTAACCTCTCCATTTCAACTCGCTGACTGACGCCAAAGCCCATGTCTTGCATGATGATATCGCTGCCAGCGTCTGAGGATTTGGTTAATCCCTGACGGGTCATACCCAGGCGAATATTTTGAAATTCATCACTTCTAACATACACAGTATTGCCTTCCAGCTTGTATTCAATCTGGTTGGCATCCATGTAGTCGAGCGTATCAATGAGCTCTTGCGTATCCATTTTAGCTAAAGGACGATAGTCAGGCTCTTGCGACCAAATAAGTATGAAAATAGCAATAGCCACACAGATAACTAAGACTACTACCAGCGCCATTTGACGCATCATGTCTGCGCTGCCAAATGTGTCCATAAAACCAGATTTGTTTTCTGGCTCGTTATCCACCGCCTGATTCTGATCAGGAACTGTTAAATTTGTACCTGTAGCTTCTGCCATAACCTACTCCACTACACCGGCATGTTCATGATGGTTTTATACGCTTCAAGCACTTTGTTACGCACTTGTACAGTCGCTTCAAAAGCAATCCCCGACTTTTCTTTTGTAAGCATAACTTCAGCTAAACTCAGGCTCGTATCACCCATTTCAAAGCGTTGCTGCGCATTTTTCGACTCCAGTTGCATGCTATTAACCCCGTCTACGGCCTGTTTAAGCATGGTGGCAAAGTCACTTGCTGAAGTATTGATCTCACTAAGTTGTTGAGGTTCATTTACTTGAAGACGAGTTTGCCCAATCATGTTTTGCATTTCTTGATACAAACTATTGGCTTTGACGTCCATAACCACTCCTAGAGATGACTTGAAAAACACCAATTTACTGGTGAAAAAAGATATATACAGAAGGATTTAGCAAAGGGCTTGCCAACTTTAATTAAGCATTAAAATCAAAGAGTTATATGCAGAATTATATAAAAAGCCAATTTTATGACAGGACGAGCGGGGAAAATGAAAAACCGCCGCCAATAATCCATTAGGCGACGGTTGGTATAGCATTAGAATTGATTACGCAGGTACTTCGATACCATCTTCTCTCATTCGCGCAAGCTTGTAGCGCAATGTGCGTGGACTGATACCGAGCTTTTCAGCCACATCTTTGCGCTTGCCGTTACATGACACAAGAGTGTCGAGAATGATTTGATGCTCTTGATAGCGCAACTCAGAACCTAATTTATTTTCGTCGTGATGTTCATGATTTACTTCAACAGCGGCAGAAACGTCTTCATCTATCATAAGGTCACTGGCGTCAATTTCATTGTTTTCGCAAAGAATCAGCGCACGCTGCACCACGTTTTCAAGCTCTCTTACATTACCAGGCCAGCTGTACTGACTCAGTTTATTTCGCGCGGCTGCACTCAATCGAATAGTCCCGATCCCCTGAGCACTGGCATGACGCTGCATTAGATGCTCGGCAAGGGGCACGATATCTAAAGGTCGTTCCGCCAAAGGTTTCCACTCAATTGGAAAAACATTCAAGCGATAATAAAGGTCTTCCCTAAATGTACCCGCATCTACCGCTTTGCGTAAATCTCGGTTGCTGGTTGCAATCACCCGCACATTGAGTTTCACAGTTTTACGGCCGCCAAGGCGCTCCACTTCACGCTCTTGTAAAACTCTGAGTAATTTAGCTTGCAGGGCAAGATCCATTTCCGTTATTTCATCAAGTAATAAGGTACCGTCTTGTGCTTGTTCAAACTTACCCGGACACGCTTGAACTGCGCCAGTAAACGCCCCTTTTTCGTAACCGAATAGCGTAGCTTCTAGCATATTCTCAGGAATAGCTGCACAGTTAATTGCTACAAACGGTGCTTCACTGCGATTTGATTGGTCGTGGATATAGCGAGACAGCACTTCTTTGCCCGAACCACTTGGCCCCATAACCATGACGGTAGCATCTGACTGTGCCACTTTCCTAGATAGCGCCAATAACTTTAAGCTGGATGGATCCGCAACAATAGGAGTACGAGACTCTATCTTTTGTGCTGGCGCGTAGCGCCCTACCAAATTAAGTAACACTTCTGGGGCGAAAGGCTTAGATAAATAGTCAGTCGCACCATCTCGCATAGCCTGTACAGCATCATCAATTGTGGCATAAGCTGTCATCAGCAGCACGGGCATAGTTGGAAACTTTGCTTTAATACTTTTAAGCAAGGTCAAACCACTCATTTCACCCATTTGAATATCACTGACAACTAAGTCTACTTTATTTGACGACAACATCATTAATGCCGATTCGGCACTGTCAGCATCAAGTACGTCATAGTCCCCAAGCAGCAAGGTATCTAGGAGTGCCTCGCGTAGGCCAGCATCATCCTCAACAATCAATATAGTAGTTTTAGACATTTTGTTTTCCTATGACTTATGCCACTTGAGTGAGCGATTGAGTTTCTCGGTTTAACGCGTTACAGGGAAGTGCAATACTGAAACAAGCCCCTCCGTTCGCTGCATCCGACACGCTTAGTTGGCCATTGTGGGCTGCAACCACTGACTTCACCACCGCAAGTCCTAATCCAGTACCGTGTGTCTTGGTGGTAAAAAAGGGTTCAAAAATTTTCCCTTTAATGGCATTGGGCACGCCTTCGCCGCTATCGGTCACAGAGAGGATTAACTTACTTCCATGCAATTTGGCATCTACCTGAATAGCTTGTTCTCTGGGCGTAACCTGGCTGGCGTTATGAATAAGATTAAGCAGTGCACCTTGTAATGCGGTCAGATTACCCGTGATCGACAAAGGCAGATCAAAACCGGTGAATTCAATAGACTGGTTCTGCTGTAACATCATCGTATTGGCACTGCTTTCAATTGCGCTAAAAAGATCGCCAAGTGAAATTGGGGCAACGACCTGCTCTTCGCCTGACTTAGCGAACAAGAGCATATCATTCACTTGACTTTCCAACTCTTTGAGACGGTCGGCAAGTTTATTTGCAAATTGCTCTTGCGCGTCTTGTCCGAGTCCCTTACGCGTTAAATTTGATGCATAAAGCATTGCGGCCGACAATGGCGTGCGGATTTGATGGGCTAATGAAGCCACCATTTTGCCAAGGGAAGACAAACGCTGCATATGGCTTACCCGCGCTTGAAGATGACGTGTCTCTGTTAAATCCGTAATGACGATTAACTGACCTGGCTCATTTTCTAGTGGTGTTATTGACAACTTAACTCGGCGTCCGTCAACAAGGGAGACTTCGTGACCATCGTCAGCCCGCGGTTTGAATGAACGGGTGATAATACTTCGCCACACTTCCTCTTCCAGTGGTTCACCTAACAGGGCTTTTGCCTGCTCATTGGCTTGGCGAACAATGCCCTTACCATCGATAACGATAACGCCTGCAGGCATAACCTGAAGCAAGTGCTCAAGGCGACTCGCTTGTAGGCGCAGAGAATCGATATCATCACAGGAAAAAGCGTCATTTCGCTCACTCGATATCGCATTATCGATATCATCAATTATGAAGCGAGACGTTGTGTATCCATCAGATGAATTTCGCGTGCCGTCAAAAGCCATACTACCCTCGTCAAATTGCAGACGTTATAAACATATGACTTCGTTAAAGCATGACCTGTGCCAGTTTTATTTATTTTTTATTTTCAAATAGATAGGAATGATTTTTAGGACAAAAAGTGCAACGTCAAATACCTGACGTTACACTTCTTCGGTGCGTTGAATATCGTATTTACGCATTTTTTCAACGAGAGTAGTACGACGCATACCCAACTTATCTGCGGCACGAGCAACCACCCAATCTTGGTGCTCTAATGCTTGGCGTATTAAATTAACTTCTAGCTCCGACAGGTATTCTTTTAAATTTACCCCTTCTTCGGGCAAATCTGAAGAAACCATATTGTTGTAACCATCTGCCTCGGCCTCACTATTTTCATCGCCCTCATGCGCTGCAGCTTCGGCAAACAATTCATTGAAGGCTTCTCTCTCCAGAATCTCTTCGGGGTAGTCGGGCTCATAGGCCTGCACCTCACCGTATTGATATTTCTCTGGTAAATCAGCGATATCTACAATCTGTCCCGGGTACAATATGGTTAACCTTTCCACGAGGTTTGACAACTCTCGTACATTGCCGGCCCATTCGTGTTCCATTAAAGAAGCGATAGCACGCTCAGTAAATCTCACGCTCTGATCGCCATCGCCCTGGATTCGGCTGTTGAGTTCTTGCAACAGTAAGGGGATATCGTCTTTTCGCTGTCTAAGTGCCGGGCTATCAATAGGAAAAACATTTAAGCGATAATACAGATCTTCGCGAAACTTATCTTCGCTTATCATGGTTTCTAAATTGCGGTGAGTCGCCGCAATAATTCGCACATTGCATTGCAGTGGCTTGTTCCCCCCCACTCGCTCAAAAGTGCGTTCCTGCAAAACCCGTAGCAGTTTAACCTGCATTTGCATTGGCATGTCACCAATCTCATCGAGAAACAACGTACCGCCTTCAGCCAATTCAAAACGGCCCTTACGTGCACTGATAGCACCCGTGAACGCCCCTTTTTCATGACCAAACAATTCACTCTCTAACAGCTCACCAGGGATAGCACCACAGTTCACAGGGATAAAAGGGCCATCTTTTCTTTCAGACAAAAAGTGAACATTACGAGCGACCACTTCTTTACCTGTACCTGACTCACCGAGGATCAAAACAGTGGCATCGGTAGGCGCGACTTGTTCAACTAAGCGACGAACAATTTGTATCTGCTCACTTTTCCCTACCAAACTTCTAAATAGGCGAGTTTTGGTGCCCGCAGGACGGGAAGAAGTGGGCTTACGCCTTGAGTACTCTTGGCATCGATGGATGGCTTGCGTTAACACCGGATAAGTAAGCGGTGTTGTGATTACACTTACCAGATTTCGATAAGTAGACGCTTGGCTGTTGTTTTCCACCAACGCCACAAACGGTATGTGCGGGAATTTTTCTACGACTCTTTTGGTCGCAGCAACAGACGCGTGTTCAATAAGAACAGCATCTGCTCCACAATCAGTTAGATATCGTTCACATTCACTAAAGCCCCGCGACTGGCACGACTCACCCATGAAAGTTACGATTGTTTCTAAATTTTGAATAAGTTCCTGGTTGTCACTAACCAGCAAAATGTTCTTCATCAATTCCCCGAGAACGCTTTGATATTAATTATTAGTTTAGCGCATTTCCAAATTGTAACGGCAAAAGATCACAGCGCAACAGCTCTTTTCGGAAATTTAACAATAAAAAAAGCAGGTTGCCCTGCTTCTTTCGATTAATTTTTTATGGTCAAGAGTTAAAGATGATTAAATTAGTGCAAAAAACACACTATTGATAGGGGCCTAATTTAACTCAACAGAGCAAGTACTTGACCTTGTTGTTGATTTGCTTGCGCTTGCATTGCGATAGACGCTTGCCCTCTGACATCATTGGCAGCACGTTCTGACGAGGCTTGAGCAAAATCAAGGTCTTGCATACGACTTCTTGACTGCGCAGCACTAACGTTAGCTTGAGTCAGGTTCTGCGCTACACTTTCAAAACGATTGAGTGTGGCACCTAGCCCTCCTCTTGCACCACCAATAGTTTCGATAGCCGCGTCAGCCGCATTTAATGCATCTTCAACACTCGTGCCAGCAGTCAAATCTATACTGAGCACGTCGCCTATCTTTGCAGCAATATCCTGTGTTTCTACATCAATAGTTTGCACGGCCCCTGAACCAGCTTGAATTGACAGAGCACCGTCTTGGGCAAGCAATGGTTTTCCAGCAAAATTGGTTTGTTCGATGGTAGAGGTGATATTACTTTGTAACTGAGAGATCTCGTCTTGGATCGCACTGCGATCGATATCCGTCAATGCACCACTACCCGATTGCAAAGTGAGCTCCCGGATCCTGTCTACATCGCTGTTAATGCTCCCCAAACCGCCTTCGGCGACTTGAGCAAGAGAAATTCCATCATATACGTTACTGATTGCCTGGCGGCTTCCTTCAACCTCTGACGTGAGTCGATCAATAATCTGCAGTGCAGCCGCGTCGTCTGCCGCATTATTGACCTTTTTGCCTGAAGACAACTTCTCGAAAAGACTCTCTTGTTTTTCCTGAGCCTGTTGAATAAAGGAATTACCTGATTCTGAACCAATTTTTAACATGCCCGTTTCCTCTTACCGAAAACCCTTGTCAAAGTATAGCGGATACGCACATTTTTGTATGCTTTATTTGGTATTGGATCCCCTTTAGCGGGTATGCAATCTCATACTAACGGGTAAACGTCTGTAAAAGATGGACTGAAGCGTGGAGTTATAACGTAAAGCCATCATCGAGGATCAAGTTTTGTCCTGTCATATGATTTGATAAATCAGAAAGCAAATACACGATGGGACCGACAACATCTTTGCTATCCAACATTCCTGTTCCATGCGTATATGATTGATAAGCTTTGACAAAATCAGAGGGCTGACCGTCTAAGATCCCTCCTGGACTAACGCAGTTCACTCTAAACTGGCTATTATCGACATAGGCTGAGGCATAACGGGAGATATGCTGAATAGCGGATTTGATCGCCGCATACTCTACTGGCATTGTCATATTGGTATGGTCGTAAACATCAAATTTGGGGGCCACAACACCGTAAATAGAGCTCATATTGACTAGCGACAAAGGATGTTGCTGTCTCTCGAAGTGGGCCGCACACTGCTGGGTGAAAAGAAAGGCACTCCCTAAGTGCATAGCCACATTGTCATTAAAACTATCGACATCAACGTCGTAAAAATGTTTGCCATAATGCTTGTTACGAGGGTAGCTACAGTTAACTGCCCCATCTAAAGTGCCAAGTGACTGAAAGAAAGCGATGACTTCTTGCTTATCTAACAAGTTTAACCCTCGGATACTTATGTCAGCGCTTGCCGTATCCACGCCTAATTGTCCCAACTGCTGCTCAAGTCGTTCGCGGGTTAGGTCTGTGGCAATGACCTGTGCACCGTGTTGTAAAAGTTGCTCTACTACCCGGCTACCAAGTAAGCCGGCAGCGCCAGCAACTAAAATCACTTTATTTTCCAGTAGCATACTCACTGTAAGTTTTCCCTAATAATGGCTTCAGCTAATTTAAAATCGTAAATATCGTCAATATCCACTGCTCTGGACTTAGGCACATCAACATAGGTAACTGAGCCGCTAAACAAGCTATCGTGATTCAATATAAAGTCAGTGGTGGTTGCATATACTACTGTTGTAATATCAAATACTTGCGGTGCATCTTGACGTCGCTCTACTTTTTCATCCGGCTTATTGACTAGCTCCACACGTCCATTATCTGCCATTTTCACCATATTAAAATACGGGTTGCGACTTGCCGGTGTAATCGAAAGGCATACATCGCCGACCTTGCGTTGAATTTTTTCTATAGCAGCAGTGACATCACTGACATCCCGCAATGGACTGGTCGGCGGCAAACTTACGAAAACATCAAATGGCCCGTAGTTTTCTAATACCCAATTCACTGCATGCCGCCAAGATAGCCATTCGGGGCTGGTGTCGGTAGCTAAATCAGCAGGCCTTTTTATTACAACGGCACCGTACTCAACTGCGACTTCAGCAATTTCGCTATCGTCAGTGGAAACAAACACCGTATCAACCAACCCACAACGCCTAGCCACCTCAATGGAATAAGCGATTAGCGGCTTACCGGCCAACATTTTGATATTTTTTCTAGGCAGTCCTTTCGAACCTCCCCTAGCAAAGATAAACGCGTAATTTTTCAAGCTAAATAATCACTTCTGGTTATCACTAAGAACGGCACAACTGTTTTTTATGCTATCAATTAAGTGCACGGTATTAAACGCTTCTGCTGGCGTACAAATAGCTGAACTAGCTTGGTTTGTCGGCGCTGTTACAAACTGCGATAACATGGCGGTATACATTTGGTTTTTATCCCAGTGCGCTTCACTGTAGATTGTCTCGTCACCGTTACCATCACAATATGACACGCTATTATGAATAAGATCCCAATTTAAAACGCCGTGACTGCCAACCACTCTGCAGTTTCTGTAAGCCTTTTTTTGTAGAAAGTCTAAATGAATGTTGACCAATGCACCATCTGGTAAAGTGGCGACCACATCTACTATATCTTCTACATCGAGCTGCAGTTGTGAGGAACTGCGCAAATACGCATGTTTAAGTGAGAGCTCACCGAAAATCCATTGGCAATAATCAAATTCATGGCTGAGTTCAAAAAGTGCTCCCCCACCTAGTTCTGCCTTTGCCGATACGGTATCGCGGTAGTTTTTAGTCGGTCTCCAGTCCGGCAAATATTGCCCAACTTCAATAAAAACGTTAACAATCTGACCGACTTTTCTGTCTTTAATGAGTGTTTTCATAAGTAGTGCAGACGGCAAGAAGCGCAAACAATACCCCACCGCAACCTTGTTATTAGGCATAGCAGCGCACTGCAAAATAGCATTGGCATCTTCGAGATTAGTGCTAAGCGGTTTTTCTATTAATGTGGGAATACCCGCTTGTATAAGTGCAACTGCGTGAGGTGCATGAAAAGGGGCTGGTGAGGCGACGATAGCCATATCAATTGACTTTGCGGTCAAGCTTTCTACGCTATCGAGTAGTTCATCACAATTTGCGATCTCCCCTTGCGGAACCCTACCACTCGATGAAACGGCGTATATCTTGGAATCAGGCCACAATAGCCTGATATTGCGACGATGACGCTCAGCAATACTTCCCAATCCCACGACGGCAAATTTTTTGCTCATCAATCCAAATCCAATACTTTAATATCCGTTTGTGCGCGGTTAAAGTCATCTATTCTGCCAATATCTAACCAATACTCATGAATCGGGAACATCATGACATTCTTGTCATTTTGCATGTGTTGATCGAGCAGTGAAGGCATATCAATTTTATGATTTTTGGGGACTGATTTAATTATTTGTGGCGAGACGACATAAATACCCGCGTTCACAAAAAAGCGGTAAACCGGCTTCTCACTCATCCCAACGACTTTGCTTCCCTCGTTTTCAATTACGCCGAAGGGAACCTGATAGTTGTATTCGGTTACGCACATGGTGGCATCGGCATGATTGTCATTGTGAAAATCGAGTAAACGCTGAAAATCGACCTTTGTTAAAACATCACCATTCATCATGATCAATGGCAGATCGTCTGGAATATCAGCAGGCAGAAGTCCTAAAGCACCGCCTGTTCCTAACGGCGTTTCTTCGTGTACATAGGTAATGTTGACACCTAATTTTTCACCATTTCCAAAATATTCTTTTATTTTATCGGGCATATAGTGGGTAGACAGGTAGAAGTTCTCAAAGCCCGATTTTATAAAGCTCTTTATTATTATTTCTAGGATCGGCTTATCGCCTATTTTTAACATTGGTTTGGGGCAGTCATCAGTGAGGGGCTTTAATCTGGTACCAAACCCCCCAGTCATGATAAACACCGGATTTTTGAGTCTTCTTTGACGAATCGCCTCATGCAGTGTTTTAAGCCCTATCACTTTCCGCTCTTCATCGACGATAGGCACTGCCATAATGCAATTAGACTCCATCAGATTGAGTAATTGCTTATCTGAAATAGATGAGGAAGCAGTAAAGGGATTGGTATTCATTACAGATGACACATTGTCGTTAATAGCCACTTCTTTGAGTAGCCCTCTACGAACGTCTCCGTCTGTTATGATCCCCTTGAGTATGTTGTTTTCATCAACAACGAGCGCTACACCTAACGACTCACTATTGATGATGCCGATAGCATGCTTAATGGTACTCGAGGTAGAAATTAGCGTTTTCTGCCAGTGATAAGTCATCCTCTGCGTCCTTCTTTATCCTCGATCAGATCGAGGTTTGTCGCTGCCGGACGAGTTACTACGCCAGCATCAATTGACCTTGTGATACAAGAACCAGCCCCCACAATGGCATTGTCACCAATAGTAATATTGTGTGTGACAACTGCCCCTGCACCTACAAAGACATTACTTTTTGTTCTAACCTGCCCGCACATCGTCGCACCAGGCGCAATGTGATTATATTCACCTAAGACACAATCGTGTTCCACCAGCGCCTTTGAGTTAATAATACTATGCGCACCTATCACCGCCCCAGTTTGCACAATAGCGCCCGCGAATATTTGGGTACCTTGTTCAAGTGTAGCGTAAGGAGAAACAACTGCACTTGGTGCGATAACAGTGTCAAACTGATAGCCTTGCGCCAGATAGTATCCGTTAATTTTTTGACGAATTAGTGATTTTGGTAACATGCCCACACCATTCACCAGCTTCACTTCAGAAGTGCTAAAACGGGTTACATCCCCATCTCTGGTCAAGTGTTCAATGCCTTTAAACACAGGGCGCACTGCAATGGATTCTGGACTGACAATAGCGATAATCTCTTTGCCTTGTTGAAGCAAAATCTCTGCCACAACGCTCGCATGACCTCCGCCGCCAATGAGTACGATAGGTAGTGAGTTGTGACTAGATAAAGCGTGTTCAGTCAACGATGCGCTCTCCACTGGTATAGTTTCGATTCGCTGTCGAGCCCATAACTCGCCAATAATCATAGGGAGACAAGCCCTCTCCGGCCCTTTTAATAGCCACATTGGTACTATTAAACTGCGCCCCTTTCGGAATATCACAGGCAGCAACTAAACACTTTCTCGCAACACTTCTATTTCTATACTCTGAGGTCGAAGGCGATTTCACCGGTGACCCTAAAGCGACATCTATTTGTCTGATCCCCGCAATCATCGCATGTAATTCAACGGGGTTAAGTGACGCTTTGTGATCGGGACCGGGTAAGCCTTTATCTAGGGTAAAGTGTTTTTCTATTATTTGAGCACCTCTAGCTGCCGCAGCCAAAGGCACAGCAATACCTTCACTGTGATCCGAATAACCCGCAGGTAAATCAAATGCTCGTTGTAGTGTATCCATTGCTCTTAAGTTAATTTCGTCAAAAGGCGCTGGATACTCTGTAGTACAATGAAGCAAAGTCACCTTTTCTTTCAGTGCCTTTTGCCCCTCTTCTGAAGCATAAGCTTGCGCAAACGCCGTCACCGAAGGCTCTGCATTTTTTTTTGCAACAAAGCCGAATGCAATCACGCCTAACGCACTCTCAATGTCAGCAAGGGTAGACATGCCTGTTGAGACAATTAATTTACAGCCAGTACGCGCATGTGCGAGTAACAGTGGCGCATTGGTTAATTCACCAGATGCAATTTTTAACGTAGTAAGCCCAAGTTCTTGAGTAAGAAATTCAAGGCTCTCCAAATCAAAAGCGGTCGACATGAATGCAATACCAAGAGTCTTGCAATGGGCCACCAACTGGTGATGGGTCTCATAGGCAAGCTCTAAACGTTTAAGCATAGCTAGTTGCGATTCAGACTTTTGCGTATTGATTTGTTGATAACGTGCCTGCTGCGCCGCAGCCGTTACCAAATTTTCAGCTTTAAATGTCTGAAATTTAATAATATCTGCGCCGGCTTTGTGTGCTTCATCAATTAACTTGAATGCGAGACCAGCGCTCCCATTATGATTCACTCCTGCTTCGGCAATAATTACTGTCATATTGATCTACTCGCACCTACTTACATTTATGTCAAAAAATGACTTATGCGCAGTTCCATTGAGCTTTTTAATCATTTCTATCACCCGCGCACTGCTGTCACCTTTTCCGTAAGGATTTTGTACATCACGTGCTTTTTCTCTGAATTCCTGACTTAGCGCCTGCTCAATAGCGTGAGAAATACTTGCTAGTGAGGACTCACAATGAATGACACTTGGTGCTGACATACGACCTTTCTGCCTAATCCCAATGTTTACCGTAGGCACGCCAAATGAGGGAACTTCAATAATACCACTAGAGGAATTACCGATAACTGCCGCACAGTGTTTCACGGCACTCAAATAGCGAATATGGCCTAAAGAAGGGATACCCAATACCCGCTCGGGATTACATTTACAGTAATCTTCTATCATGCGAATGACACCACTTCCACCGTCGTCAGCATTGGGATAAGTTATGATAACCTGATAGCTTGGAAATTTGTCTAATGCATCAAGCAGGGATTGAAAAGCGGCTTCAGGTGATTCACTGCCTAATGTCTCTGGATGATAAGTGACTATGAAAAAGTCTTTAGCCAGTGGAAAATCGAGCGAGCTGCTTAACTGGGATAACGACATGAAGGTCGATTTAGTTAAATGATCCAAACCGATAGCGCCAATGTTTTCCACTCTTTCAGGTGCTTCCCCCAGTTGAATCACCCTGTTTCGGTGTTCGTCAGTGGACACGCCATGAAGGTAACTCATTTTAGTGATGGCGTGACGGATACTGTCGTCGTAAGCCCCTTCTGTAATTTCACCACCGTGGAGATGGATGATAGGAATTCTAAGGAACAATGCGGTTTGTGCCGCAGCCAGTGCTTCAAATCTATCACCTAATATCACGATAACATCTGGTTGCAATCGCGCTAACGCATCGGCCAATCCAATCATACCCAGGCCTACACTTTTCGCCGTACCGACAGCACTGTCAGAAGAGAGCAGCATCTCTACTTTTGCCGCAATGTCAAAACCATCTTGCTCAATTTGCTCAAAGGTCATACCAAATGCGGGAGACAAGTGCGATCCGGAAACCAACAATTGCAGTAACAGTTCAGGATCGCTTTTAATGTCTTTGAGTAGCCAGTACAGCAATCCGTACTCGGCTCGTGTACCGGTAAAAACGGCTACTTTCTTTTTTGTTTGTGACATTAATCTACCACCGACTTAACTAAAATGCGTGACAGGCGAACTGGGCAAGTTGACCAAATGACCTTCAAGATACTCCGAATACGTGAGTTCTCCCCTATCGGCATCAGCAAACATGGGAAGCCGATGCATCAGTTGCCACACAGGTCTTGTCATTACGCCCGCGTCATTGGTTGTTGTTAGCAATTCATTACGCGTTGCGGTATCAGGACAAATCACAGCATTGAGCCAGTAATTAGACCTGGCATAACTTGGCTCTTTCACAAATTGAAACTGAGTATTTTCGAAATAGTCCTGATAATGCGCGGCCAGACGACGCTTGTTCGCCAAAAAAACGGGTAACTGTTCCATTTGAGCACATCCTAAGGCCGCGTTTATATTCGGCATTCTAAAGTTAAAGGCGGCTTCGTCATGATAAAACTCATACGGATGAGGTACTTTCGCTTGCGTAGTTAAGTGTTTAGCTCTTACGCCGTCCTCTTTTCGCTTACACAGCACAGCGCCACCACCACCTGTAGTAATGATTTTATTGCCATTAAAGCTCAACGCGCCAAATGCCCCCACGGTTCCCGTGTGCTTATCTTGGTAATACGACCCTAAACTTTCAGCTGCATCCTCTACCAATACCAGATGCCATTTGTCACATACCGCTGACAACTTCTCCAATTCTACCGGATGCCCAAAAGTGTGCATCGGCACTACCGCTTTTATCGTTTTTCCAGTCGCTATGTGTATGCACCCTGTTTCAGTTAGCCTGGCCGATGCCTGCAAATACTCATCAAGGGCGTGAGGACACATCCCCAAGCTTACCGGCGACACGTCGACAAATACCGGCTCGGCGCCCATGTGCGTTATCACATTGCATGTGGCGACAAAGGTCAATGCCTGCGTGATGACCATATCACCCGTTGCAACCCCAGCCAGATACAGACTGGTGTGTAGCGCTGAAGTACCATTAACGGTGGCGACCACTTTTTCAGAATGCGTAAACTGCTCTAATTTTCTCTCAAATTCATCGACGTATTCTCCCACACTCGACACAAAGGTACTGTCAATAGTGTTGGTCACATAGCGCTTTTCGTTTCCTTGGAAAGTAGGTGCGTGCAACGGGATAAACCCATCGGTTTTAAATAACTCTCGAATAAATTCAACCACTTGTTTAGCCATGTTTTTGACGCCCTATTACATCTTACTGTCTAGGTATTTACCTGTCTCTTTGTGCTGAAAATTGGGCAGCATCTCACGGAATAGCTCGACAATATCACTTTTTGTCCAACGTTTGGCACACTTCATTTCGTGAATCTTTTTCTCAAATGATTCGAGTAAGTGATTATCAAAATGCGGTGGAGTTTCAATCACTCCCATTCCGTCAAAGCGTGCCATATCCAATGCTTCTTGCTCAGTGAAAAACTCTTCAAAGTCTTTTTCTCCCGTGGTGTCACTGTGGGTAAATAAGCAAGGCCACTTTCCTTGTTCGGGCAACGTTAACGCCAACGCTCTGGCCTCGTCTTCAGTTTCACACAAATAAGGCTCATAGCCTTTCCCAGCAAGGTACTTCATTGCAATGTCTGCAAATGAGATCAAGTGCAACGCTTCGCTGAGCTTGGGGAAAAAGATATCTCGGTTATTACCAAAAAGGCATGACATTAAACACAGCTCACCCGACTCTTCAGGCAATATAAAATATCGCTTGATATCTGTAGGCGCCACGATGGGTTGCTTTTTCTCAATACGTTGGTTAAAGCCATGAAGAAGCGAGCCATCGGAGAAGGCAACATTGGCAAAACGCGCAGTGGAAATGTCGATATGCTGACTATTTCGCGTTAAGAACATTTCCATTATACGCTTAGAGGCCCCCATCATATTGACTGGGTTTGCCGCTTTATCCGTCGAGACGCAAAAATACTTTTTAATCCCCTTGGCGATTGATTGTCTAAGGGTCTTGTCTACATTGAGAATATTGACTTCAATCATACGCATAAGCGTATAGGGATCTTTTTCACTGCGAACATGCTTGAGGGCAGAAAGATTTAATACATAGTCAAAATCACCATCAGCTTCGAAAAATGCATCGTATTCATCAGACCCTATATCAATAGCAAAGGTTTGAAAATCCCCATCGATATAACCAAATGAACTGCGAATGTCCCGCACTAACTCCACCATATTGTTTTCACTGATATCTACTACATAGAGCTTTTTTGGCTGACGTTTAAAAATTGCTTTAGTGACCGCTTGCCCGATAGTGCCTGCGCCTCCTAAAACGAGGAATTTCGACTGTGAAATCAGCTTACTTAATGCTGTCTCATAGTGTGCAATATCTTTAGTAAAGAGTGCTTGGTCTCTGCCTATGAGTGCTAGAAAGTCGAGCATAGCGTGTGTTCCTGTCATCGTTCGGTTCGAAACATTAAAGTTGCAGCGACTGTAATGCTTTTATTTGTCATTGCTGCTCTATTTATCGATAAAAAATCAATTATCTTTAACTATTTACGTTAACATAACTCGTTTGCTAACCGTGGGTTAATTACCTTACTTTGTTAAAATGTCTCGGGTTTGGTGATTTTTCTAAAGTTAACGCCTCCCTATGTCGATAGAAAGTCATTACAAGGTAAAAATATACTGCATATCTCAGAATTTGACTGTGAATTGATTCTGCTAATTTCACCACACAGTAGGTCATTCTAAGATACGCTAAGCCACAGCCTTTGTTGGCATCAGAAAATTGGGACGTACCACGCTTTCGCACTGCTTCTCATGTTCTGATATAAAACGCATGACAAAGCAAAGTGATATATTCAGTTTACCGCGTTTAGTTGCTGAATAACTCTTTTTCAAAAAATGGTATCCGGATACACATAATGACATTAAGAATTATCGCCAAGTTAGATGTGAAACCTCCCTACGTGGTAAAACCGGTTCATTTCGAAGGTTTACGTAAGGTTGGTACACCAGCTGAATTGGCACACAAGTATTACAAACAGGGAGCGGATGAAATTATCTATATTGATATCGTTGCTTCGCTGTATCAAAGAGAACTGTTAATTCCTTATATCAAGGAAACCTCTGAAAGCGTGTTAGTTCCGCTGGGTGTAGGCGGCGGTGTAAGAAACCTAAATGATTTTTCAAACCTCTTTCACTCCGGTGCCGATAAAGTGTTGATCAACACCGAGGTTGTCCAACACAACCCAGATCTTATCAATCAAGCGTCCCAAACCTTCGGTGCACAATCGGTGGTACTCAATATAGAAGCCAAACAATTACCTTCTGGCGTGTGGGAATGCTATACAGATTGCGGTCGAATCCGGTCGTCCAGAAATGTTCTTGAGTGGGTAACAGAAGCCGCACAACGAGGCGCTGGAGAAATTGTCCTACAGTCTGTGGATCGAGATGGAAGACGTCGTGGTTTCGATCTTGATTTAATACAACAAGTGGTCAACCTGGTGGATATCCCCGTGGTAGCTGCAAGCGGTGCAGGTACCCTTGAGGATATATTAAAAGTGGCGCAAATCCCCAACCTGGGAGGAATAGCCATCGCCTCCTTATTACACTATGACGAATATACCATTGAAGATATTCGCGTATTTTTAAGAGAGCATGGAGTAGAGGTGTAATCATGTCAGACATTATTGGGATTATCGATACAGGCAGAGCTGGCAACACCTTTAGCATTAAGCAGTGCATCAACCTTGCCGGAGGGAAATGGATTGATGTACTAGATGCCAACGCCCTTGATAGCGTAGACAAAATTGTACTTCCCGGTGTTGGCGCATTTCACGACGCCATGCACGAACTCGCGACTCACGGCTTGGTTGAAGCGTTGCAACAGCAAATTAAACGCAAGCCAACCCTGGGCATTTGTTTAGGGATGCAAATTATGGCGCGAATTGGATTCGAGCATGGCAAGACAGAAGGCCTGAACATTTTTGACGCAGAAGTAAAGCCTATGTTGTGTGAAGGTAAAGTGCCACACATGGGTTTCAACAAAATACAACTTGTTGAAGAAAACAAAATTCTAAAGGGTGTTGAAGATGAACTCTTTTACTTTATGCATTCATACGAACTCGTCAACTATACCGATATTGCCAGTTTAACTACCTACAATAGCCATCAGTTTGTTTCCGCTATTGCTAAAGGCGATATTTTCGGCGTGCAATTTCATCCTGAAAAAAGTCGCGATGCCGGTGTTCAAATTTTCAAGAATTTTATCGATTATTAAAGACGGAGAGCAAGATGTCCGAAACTACAGGTAAATACGGATTGCCGCTTAAAGTAGAGTTTTGTAAACGTTGTACTATGAATAATCAGCGGCCCTCTTCTACTGTCGAATTTAAGCAAAAAGCGAATGAAAAGAAGCGTACCCTAGCCTTTGATGAAGAAGGGGTGTGCGAAGCCTGTCGCTATGCAGAAAAAAAACGTACTATCGACTGGAGCGAACGCAATCTTGAACTTGAAGAATTGTGCAACAGATTCAGACGGGATGACGGCAGATACGATGTTGTTGTACCTGGTAGCGGCGGAAAGGACAGCATTCAAGCAGCGCATTTGTTGAAGTACAAATACAACATGAACCCTATTTTGGTTACCTGGCCACCTGCAATATATACCAAAATTGGCAGACAAAATTTTGATGCATGGCTCAATGCGGGTTTTGCCAACTATACCTATAACCAAAATCGCAAACTGCATCGATTTCTTACCAAGTCAGCGTTCGAAAATTTAGGGCATCCATTCCAGCCTTTTATCTTAGGTCAAAAGAATCTGGCACCACGATTGTCTGTTTTGCTTGATATCCCCTTGGTTATTTTTGGTGAAAACGAAGCCGAATACGGCAACGCCATCGAAGACAATGAAAAGCCTACCCGTGATTCAAAGTATTTCACATCAAAAGATGCCATTAGCGATTTGGTGTTAGGCGGTATTCCGGCCATTGACTTACTAAACGATTTCGGATTTAAACTCTCTGACCTTGAGGCTTATTTTCCAGTCAAACCAGAGGCAATTGAAAAGACCGGCACCGAAGTTCACTATCTTGGGTATTACGTAAAATGGCATCCTCAGGAAGCATACTATTACTCAGTAGAAAACTCTGATTTCCAACCCAACTTCCATAGAACAGAGGGCAGCTTCAGTAAATACAGCTCACTGGACGACAAAATAGATTGGCTTCACTACCATACCACCACTATCAAATTTGGTATTGGAAGAGCAACGTACGATACCGCGCAGGAAATCCGCAACGGGGACATTACCCGTGAAGAAGGTGTTGCACTGGTGAAGCGCTTTGATGGCGAGTTCCCGGAGCAATATATCCAAGATTGTTGTGACTACATGGGCATTTCTTTGCAGCGTTATCACGATGTGATAGAAAAATTCAGAAGTCCCCACCTGTGGAAAAAGGTCAATGGAAAATGGGAGTTAACCCAACCTATCTGGGCGACTAAATAACAACATAGAGAACGCTAATTGTTGTACTCGGTACGACATATGGAGATGTAACAAAGGCAGTCTATAGAAGAATACTTCAATTGAGACTGCCTTTTTTTGTTGTTGCGCCGCTGCTCGGCTCAACATCATTTAACGCTATATTTCACCATTTAACTGCCTTTGCATGGTTTCCATTTCAAGTGAATAGTCACAGCGCTTGTTCCAAGCCGTTCGATAATCTTTCTTCATCGCTTTGATACAATCTTTCCATATGTTTAGCGACGTTTCAAACCATTGCAACGTCTTTTCCTCATCGGCATAAAGGTACAACAAACTGATCAAAGGACAATGAAAATACAGCATACTGCCTTTCATAACGTGATAAAGGTGGCCGTATTTTCTTCCTCGATAAGCGTATACCACTCGCGACTGGGCTTTCAGTAAATCTGACGCCTCTTTTCTGGTACTGTAAGGTCTTTCAGCTATCTCAATTAAGTAATCACATAGAGACTCAAATTCCTCAATACCCACCAACTTTTCGGGTTCTGAGAAGTGCATCTCGGTAAAAAATTCAGTTTTAATTTTCTCAACAACCTCACGCTTGTCTCTGATGTGGGGGGTATTGAGTACATCTTCTGCCTCTAATGGAGTAGCTTTTTTGATCTTCGCTCCTGCCCCAACGTTGTAATATTGAGTCTTAGGGGTATTTTTTATGAGCGATTCCATTTGCTGTTTCGCTTGAACCATCAGACTGAGGGCTCTTACTTCACCACCTAAATTTCCTTCGAGTCTATGCGTAGCTCCGGATGTATTAATAGTAAACGCTTCGTTGTGATCTTCTTCATTATAAATGCTGAATTTAGAATGCGTTGGCCCAGTTATTGGGTAGCCATTGTCCACGCCAAATAAATATATTTCACCAAATCCAAACGTTGCAGCAAACGATAAAGCAGTGTTGGCCACGAGAGGGCCACAATTTGGTAATGCTGGTAAAAATCTATGTTGGGTAGTGTAAAAAGTATTTTGAGAGAGCAACGAACCAGCCTCTGGCCCTTTTAGACTAATACCTGACCACTTATAAAGGGGAGGAACTTCAGGGTACATAACATCAACAGCAAGCAAATTTAGGTCTTGGAGTTTCGCAAGATCGATGGTTTCAACTAAATAGTCATAGGTGGTTTTAGGTCGCTCTACTAGCACATGAAAGTCAGGCTTGATTCCTATTTTAATCAGTGTATTTAACGCCGTACCCGCAGCAAAAATAATCACATTATCCTGATTTTCTTTAAGGACTTCGATGGCCTCATCAAGGGATGGGCCATTGGCCACCACATATGCAGTTAAATCTTTGAACCCTGTTTTTTTCGCCTCTTCAGGTAGTAACACAGGGCAATGGTTTTCATTTACATTCTCAATGGTATGGGCCAAGCCAGTTACTGCATCGTTGTAAAACCCATAACCTAACTGTAACAGGCTGAATTGTTCGAAGAATTCCTCGATCAGGGCATTAATTTGCTTACCGGGTGTGTGCTGATAACAGAAACTACTAATTAAAGAAGAGGGACCGAAATTATCGACAATATATTTTAATTCATCGAAGAAAGTTTCATAGGTCACGCCTACTTGTAAAAACAAACAACCACTTTGAACATCAGACTTTTCTAGTATAGAAACCCAGTCTGTACAAAATAGGCTGGCATAAAACGACTCAAAATCGGGCTCACAGATAAAGACGTAGTCAAACGAATAACGTTCCACTAAAATTGAAACGGCATAACCTAAGCCTACGCCAAACATCATACAGGTAGGATAGTGCTCTGGTAGCGAAGTTAATTTTTTTTCATGAGACAAGTTTGCGTCGATAAAATTTTGCGCCAAATCGACCATATATTTAACGTGTAACCGCTTATCAGACTTAGTGCCTTCATTCACTGTTGAATACAGTTCTGAGCGACCAAATGAGGCGCTTTCGGTGTAGCGTTTGACTTGTTCTTCCGATTGCTCATATGGATTATCTCCATACAAGGGTATTTTACTGTCGGATGGAATAAAGTTGCCATATCCCGATGGGCTTGCAATTACTTTAAAGTCGTTTCTGGGCTTGTAGTTTTTAATTTGGCTATGGAGCTTGGGAAAATATTTCTCAAAAGCATTGAGATTATTTTGGAAGCGCTGCTTTGACTCTTTGTCAAATTCCACCTGACGCAGCTTTTGAGATTGAATATCTTGTATACGCGTTTCTAGTTGCTTAAGCGTGTCTTCTATTTTGTCCATTGGTAAGCGAACCCTAATAATGTTTTGTAGACTTCAATGCACTTTTCTTATTAAAAGGAGAAATTATATCAACTAATACTTTGCTTCGCTCTTTCAACTGACTGTCTTCATCGGTTAACCATTGAGCCACTTCATAAAGATAAGTTCTCTCTTCTTCACCTAGCGCAACCAAGTCCTCTTTACTCAACCCTCGCAATGCAATATCCAATTTATCTGCTGTTTCATTGGCCTCTGCATAGTTTTCTTTTTCGATTAACGCTGAAAGTGCATCGACTATAGATCTGATTTGTTGTAACGGGTCTTCGGATAACAAGATGGCTTCACCATTTCAAAACGACAGGATGATATCGTTGATTTAAAAAGTAAGAGCAGTATGTCTATGCTGTGAACACGCTGCAACATTTATCTAGTAAATCTATTATAGCAAGTTAGAGCAAGATAAGTGCCACAGCGGATTATAAAGGATATTAACTATTATCTCTGGTAAAACCTGGCAGGGAAGCTAGTTGTCCCATAAGGTAGTCACCTGAGCTTCTCATGGAAGCGATGAGTGTATCTAGAGAGGCATATTTATCGCGAAGACTCGCTTCTAAACGTTGCATACGATACTGGTGATTAGCCACATCGTCATCAAGTTCATCTTGTTGAACGTTTATCAAATCTTCACGTTGTTTTAAAATACCACTGCTGTCTACATAGTTTTCTAAAATTTTGCCGAAAGTGTCTGCCAACCCACCGGCATTAGTAAAGAGTTTACCGACGTCTGCATAGTTTTCGTCAAGCGCTTCCTGAACGCTTCTCACCACATTCTCTTTCTCTAATTTTCCACTTTCATTCAAAGAAAGACCGATATCGAATATTGTTTCGAAGTTACCTGCACCACTTATCTGTGTAGTAAGGGCATTGGTTAGCTGATTCTTTATCGAACGTACAGTGGCGTCGCCAAACAGCGGCGATGATACCAAAGACGACTGCTGGCTAATCATATCGATGGTATTATTAAAGGCTTGAACAAACTCATCAATTTTTGTGCTTACCCCTTCCTTGTCAAAGTTAACATCTGCATTGGCCACTTCACCGGACTCGCTAACTCGACGGGCAGTAATACTCAAACCTTGGACGGCGTCACTAAAAACGTTGCTTGAATTGGTTACCTGAATACCATCAACTTCGATAATAGCATCTTGGGCGACATCTTCAGGCGCAATTGTCATCCCACCGGCGCCACCGCCGTTTGCGACGGTAGACAACCTGTCTAACTCAGCGTTGTTATTAGTGATAACCAGATCATTTCCTGCACCAGCTTCGAATGACTCGATAACTAATAAACTCTCAGAGCCAGTATTGATGATGTTGGCAGAAACCCCGAAGCTCCCGTTAGTATTGTTAATGGCCTGACGAATATCTTCTAGCGTTGCACCCGCTTCAATATCGATATCAAAAGAGTTAGCCCCCGCTGAAAACGTCAAAGTGCTGGCACTTGACGTAATGACTTCATCTGCAGAGGTAAACGTACTGGCAGGATCCGACTGAGCTCGGCTACCTTGGGCAAGTTGCGTAACGCTGATGTCAAATGACCCAGTAGTAGCGGTATTATCAGCAGTCACCGAGACAAGATCGCCCAGCGACGACGCACTATCAGGTTGACGAACATTAGCGGTACGCTTGTTAAATTCTTCGGGATCCGAGAGGCTTTCAAAGACATCTTGAAGCTTACTCATCACCGACTTAATTGCACCGATACTAGTAAGTTGCACAGACAATTCTGATTCTCTTTGCGAGAATTTTTGCAATTTGGGTTGGTTAGACGCTTGTACAGTCGCTGATATAATCGCTTCTAAATCTAAACCAGACCCGACTCCTGCATTAGTAATTGTCATAGAAACCTCTCGACGCTTAAGTATTAAAGTTCAGCATTAATGAGTATACCAGATGAAAAATGATTCGACATTTTTCCTGACTTACCGTTTATGTTATCGGCAATATCATTTAATACTTGAGCAATCTCTCGTAACTCCTTGGGGGGAATCTCTCTGATAATATCCCCGCTCTCGCTGTCTACCACTTTGACGATAGGTGGATCATTTATGTCGTCAAATTCAAACACGAGATTTTTTGACTGCAGTGAAAGCTGTTCATTTACCACTTCTAACTGTTTAACAATCGCTTGATTGTCTATATTAGAAGCTTCTTCAACATTTCCCTTCTCTAACTCAACGTTATCCGCCTGTTTGGTTTTATCGGCAACAGCGGACTGTGCAAAAATCTGGGCTGATATCTTAGCGTCACTTTCCTCACCTCGACTATTGGCTGCCGCGGTTCGCTGAGTATCGGTTAGCGAAGGACTATAATTACTAGGTTCTGGTACATTAGTTACAGACATATAAACCTCCTAGAAAGTTAACTCAACGTTATCAGCCGTCAAATAATGTTACTAATAACGGGTCAACTGACTTAAAGACTGAGCTTAAAAGCGCAGTCCAAATAATCTAACTTAAGCTTCGCGCGACAATTTTCGCAAAGCTTAAGTTAATCACCAGCGGTTTATAGTAAGCTTAATGCCAACTGAGGACGCTGGTTAGCTTGCGCTAGAATTGACTGTGAAGCCTGTTGCAAAATTTGGTTCTGCGTAAGCTTAGCTGTTTCAGCTGCAAAATCCGCATCTTTGATACGCGATTTCGCCGCAGATAAGTTTTCAGCTATGTTGGCTTGGTTGTCAATTGAAGACTGAAATCGGTTTTGCACCGCACCTAATTCAGCGCGTTTCTTGTCCACTACCGCAATAAGATTATCCATACCCGCGAGTACTGCTTGTGCATTTGCCTGAGTAGATACACTGATCCCAGTGGCTTGGAAAACATCTGAAAAGTTGTAGTCTGCACCTGCAGCAGTTCCAGCAGCGGCTTCACTTAAACCTGCTAAGTTGGCTGACAATGCTTCTCCTGTTACCGCGCTAGCAATAGTTGCGATACCAGAAAGAGTGAAGCCGCCATTCGCGCTTAGAGAGTTTGCTGTTCCACCCACGTTTTGCATACTAAAACCAATGGTTTGAACTGCATCTGCACCTACCTGAAAGTTAGCTTCATAAGAACCATCTAGTAAGTTCTGACCACCAAATGTGGTGTCTTCGGCAATACGGTTAACTTCTGACATTAACGCGCGCATTTCTTCTTGAATTGCCAAACGGTCTTCGTCAGTGTTTGAGCCGTTCGCGGCCTGAGACGCAAGTGTACGCACACGTTGGAACATGTTTGTCACTTCGTTCATTGCGCCTTCAGCAGTTTGCGCCAATGAGATACCGTCGTTGGCATTACGAATACCTTGGTTCAAACCATTAATTTGGCCGTCAAGGCGGTTTGAAATCTGCAAGCCTGCAGCATCATCAGATGCGCTGTTGATTCGAAAGCCAGAAGACAGGCGTTGAAACGCTTGGTCAAGATTATTTCCAGAGTTCATCAACTGACGCTGTGCATTCAGTGAACTAACATTAGTGTTTACGAACAAAGCCATAATAGCCTCCGCTTTATTTTTTAATTACTCGAGTCAGTCACCTACCCCTAAGCAACTCCTCTTAGTTAAACGAGCAAACTACAGATATAGGATGCCTAATCAGGTTATCGACCCTATTTCCGCAGGCTTTAATTTTTTTTTAATTTTTTTTGCAAAAAAACCATAAAGCATTGAAAAATAAATATATAAAAAGATGATTTTTTTTAAAAAGCGAGGCGTTAAAACGTAATTAAGTAGCAAATATGACTGAATATACCTACCCATGAACAGTGTTCAATTTTTAGTCTCACACCGTCAGTATTAGTCGTTTTTTGCATAGTTAGAAGACGTTGTTGCTGACTCATTGTTCACATGCTAGAAGATTGGGCTATGGACAAGGTACAGTGGTGAACGTTCAGGTAAATGTATGGTGAGTGAGTACGTAACTCACTTTAGAAATAAGAAGAGAAACAAATGAAGATTGAAAAATTAACGTGGTTAAATGCAAAAACTCCTGCATATGGCAGGAGTTTTTAAGAGGAGAAAAATTCTACTTAACCTTGAAGCAAACTTAATGCCGCCTGTGGACGTTGGTTAGCTTGCGACAAAATGGTTTGCGATGCTTGTTGCAAAATTTGGTTACGCGTCAATTTCGCTGTTTCTGCAGCAAAATCTGCATCTTTGATCCGCGATTTCGCCGCTGACAAGTTTTCAGCAATGTTTGCCTGGTTATTGATGGTCGACTGGAATCGGTTTTGTACCGCACCTAACTCAGCGCGTTTTTTATCAACTACTGCGATAAGGTTATCCATACCACCCAATACTGCCTGAGCCCCTGCCTGGCTAGAAACGCTGATCCCAGTGGCTTGGAAGACATCAGAGAAGGAAAAGTCTGCTGCAACTGAAGTTCCCGCCGCTCCATCACTCAATCCATCTAAGTTTGATTCTAGTGTTTTACCAGTAACTGCACTGGCGATACCCGCAATACCTGACAAGGTAAAGCCACCATTTGCAGAAAGCGAGTTAGCGGTACCGCCAACGTTCTGCATACTAAAACCGATAGTCTGAACTGCATCAGCACCTACCTGGAAGTTAGCTTCATACGAACCGTTTAATAAGTTTTGGCCACCGAATGTGGTGTCTGCTGCCACGCGGTTCACTTCTGACATTAGTGCACGAATTTCTTCTTGGATAGCCAAGCGATCTTCGTCTGTGTTAGAGCCATTGGCGGATTGTGATGCCAAAGTACGTACACGCTGGAACATACTGGTAATTTCATTCATCGCACCTTCTGCGGTTTGCGCTAATGAAATACCATCGTTAGCATTGCGGTTACCCTGCTCTAATCCCATGATTTGCGATTGTAGACGGTCTGAAATTTGAAGACCCGCTGCATCATCTGCTGCACTGTTTATGCGAAAACCTGATGATAACCGTTGAAAAGCTTGATCTAAGCCAAGGTTAGAACTCATCAACTGACGTTGTGCATTTAAAGAACTTACATTTGTATTTACGTATAAAGCCATTTTTCTCTCTCCTCATTCACTTTTGTGAAAGCGGTTGGGCTCTCACCCCCAACCGAATCTCTCTCTTGCTCGCCTGGGCTCTCACCCCCTGACAATTTATGTAACGGCACTTGAAAAAATTACTTGACAGTTTTTTTCAAAAAACGTTAAAAAAAATATAAACACTTGATTAGAAGCCACTTTTATCTTAAAAAAAAAGCCCGTACAAACGGGCTTTTAATGAGATTGAGAGAGAATTCGAGAGAGCGTACTATTAACCTAATAGACTTAATGCAGCCTGAGGACGCTGGTTCGCCTGGGCTAAGATAGTCTGAGAAGCCTGTTGCAAAATCTGGTTTTGCGTCAGCTTTGCTGTTTCTGCTGCAAAGTCTGCATCTTTAATACGCGATTTTGCTGCTGATAAGTTTTCAGCAATATTGGCTTGGTTATTAATGGTTGATTGGAATCGGTTTTGCACCGCACCTAACTCAGCGCGTTTCTTATCCACTACCGCAATCAAATTATCCATACCCGCAAGTACTGCTTGCGCGTTTTGTTGTGTAGAAACGCTGATCCCTGATGCTTGGAACACGCCGGCAAAGTTGTAGTCGGCAGCGCCAGCAGTACCTGTCGCATTATCGCTCACACCTGCAACATTATCAGATAGGGCTTCACCCGTTACTGCACTGGCAATACTCGCGATGCCTGACAACGTAAATCCACCATCAGCAGAAAGTGAATTAGCTGTTCCACCTACGTTCTGCATACTAAAACCGATGGTTTGTACCGCATCCGCACCGACCTGGAAGTTTGCTTCATAGGTTCCGTCTAGCAGGTTCTGACCACCGAACGTAGTGTCTTCTGCAATACGGTTAACTTCCGTCATCAACGCGCGCATTTCTTCCTGAATGGCTAAACGGTCTTCATCAGTATTAGAGCCGTTTGCCGCCTGTGAAGCCAATGTACGCACACGTTGAAACATGCTGGTCACTTCGTTCATCGCACCTTCAGCGGTTTGCGCTAAAGAGATACCATCATTGGCGTTACGGTTACCCTGATTTAAGCCTTGAACTTGCGATTCAAGACGATTTGATATTTGCAAACCTGCCGCATCATCTGACGCGCTATTGATTCGAAAACCTGACGACAAGCGTTGAAACGCTTGATCAAGGTTGTTCCCAGAGTTCATTAACTGACGCTGAGCATTTAACGAGCTTACATTGGTATTTACATATAAAGCCATGCTTACACCCTCAATCTGTGTATTTTAAGTTCTCACCGAAAAACTATTTTCGGCTTACATAGGTTATCGGGCGGCAATCTTTTTCCTTTAATAAAAATTTCATTGCCGTTTAATCACAACCAACTACCCACACCCCATACCACACCTACACCCCCTACAAGGCAATGATTTTCCTCCCATAAGCGGCAAAGAATCAAAACTAGGTCCCACATTTTTTTACCTTTTGAGGCAGTAGAAAATGCGTATAACCCTTTAGCCGATAGCATGCATTGATGTAATAAAAAGCAAGTGTGTTTAACTATCAGGAAAAAAAGCCCGTTTACACGGGCTTTTATGAGAGATTGAGAGAGAATTCGAGAGAGCGTACTATTAACCTAATAGACTTAACGCGGCCTGTGGACGCTGGTTTGCCTGGGCTAAGATAGTCTGAGAAGCCTGTTGCAAAATCTGGTTCTGCGTCAGCTTTGCAGTTTCCGCTGCAAAATCCGCATCTTTAATACGCGATTTCGCTGCAGATAGGTTTTCTGAGATATTAGCTTGGTTATTAATGGTCGACTGGAAACGGTTTTGCACCGCACCTAATTCAGCGCGTTTCTTATCTACAACTGCAATCAGATTATCCATACCCGCCAGTACTGCCTGCGCATTACCTTGAGTTGATACGCTGATCCCAGTCGCTTGAAAGACGTCAGAAAAAGAATAATCTGACGCTGCGTTCGCGCCGGTAGCATTTTCACTCACCCCTTCGAGGTTAGTAGCAAGTACTTCACCGGTAACCTCACTGGCAATACTCGCAATACCTGACAGGGTAAAGCCACCATTAGCCGTTATGGAATTATCTGAACCGCCCACATGTTGCATACTAAAGCCAATGGTTTGTACCGCATCCGCACCGACCTGGAAGTGCGCTTCATAGGTTCCGTCTAGCAGGTTCTGACCACCGAACGTAGTGTCTTCTGCAATACGGTTAACTTCCGTCATCAACGCGCGCATTTCTTCCTGAATGGCTAAACGGTCTTCATCAGTATTAGAGCCGTTTGCCGCCTGTGAAGCCAATGTACGCACACGTTGAAACATGCTGGTCACTTCGTTCATAGCACCTTCAGCGGTTTGCGCTAAAGAGATACCATCATTGGCGTTACGGTTACCCTGATTTAAGCCTTGAACTTGCGATTCAAGACGATTTGATATTTGCAAACCTGCCGCATCATCTGACGCGCTATTGATTCGAAAACCTGACGACAAGCGTTGAAACGCTTGATCAAGGTTATTCCCAGAGTTCATTAACTGACGCTGAGCATTTAACGAGCTTACATTGGTATTTACATATAAAGCCATGCTTACACCCTCAATCTGTGTATTTTAAGTTCTCACCGAAAAACTATTTTCGGCTTACATAGGTTATCGGGCGGCAATCTTTTTCCTTTAGAAAAATAAATTATTGCCGCTTTATCTTTTTTAAGCGGCTAACTATGGCTAATACCAAAAAAAAGCGGAAGGCAAATGCCTTCCGCTTTACTTCCTCTTGAGAGAGAGTTGAGAGTCTTTAAATTAAATTCTCAATTTGGCATGCATAATGCTTTGCATTACACGTGTCAAAAGTTTGTTCACTACGCTTTTGTCATTATGACTTTTGCTATGCCTCCGCTTTTAGCTAGTCATACATTCAGCACCCTTATCATTACCCCTCTTTGCGATAAGGGTGCTTACTCAACTTATCCTTGTAGCAGACTCAATGCCGCCTGTGGACGTTGATTGGCTTGCGACAAAATAGTTTGCGATGCCTGTTGAAGTATTTGGTTACGAGTCAGTTTTGCTGTTTCTGCAGCAAAATCTGCATCTTTGATCCGCGATTTCGCCGCTGATAAGTTTTCAGCAATGTTTGCCTGGTTATTGATGGTCGACTGGAATCGGTTTTGTACCGCACCTAGCTCAGCGCGTTTTTTATCCACCACCGCGATTAAGTTGTCCATACCCGCCAATACCGCTTGTGCATTTTGCTGCGTTGAAACGCTTATGCCTGTTGCTTGGAACACTCCACCAAAGTTATAGTCCGCACCAACGGCTGTACCTGTGGCATTGTCACTTACTCCAGCGACGTTCCCCGATAGGGCTTCTCCTGTCACTGCACTGGCGATACTCGCAATGCCTGAAAGAGTAAATCCTCCGTTAGCTGACAGCGAATTAGCTGTACCGCCAACATTTTGCATACTAAAACCAATAGTTTGTACGGCATCCGCACCGACCTGGAAGTTTGCTTCATAGGAACCATTAAGCAAGTTCTGACCACCAAACGTAGTATCTGCTGCCACACGGTTGACTTCAGACATCAGCGCACGAATTTCTTCTTGAATAGCTAGTCTATCTTCATCTGTGTTAGAACCATTAGCCGACTGGGAAGCCAGCGTTCTAACCCGCTGGAACATGCTGGTGATTTCATTCATCGCACCTTCTGCGGTTTGCGCTAGTGAAATACCGTCGTTGGCGTTGCGGTTACCTTGCTCAAGGCCCATGATCTGTGATTGTAGACGGTCTGAAATTTGAAGACCCGCTGCGTCATCTGCAGCACTGTTGATACGAAAACCAGATGACAAACGTTGGAACGCTTGATCTAAGCCCAGACTAGAACTCATTAGTTGACGCTGAGCATTTAATGAACTAACGTTTGTATTTACATATAAAGCCATTGCTTCTCTCCTCACTCACGTTGGTGAAAGCGGTTGGGCTCTCACCCCCAACCGAATCTCTCTCTAAAATGTCTGGGCTCTCACCCCCTGACAATTTATGTAACGGCAAGGAAAAAAATTACTTGATATTATTTTTTGCTACTGTTTAAAAAAACTATCACATTAAAAAAATAACCTATGAATTTCATTGACTTAAAAAGAAAATAAAATTTCAAATATCTGCTTACACAACACTAATGAACCTCGTATTCCATATATAGCAGTTGAAAAATCTGACAATATCCCCCAGTAAAACACCCCAAAAAACGCATTCGTATTTTGTCAGAAATCTTCTTTTTTCAGTATCTTTCACACCCTTACACAGTATTGTCATCCAAGTGAGATGACAAAATAATCGACTTGTTCTTGCGTTAATATTTGTCATAATCGAAAAGTCACCTCTCATCTTTAGAGTACACATTGAGTATGCACACCGCTTTAGACTACATTCGGTTTTGTTTAAAAACCTGTTATATCGACTACCCTAACCAACTGGATTCGATTAGTTCGTACCTCTCGCCTGCTATTGAACAAACACTCTTCGATACTAACGCTAAATATCAAGGCAAACTAAAACTAAGGGATTGGAAAGACTTGCTACCGCTAGTGCAGACGGAGCCCACTATTGAAGCGGTGTTTTTTTACCGACTGGAACGATTAATTTTCTTGAATAGCCCAGATGAACCGCTCCTACCTTATCTGGCCAGTACAATGAGACGCAGAACAGGTTCTGAAATCTACTACAGTACAGAAATAGGTAAGGGTTTTAATATTCAACACGGTTTTGGCATTGTGATTGGACCGCGCTTCAAAATAGGGGACAACTTTGTGATCCATCAGGGCGTAACCCTTGGACAAAAAAATACCAACAGCCCTAACGAAACGATCAAAATAGGCAATAATGTGACCATTTTCGCCAACGCCAGCATACTGGGAAACATCGAAATTGGTGACAATGCTAAGGTAGGCGCTAATTCTGTTTTGCTGAAAAGCGTTGAGTCAAACGCCGTTTACGCGGGGATCCCAGCAAAGCGGGTCTCGTAACACACAAGACAACCTAATATTAAAAAGTACGAAATAGTGCGGGTGAAACTGAAAGGGAAAAATCTTCACTAGGCGCTTAGTATTCAAGCGCCTCAGCAAAAACTCTTATTAACTAGATTAGCGTTGGGCGTATGCTTCTTGTTTAGCACTTTCTGGGATTTGAACCCAAGCATCACGAATAGGCTCAAGCAAACTATAAGATTCATCCAATAGCGAAGAAAGGTTACTCATGTGCGCTTCATTAATTCTGTCGATTATGTAGCTATACAACGCAAGTAAGTTATTACTCACTTCACCACCGATATCCATATCTAAGGTATCTCTTAAGTAGATTAAGATTGATACTGCTTTGGTGATGTTTTCCGATTTTGCTTCAAAGTCCTTACGTTCGATTGCACCTTTTGCATAAGCGATTCTATCCAGTGCACCCTGCAATAAAAGAAGCGTCAACTTATGAGGATCAGCTGTAGATATTTCTTGCTTCAGAGAACCCTTTTTATAAGCATTGATGCCTTTTAATGACATAACAACTCCAGTTTTCTTTTCTATGGCTTGAACTCTTTGCCAAGCGGCTTACTACCTTTCTACAATATGATATCGACAGCAAGCCCATAAGCTTTAGAAAAAAAGCACAGCTTCTTCAAACCAGAAAATTTTTTTAGATATAGTTGAATAAAGACAGATTACTCACTTGGGGAAACGTCGCCAACGCGGCACTCAACGCAGCTTCTTGTTTAGCGAATTCTGTCGATGCCTCAGCGTAATCTAAATCTTCAATTGCGCCTTTAGCCACCTTTGCAGCTATTTCCATATCTACATTGGTATCATAATTGTTCTGCGCAATATTCAACCTACTGCCCAATGAGGTACGCTCAAAAGACATTTTTTCCATGCCGTTGTCTAAACCGACTAATGCATCAGCAATGGCTTCTTCCAACGCATCATTGTCTATAGTGGGATCTTTCAAGATGCCCTGAATATCGTGTAATGTCTGCGCCATACTCTTTTTTTCAGGTGCGTTAAACGAAATATCAATACTGTCACCTGGCGCCGCTGTCGCTTTAAATTCCATCCCTTGAATAGAAAAAGTCTCACCAGAATTAAATGTTACTGTTTCAACCACAGAGGCCGTCGCCACATGAACCAGTTCAGCCTGGTTACCTGCTAAAAAGTTGATTTGATAATCGTTGTTGGCAGGGGTAACTGGGTCGTAATTGGCGTTGTAGAAATTGTCAAACGCACCTTGCTGCTTAACCGCTGCACTGTCCAAAACCGCTCCACCGTTAACCGCATCGACTGAAAACTTAAAGCGGGAGAAGACATTTTCAAATACTTCGTATCCATTACTGGTAGCCTGTACTTTGGAGCTGCTGGATAACTGAATATAACTTACACCAGTATCACCTTGAAACGTAACAGCATTACCGGCCGCGGCCGGATTGAACGAAAAAGCAGGCTGGGCTGATTGGAAACCAGCGTAAAGGTAATTATCATTTTCATCCTGCGCATTCATCAAGTCGAGAAGTTCGAGCTTAATTTGTTCCAGCTCTTCACCTATGGTGGCTCTATCTGAGGAATTTAGCGAGCTATTGCCCGCTTGTATAACCAAGGTTCTGGCTTTATTGACCGAGTCAGTGATATTGGTCAGTACCGCCTCTTGTAATTCCAACGACCCCCTTACTAAATCGTTGTTGCGTTGAAATTGCGCTAACTCGTCAATTTCCTCAGTAAGGCGTAACACTTTTGCAGCGCCTACAGGGTCATCGCTGGGCGTAAGAAGGCGCTTACCAGAAGACAATTGATTCTGGGTCTTAGCTAAATCGCCCTGATTATTCAAAATCGAGCGCATGTTTTGATCATAAATCTGATTCGTTGATATACGCATAGTTTACCTACCTTGCAGACTGCAAAATGGTATTAAATAAATCCTGGGCAGTGGTCAGAATTCTGGCCGCTGCAGCATAACTTTGCTGGTATTTTATCAAATTTGCAGCTTCTTCATCTAAGCTTACGCCAGAAACGGATTCAAACCAATTTTTTGACTGTATTTTCATCGCTTCAGCCGAGGCTAGTGACACTTCTGCTATTGACGCATCTTCACCAATTCTTCCGACCATAGATGAATAGGCATCTTGAAAAGTACGCGGTGTATTTGCTGATTCACTACTGACCTGTACTTTATTGGCGTTCTGTAAACTGGCCAACTTTAGCGCATTGCTATTGTCATTGAAGCCGTTTTTGTTGTATTCAATCAGAAAGCTATCTCCGGGTTTTGGGATACCTTCTAAACTCAAATCATAACCTGGATAATCGTCAAAACCCGCGTATAAACCCGTGCTGTCTTTTGCTTGTTGGATTAAATTTTTCAGATCGCCTACACCCGTGACAGTAGCAAGTAAGTTGTTGTTATCATCAAATACTTGATAACTGTCTGCAGCCGTGAAGGTAATTCTTCTGGGTGCCGCTGCATCGATATCTTGTGCACCATCAAAGGCAGAGTCACCTACGCCACCCGCTGTACTGGTGTTAGTTGTTACTACATCAATTACATTGGCACTACCTAGGTTCCCCAAACTAGCCTGCACACGCGCGGGATTGGCAAATGCCAAGTCCTCAGGCCGGTTGGTGGCCAGCGTAATATCCGATGCAACTGTTTTTGTAGGCTGAATGAGGAACTCATTACCTACCGTGTAAGGATCGGGACCAGAAAAATCAACCTCAATGCCACCAGTAAGTTCTATTGTTCCAGCAGTGACCGGTAAGCCAACGAATTCAAGTTTTGCACCACTTCCATCGGTTTTAACTGTACCATCTGGGTTTAACAGGGAAACCGTAATAGCTGTAGGTACACCAGCAGCCACAGCAGTGACTTCAATTTTGTAATCCGCATCGGTCAGCTCGGCCCCCTTGCCCTCAACAAGTTGAGCGGTGACGTTGTAGTCTCCCGTAGTATCCTCGTATGCCAAGCCGCGAAAAGTAGGGATATTGTAAATATTGCTTCCCAACTGACCATCTAAATCCATACCGAGCTTATTCTGGCTATTCATCGCATCAGCAAAAGCAATGGATATCTGACCTACATCGCGTATAGCCGGCCCTAATATATCGTTTCTATATCGAAATAAACCGCCTAGCGCGCCGCCCATCTCACTTTCAATAACAGGTATAGAGGTATCGCCTTTATTAGGTGTGCCATGATTCGTTTGTAAAGTCAGTTCTTTAAATGTGAGATCTGCATTAGTGGTAGCCTCAAAAAGGTTAAAGGCACCGTTTTCTAATACCAGTGACTCTCCAGAGGTGAGATTTACGGTTACGGCACCATTTTGAGAGCGACTGTCTTGAACGGTAATCCCCATAATGGATGCAAGCTCATCAATCGCTTTATCCCTCTCATTGAGAAGTGCACTGGGCTGGTCGGCAGTACTGTTGCCATAGGCCACTACAATGCTCTCGTTTAACTCACCGATATTGCCAATAAGCGTATTCGCGCGTTCTATCAATGAACTGAATTCTAAATTAAGTTCATCCTCTTTCTGCAACATAAAGTCAGATAAATTCTTCATTCGCTGGAAAAGGGATTCTGACTTACTTAAAACGACCTCTCGTGATGCGAGGTTAGTTGGATCGTCAGTGGCGGTCTGCAAAGCAGAAAAATACTCGCTTAAGCCTTTAGATACAGAACTTGATTCGCTGGCCAATAGATTATCGATAGTGGCTGTTTTTTGTGAGAACGTTTCAAGCTCACTGACTGCCGTTATATCTCTGCGCAACTGGTTTTGTGCAAATACGTTAACTATGCGTTCTGTGTTGCCAATTTCAACCCCAAAAACATGGCTGTTCTTGAGCTCGGTGCGTTCGCGTACATAACCCGGGGTATTTACGTTGGCAATGTTATTACTGGTAGTTTGCAATAGCTTACTACTGGCGTTTACACCACTACTTGCCAACGAAAATAAATCAACGTAACTCACAGTCTTATCTCCAATACTATGGCATCATTGAGCTGAGACGATCACTGTGGTACACCGCCATAATTTTATTGGCGTACTCAGGGTCGGTTGCATAACCAGCATCTTGCAGTGCTTGGGTATAACGGGCAGCATCTGCTGCATTTTCAACGGCTTCACTATAACGAGGCTGTGTAGTCACAAATCGAGCGTAATCTTCCATAGCATCTTCTACGCTGGAATACGCTCTAAATGCCGCTTTTTGTTTTTGTGCTACGCCATTATTAAATTCTAAGGTATTCACAACAGCGTGATCGCCTTGCCACCCTTTACTTGCTTTAATTCCGAATAAATTATGCGAACTTTTGCCATCTGCAGTGTGGATAACAAACTTACCCCAGCCAGTTTCAACGGCGGCTTGTGATACTATGGCTTTGGCATCCATACCGTAGTTCGCCGCAATTTTTTCTGCAATAGGCAGCAGACTTTCAACGAATTGTTCAGGACTGTCGAACATTACGTCTTTCTGCGCAGATTGGCTACGAATGGAGCGCGATGATAATGCGACTTCTTGTGCCTGATTAACCTGCGCTACCCGTTGGCGATTAAGTGATGACAAATTGCCATCACTTCTTATTACACTGGCTGGTATATAGCTGTCTTCAGTTTGACCAAGCTGTTTAACAATAACATCCGCTAATCCCAATCCACCGCCTGACGTCAAATCAGTCGCTAATTGTTGGTCGTGCATATCCCGATAAAACTTCACTTGTTCAGAATTGAACGGGCTGCTCTCATCAGCTAACGCATCTTGTGCTTTGCGCATAGACTTCAGCATCATTTGGACAAAAATTGCCTCAAACTGTTGCGCCGCTTCCTGCAACACTTCTTTATCACCTGATGCAATGGCTTCACGCATTTTATTGATACTGCCCAAATCGTGGACATTACGCGCCATATCAAGCTGATTTTTAGTATTAAGCGCTTCCATCAGACGAACTCCGTTAGATAATGACCAGTTCGCCGCGCAAGGCGCCGGCTTGACGTAATGCTTCTAATATCGCCATCAAATCACCTGGTGCTGCGCCCACTTCATTTACAGCCCGAACCAGTTGATCAAGGGTTACGCCTGGCTCAAATTTAAACATGCGACTGTCAGCCAAATCCACATCCACAATAGACTGAGTGGTAATGGCGGTCTGTCCTTCGCCAAAGGCATTAGGCTGAGACACCTGTTGATTTTCTGAAATAGTTACCGTCAATCCACCGTGGGTAATTGCGGCCGGAAGTAAACGTACATCACTACCAATAACAATTGTGCCGGTACGACTGTTAATCACTACACGTGCAGGTGCATCTGCTGGAGTAAATTCAAAATTTTCCAATGTCGCCAAGAAGCCAACGCGTTGCCCCACATCACGAGGAGCAGAAACTCTCACGGAGGCTGCATCTATAGGCTTCGCAATGATATAACCGTTGTCAGGTTGTGCCCCTAGACGTTCATTAATAGTATCAGCCAATGCTTTTGCCGTCGAAAAATCAGGATAATGCAGATTAAGAGTAAGCGTATCACCATTGGCAAAACCACTGGGAACCGATTGTTCCACCATCGCGCCATTAGGAATACGACCAACAGTGGGTGTATTGACGACAATACGCGAACCGTCACCACCTTGAGCGCCAAAACCGCTTACCACTAAACTTCCTTGGGCCACGGCGTAGACTTTACCATCGACACCGCGCAAAAATGTTTGCAGTAACGTGCCGCCTTGCAGACTCGACGCCTCTCCTACCGATGACACGGTGATATCAATGGTTTGTCCTGGCTTTGCAAAAGCAGGTAAATCAGCATGTACTGCCACAGCAGCAACGTTTTTAATTTTAGGCTTAGTATTAGCATCTAAACTAATGCCGAAATTGGTCAGCATTGTGCGAAAACTTTGTTCTGTGAACGGGCTTTGCTCGCCGGTACCAGGTAGACCAACAACCAAGCCATAACCTACCAGTTGGTTGCTACGAACGCCTTGGATACTGGCTACATCTTTAATGCGTTGGGCGTGAGTTTGTGCACACACGCTTAATAAAAACACCGCAAGAACAACTTGAAATAACCGCATATCTACTCTCCTAACCACCTAAAGGGGCCACCAAGTGGAATCGAAAAACTGTGTTAACCATCCTTTTTCTTGTGCGCGCGCAAATGTCCCTGTACCTGAATATTGAATTCGCGCATTCGCCACTTTAGTGGAGACTATCTCATTTTCTGGGGTGATATCCGCAGGACGAATAATACCTGTCAGACGAATGTATTCATCACCCTGATTTAGCGTCAGCCATTTTTCACCGCGAATGACCAAGTTATTGTTGGGCAATACGTCAACCACGGTAACCGAAATGGCGCCTGATAATCTGTTGCTCTGATTAGCCGTCGCATCGCCTGAAAAATCTCTCGATGAGCCCAGTCCCAATTGGATAGATTCACCGCCAATATTAATAGCCTTTCCGCCTAGCCCAGTAATGGGGTTTAAATTCACATTGGTATCTTTTGCGGTACTGGTATCCGCTGATTTACTGGCCTGAGTATTTTCACTTAATGTCACAGTAATAATATCGCCTACCCGACGTGCCTTAACATCTGAATACAAGCTATTGGCCATGTACGACCGGAAAAGCGAGCCATCCTCGACTACAGTCTCTCTTGGATAATCAGGAACCACTGGTGCAAACGAGGGATCATTCGCCTGTACCGGAGGCTCGTTAGTGCTGGCACAGCCACCGAGCAGTGCCACTATCACAGTTAGACAGAAAATACGCATAACGCTACCTATTATAGTTGCTGGATAACTTGGCCAAGCATTTGATCCACCGACGAAATCACCTTAGAGTTCATTTCGTAAAGGCGTTGGCTTTCAATCAAGTTAACCAGTTCTTCGGTCACATTCACATTTGACGTTTCAAGCGTTCCTTGAGCAATAGTCCCTAATCCCTGTAACCCAGGTACGCCTTGTATTGGCGCACCACTTGAGGCAGTTTCCACATACAGGTTTTGACCTATTGGCTGCAGACCCGTTGGGTTCACAAAGTCAGAGATATTCATTTGACCTAACACCTGTGGCTCTGCCTGGCCGCGAATGCTTACGCTAATTTCCCCATCTTGAGAAATGGTAATCTGCTGTGCATCTTCTGGAATAGCTACCTCGGGCTGAAGTAGAAAACCCGCGCCTGAGGTCACAATTTGGCCCTGATCATTTAAGGAAAACTGACCGTTTCGCGAATACGCAATAGTGCCGTCAGGCTGCAGAATTTCGAAATAGCCACGTCCTTGGATAGACATATCCAACGCATTATCTGTGGTCAACAAGTTGCCCTGAGTGTGGGCTTTTTGTGTTGCCACCACTTTTGAACCTGAGCCTAACATTAAGCCAGAAGGAAGCTCAGTGTCTGCAGATGAACGGCCACCAGGTTGATTAATATTCTGATACAACAGATCTTCAAAGACGGCGCGGTCTTTTTTAAATCCCACAGTCGATGCGTTGGCGAGATTGTTAGACACCACCGCCACATCGGTTTGCGCGGCATCTAGGCCAGTTTTACTAATCCACAATGCTGGATGCATGTTAACCTCCGACGTTGTTTTACAACAACGATTATAAAAATTCGTTTACAGAATACGCAGCAACATATTGCCACGTGAATCCAGGTCTTCTGCTTGCTTCATCACTTTCACTTGCAGTTCGTAATGACGTTGTAGACTAATCAAATCCACCATTTCATCGACGGCATTAACGTTTGACCCTTCGAGCATGCCTGACATCACTTTGACGTTAGCATTGGCTGGAGCCAAAGAACCGTCTTCCATGCGAAACAATCCGTCAGTGCCGCGTTCCATGTCGGCGTAGTTAGGTCTGACAAGTTTTAGTCGACCCACTTCTTCGATGACATTTGCCGGCGCGCCAAGCTGGCGCATTGACAGTGTGCCGTCCGATGCGATGTTTAAGTTATCTAACGGCACGGGTAAGAAAATGGGACCGTTGTCACCTAGCACCACACGATCGTGAATGTCTGTCAAAATTCCGTCGTCACCTAACTTAAAGTTACCGTCTCTGGAATAAGCCTCTTCGCCATTTTGATCTTGTACTGCAAACCAACCGTCACCTTGAATAGCCACATCGAGGTCCCGATCTGTTTTAATCATCGGACCGGATTCATAGTTATTTGAAGGACTTTCAGTCATAGAAAAAACACGGGTCGGCAAGCCATCGCCGTATGCCGGCATCGACCTTGCCTGCTCCAGTTGAGCTCTAAATCCCGTTGTCTGTGCGTTGGCTAAGTTGTTGGCGCGAATACCAGTACCAAGCAGGTCTTGTGACGCGCCGCTAGCTGCAATATAGAGAAGTTTGTCCATGACTGACTTTTGACTCTGATTAAACCTTAAACAGGATTTTGCAAAGGCAGTGCCAATCTTTAGGAAATGTCAGTGATGAAAGATATAAATTGATAGATATTTGAATTTAATAAGAAAATATAATTTAGCTGAGCGACACAATTACTGTCATTTCTACAAAGATAAGGTGAACAACACGCCGTTTTGCCGCTAGTTTTGGGGAATGCGGCAAGTGTCGCAAACAAGATTAAAGCGCTGCAACGGCTAATAACCCAGCGTTAGTGAGTGGCGTGTGGCGATCTTTGCAGCGTAAACACGCTGCGAAGATCAACACGCACTAGTGTGGTCAATTATCGAATGTTCAGAATTGTCTGATTAAGTGAGTTGTTCACTTCAAGCGCACGGGAGTTAGCCTGGAAATTACGCTGAGCGATAATCATATCAATCAACTCAGTCGTTAAGTTCACGTTCGCCTGTTCAAGTGCTGATGAATTAATTTCACCGAATGTACCTGTAGTCGCCTCACCAGCCAATGCTTCACCAGACAGTATACTCTCTTTCCACTGAGTACCGCTCTCTTGGGTCAATCCCTGCTCGTTGGAAAAACGTACCAGCGCTACTCGAATGATAGGTTCTGAGGTACCGTTTGAGAATGTCGCACGTACCAAGCCATCTGGTCCAATATCAATGCCGGTCAAACGGCCTACTGGCAAACCGTCTTGCTCGAGCGAGGTCACTTCAAATGCCGATGCAAACTGAGTAGGCTCGTTAGGCGTAGCACTTCCAGGCGTTAGATTAAAATCAATACTGATTTGCTGGGTAGGATCAGAACCGTTCGCAAGAATGGTAGGACCCAGCGCTTCAGTTTGCATCTTAAAATCTGTTGTTGGCAAGCCATCTGGGGTTTCCATACCAACAAAGTCACCACCTTGAGAGAATATAAGCTTTGATGCAGTCACATCATTACCCGTATTCGCCCCCATTGCATGGGTAGCTGTAGCTGGGTCAGTATCTGCTCCAGTGGAGTCTGTCATGTCCACAAGGGTGTCATCAATGGCGGTTACTACAAACCATTCATTATCTACACCAGCGGTGCCGTCTTTAACAAAGTAATAAGTCATTACGTGGCTATCGCCGAGCGAGTCGTACACAGTAACTGAAGTCGCTGCATTGTAAGTGAGCGGGTCGGTAGGATCGAAGTCTGCTGGATCTAACCCTGTATCACCTGCTGGTAAGTTCATGCGAAGATCTACTTCAGTGGTACTTTGAGGTGAACCAGAAGAGTCGGGGATACGCACAGGTTCAGTAGTACTAAGTGCTACTGATGCGCTGGTGCCATCTGTGTTAACTGGAAAGCCTAATAGGTTATCTCCGGCACTGTTTACAACGAAATTGTCAGCGTCTAACTTAAATTGGCCAGCACGGGTAAACGAGAAATCACGAGAAGTAATATCCGGTACTGTCGCGAAAAAGCCGTTTCCAGTAATCGCAAGATCCAATGACGTATTCGTAAATTGCAAACTTCCTTGTGAAAACTGTTGTGCCACTTCTTGTGTTAGCACACCGTCACCGACTTTAGTTCTTCCGCCTGCCAGCAATGAAGCTGCATAAACGTCACCAAATTCAGCCCGTGACTCTTTAAAGCCAACAGTATTAACGTTTGCGATGTTGTTGGCGGTTACATCCAAATCTTTTTGTGCGGCAGATACGCCACTCAGTGCAATATTAAAAGACATTTTTGATTCTCCTACTAACTGCCGATTTGAATGACGTCATCAAGATTGATACTGACATCACCATCCAAATTCAAAATTACCCCTTGGCCACTTCCTGCCAAGCTTACACTTCCTACATGGCGATTAACCGCGGTGTTGAGTTTGACCCCTTCACCATTTAATTCACCTGTAGCACTAATTACATATTCACCCGGCAACATGTCGTTGCCATGTTTGTCTTTGCCATCCCATTCAAACTGGATATTTCCGGCAGGTTGAGTACCAGCGTCGATAGTCTTAATCACTTCTCCGTACTGGTTCTCTATTGAGATGGTCATGTTTTGAATTGTTTTCTCGTTAACAACTACACCAGAAATGCCGTCACCTTGATTTGCCATGAAGCCTACATTGCCTTGTACCAACACATTCTGCCCAATTAAGCTCGATGCCTGGAGGGCCTGATTGGAGGTCATGGAAGCGGCAAACGACTCGAACTTGGCATTGAGTTGCGATATACCATCAGCCATAGTGAATGATGTCATTTGAGCGACCATTTGATCGTTATCAACGGGAGCCGTAGGATCCTGATTAGCCAGCTGCTCTGTGAGCATTGAAAAGAAATCTTCTTGCGTCAGCTGTTGTTCAGTCCCATCAGCGACCTTGACGGTTTCTTCTTGCCAATACAGATCTGTATTTAAGCCGGTATTGTTAATAGTGTTCACTGTATCATCCTCACATTAAGCCAGCGGCAAATTATTGCCCTTGGCCCAGTTGCAGCACACGGCGGAAAATTCGTTTCGTCGTATCGGCGACTTGTACATTGGTTTCGTACGCTTTTGAGGCTGACATCATATTTGCCATCTCTTCGACGATGTTCACATTGGGTTTGTAGATATAGCCATTTTCATCGGCCATGGGATTATTGGGTGAATACTCTACTTGAAGCGGTGCATCACTCTCTACGACACCTTTTACTTCTACACCCACACCTTTTGACTGATCACGCATGGCGTTTTGAAGTGCAGTAGCAAAAACCGGGTGGCGAGCACGATAAGTCTCATCGTAACTGCTACTTACTGTATTAGCATTTGCGATATTACTTGCCGTAGTATTTAGGCGGACATTCTCAGCCTCCATACCCGTGCTAGATATCGACATTACATTAAATAAACTCATTATTACTGCCCTCCAGAGCTTAGCGCTTTTTTCATGCCTTTGATTTTGCCATTTAAAAACTCAAGGCTGGCTTGGTAACGCAGGCCATTATCTAAAAAGCGATTTCTTTCCGCCTGAACCTCTACAGAGTTGCCGTCACCGGTATCGGGTTGGGTTGGAATGCGATATTGCATGTCAAAATTTGCCGCCACTGAAGAAGGATTGCCGCTTAGGTGGCGATCATTTGTCTTAGCGAGGCCACGAGATGAGCCAGAGAAAGATCGACCAGAGCTTTCTCGCATCGCCGATTCCATTGCTGAGTTAAAGTCGATATCTCTCGCTTTGTAACCAGGCGTATTCGCGTTAGCCAAATTGCCAGCAATCACTTCCATACGCTCGGTGCGTATTTTAAGTGCTGACTGATGGAACCCCACCAATTTGTCTAAATTAATAGCCATAAATTGACCCCTGATTTGCAACTTGTCGTTTCGATTAACACAGCGTCTTGGAAGACAAAACCCTATTTTGGGAAGCTGTTTAAAGAAATAGTTAGCAAAGCAAATGCCAATATGTGTTTTTGACGGAGGTATTTTGCGGGGAATTAGGGGGGAATTCAGTAAAAACGCTTACTAATCAACCCCCTAAACTATTTTATTTTTTTTGATAATAAAGGCCGGGGTGGCACTTCACCATACTGTAAGTGTCGCTAGCTGCGCTGATAGACTCTGAAGCGCCAAGGAATAGAACACCGTTAGCTTGCAGCTGTCCGGCAATTTGTTGCAGTATGCGCTGTTTGACTTCCGGCGAAAAGTAAATGAGAACATTGCGGCAAAAAACGATGTCAAAGCGGCCAAGCGCGGCATAACTTGTTAGCAGATTTAAGCTTCTAAATGAAACCATGCGACGAACTTCAGGCCTAATTTGCATTAGCCCTGTTTCATGAGGCTGGAAAAAAGCCTCGCGACGTTGAGGGGAAAGACCTCGTGCGAGAGAAAGCTCGTCATAAACGCCTTGCTCGCATTTGTTTAGCATTTCAGATGATAAGTCAGTGGCAACAATCTCAACACCAGCGCGGAGCGAACCTGGCTGTTGTCGCTGATACTCTAAAATTGACATCGCAATGGAGTACGGCTCTTGTCCCGAGGAACAAGCTGCACTCCAAATGCGAATTTTTTGATTTTTTGCAGCAAGACTAGGCAGTAGATTTTTGACCAGTAAATCAAACGGGTAATTGTCGCGAAACCAGAGGGTTTCATTAGTGGTCATCGCATCGATGACCCCTTGAAGCAATGCCCTATCAAAACCTTTTACCACAACATTGATCAGTTCGTCTGCAGATTCGTATTTATGTTTATATAACAACGACGCAAGTCGACTTCTCACGAGATATTGCTTGTTATCCCCAAGCACAATGCCGCACTGTTTTTCGAGAAACTCTCTAAATTTTACATAGCTCTCTGGCGAAACATCTTTATTAGCCAATCCTGTAATACTCCGTTATTCACACTCAGTCATCAGCCACTTCTGTACGGCAGTAGCTAACTCATCGGGGTGAAATTTGGCGATAAAGTCGTCTGCGCCAACCTTTTGTACCATCGCTTGGTTAAATACACCACTTAGCGAGGTATGCAGTACCACGTGAAGCTTTTGCAGTTCAGGCGTATTTTTTATCTCGGCCGTCAACGTGTAACCATCCATTTCCGGCATTTCAATATCTGATACCAATACACCGACTCGGTTAGTTACATCGCCATACTCCTCGGCAATTTCTTTCAACCGGTTTAATGCTTCAAGGCCATTTTTGGCTACTTCAATTTCAATTCCAAGTGATGTAAGTGCCTTTTTAACCTGATTACGCGCTACTGAAGAGTCATCGGCAATGAAGATAATTTTATTTTCTTGCCCTTCGGTGACTAGTCCTTCCGCGATATCAGAGCTTACTTCTGCGTTAAGTGGAGAAATTTCGTTGAGAATTTTTTCAACGTCCAAAATTTCAATAAGCTCGTTTTCTACTTCTGTTACGGCGGTTAAGTAGCTTGCTCGCCCTGTACCTTGCGGCGGAGGCATTATTGCATCCCAGTTGGTATTAATAATGCGCTCAACGGCGCCAACAAGGAAACCTTGAACGGAACGGTTGTACTCAGCAATTACAATAAATGCATTTGACAAGTCTTCGATTTTTCGACCGCCTGTAGCCATACTCAAATCGATAACTGAGATGGTTTGACCTCGAATATGCGCTACGCCGCGTACAAGTGGGTTAAGCTTGGGCATGGATGTTAGAGGTGGGCACTGAAGCACTTCACGAACCTTAAAAACGTTTATTCCAAAGCGCTGGCGGCCATTCAATCTAAACAATAGCAGCTCCAAGCGATTCTGCCCTACAAGCTGAGTGCGCTGGTTAACTGAATCTAAAATCCCCGACATAAGTCACCTCTAAATAATACTGGGCATGATCATTGCCTCTTCTAGTTAAGATAGACAATATCATTAAATTTTTGCAGGTCAAACGACAGAAAAATGACACTTATTTTCGCTTTTCGGCGTGTTAAGGCGTTTTCAAACCTTTGCTCCTGCACTGATTACAGTAAGCATAGACAAAAACTCACAAACTGAACACGAAAAGTAATGATGAAAAAAACAAATGTTACGAAGAACTTTATTTCCATGCGTATCATCACACTCATTGTGTTGAGCATACTCTCATTTACAAGTATTGCAGCACAAAGTTTAACGCAGACAGTAGAAGATGGCGCTAAGCACTATCTTCTCTCACAGCTTGCTGATAACACGGCAGATACTAGCATTGATGTCGAAATTGTGAAGATAGACGATAGGATAAATATTCCTAACTGCCCTACTGGTTTTCAATACAATACTTCACAAGAGTCGTTGAATCAGTCCTATATCTCTGTCAGGGTCAGTTGCGGCAATAACGATTGGTATTTATTTACCAGTGGTCAGGTTACACGTACAAAAGAAATAGTAGTAACCCAAGGAGCAATCAGTCCAGGTACTGTACTGACTTCCTCAAATTTGACCTTAGCAAAAGTTGATGTTCGCAAACTGCGCTACACCGCATATACTGACATGGAGTCACTCATTGGGGCGCGAATGAAACGCCGTGTTACAGATGGCCAAGCCATTCAAGCAAATATGCTATGCTTTATCTGTAAAGGCGATAGGATTACGATATCTGCAGAGATTGCTGGAATGGAGGTCAAAACGGCTGGTATAGCGCAACAAGATGGTGTGGTTGGTGACAATATCAAAGTGATAAATGCCAGTAGCCAAAAGGCGGTGATAGCAAGAGTCGCCAGTCCCGAAGAAGTCGTGATACACTTGTAAATGATGCAGTGAAAATCTACCATTTTTGTTTGTAAAAAGGCTAAAGAAAATGCTGCGCCGGCCGATACATTTTATAGAGGCAAAAAGGTAGTGAGGACTATTTATGGCAATTAACAATATAAACAATGGGTTACCTAAAACACCCGTTGACAATGGGAAGGTTGCGCAACAAAACCAGTCGCAACAACTTCAACAACAAACATCGGCGCAAACAGCGTCAACTTCGCCTGCACCGCGTCAAGACTCCGTCTCTTTGACTCAGTCAGCGCAGCAATTGAATCAGGTTCAAAAGAAAGGTTCTGAAGCACCTGTGAATCGCGAAAAAGTGGATCGCCTGAAAAAAGCCATTGAAAGTGGTGAGTATCGCGTTAATCCCGAAGTACTAGCGAAGAAGATTGCCAAACTTGAATCTGAAATTTTCAGTTCTAAATAAGAGTTGAGTGTATAGTGGCTGAACAAGGGCATAATTTAACAAAAGCGATAGCGAAGCAGGTTGAACAGCTTTCTGCGCTTAGCCTTATCCTTGAAAAGGAATTACAGTTGATCAGCTCTCGTGATGCAGAGTCGCTTATGAACCTGCTGGACGAAAAAACACAATTACTCGAAGCTATTCAAAAGCAAGATATTAGCGTTGAACGAATGATTCACGCCCCAACCGATATTACGCCTGAAGATGAAGCGTTATTGGCGAAAAGTAAGTCATTGCTAGAAGACTGTAAATACCGTACTCAAGTCAATCAAAAAGCGGTTGAGCAAGGCCAGTTACGCCTCACACACTTGCGCAACTTGATGATGGAAGTACGTGCAAAAGAGTCCCTCACCTACGACAAGAAAGGCAAGCCCAAAGGCGGCACATTAGGTTCTGGCGTAAGCGCCTAAACGCCCGTTTACTCTAAATAGCGTAGAGCCCACACACTAATAATATTTAACGTCTTTCACTCTGCGTGGTTTTGCTGTAGTAAGGTAAATATCATACACCTGTTTCATGTCTAACGAGAGCTCGGTAACATATGTATCGTCGCCTACGGGATAGGCTTTCACTACATCAGCGCCTCTAATCACCCCCTCAACCGAGGCTTTAAGCATTTCGCTTTCTACTACAAGGCTGGATAGCGACTGGCTACCTTCAATTTTCTGACCATAAACTTGTTCAGTGAGTTCTCGGTACGCTTCCAGTTTTGACGCCTTCATCGCCATGATCAACTTCATACTTTCACTTTCACCACGCTGCGAGGCGATAGGCGCATACCCTACTGCCGTTAATACCGGGTAAGTTTCGGGCTCGACTGTTTCCCACTCAACGTGTTTATCAATAATGCCACATCCCCCCAGACTTACCATTGCGCAAGTCAGCGAAGCTGCTACTAGTCTTTTTGATTTTTTCAACACGTTCGATACCATGGTACTCTTTCCCACTTTGAATCTTCACCAAAATATAGGCTTCAATAACAGCTGAACAATATCACTCTGCTATTATTCTCTATTTGTTGCATACAAGTTGAGGTATTTTACAAATAGCCTACCCACTTTATGGAAAACAAATTACACAAAAGCATGCTGCAAAAAGCACGCCTATTTTCCATTTAGGGTGAAAATCGGCACTTCTCAGCCTTACCCTATAATCCCACCCTTACCTTATAAAATAATCATTACCTATTAGTAGTTGGCATTTTTCTCGCATATACCTTAGGGCGCGTTGATCTTTACTGTACGAATTTTGGTCTATATGAAAGCATTTTAATCGCGAAACAGCCCTGCAGGCATAGTTGTTCTACGTCAAAGGGCTGTGACAAAGAGTAAAATGCTTTCATGACGACCCCTTCGGGCAGCGCTTGTGCGCCATTTATACTGCGTTGACTGTTTTTGATTTAGTCCCACTAGACCTGCAAACAGTCGCCTTGCCTAAATGGCGCACAAACTGCTGCAAAAGTGCACTGCAAAGATCAACACGCCCTAATCAAAGTGAATTTAGTGCGACATACACGCACTAAAATGACGTAGGACTGGATGAGGTGGGTACAAAGGCGCATTCAGGTAGCATTACTTGGTCAAGGCTGTTTAACGCATTAGCCTCCCACCGTATAACGTTTTTTTGACACTCCAGTTTGGTCAGTCGAAAGTGAAAATTTTTTTGAGGTCTGTCGTGCAACAAGTAAGCCCTATCAGTTTTAACAAAACGCGCAGTATCACGGTGGCTTTGCTTTGCCTATTTTATTTCATTGTGGGGCAAGCCAATGCCGTATGGTATGAAGCGAAGGGCCAGGCCGTTGTCATAAACGACGACAAAGAAGGGGCAAGGAAAAAGGCCACACAAGAAGCACTAAAACAAGCGATGTTGTTTGCGGGAGCTTCTATTCACAGCGTACAACGACTTACGAATGGCTTACTCGAAAATGAAGAAATGACCATTCGTACGACTGGTGAAGTAGAACAATTGGAAATTGTTGGTGAAGTGTTTAGAGGGGATGTGGTCACCGTCACTGTCAGAGCTGATATTTTCCCACGAAGCAAAGCGTGCACAGCTCAGGCTGATGAAAAACATTTTGCTACAACCCACTTTCTTGTTCGCAATCGTCAGCACCTAACCTTGGGCAATCTATCAAGGTTTGATGAAGCCTTAACTGACCGTTTTGCAAACGCCATGAAAGAAACCACCGAACATTTAAAAGTGACTTATATCGCACCGCATACCACCAACTTTCATCGTCGTGCTACTGTTGAAAACGTAAGAACACTTTCTGCCAATGGCAATACCCAATTTGTGTTAATTGGTGCTATAGATGATTTAAGCGCCCGCTCCGCCAAATCGTCAATATTCACCCCCTGGCGAAACAACGAAACAACGCGTGTATTCGCTATGACAATCAATGTTTACGATGGCATAAACGGCGGTCTGCTGTATTCGAAAGCCTACAGCACTAACGCGCAATGGACGTTTGACAGATTCGAAACTGTAGATGAATTTTCGTCACAATTTTGGCAATCGACATACGGGAAAGCGGTGGATACCGTAATGGCAGAAGCCATTCAAGACATACAAGCCGCAACTGCCTGCCAACCCGTGACAGGGCGTGTTATTCAAGTAGCTGGTGATACTGTCTCGATCTCATTGGGGCGTGATAATGGCATTGTCGAAAACGATGAGTTATTTCTATATCAAGCTAAAGAGGTGATTGACGGCCGTGGTCAGAAATACCTTCAATACACTTTGTACCCTGGTACTTTTGTGGTTGAAAACACCTTTGGGAATTCGTCGACAGTGGTGAATAAAAGTACCGGCTTGATAACCAATATTCAAGAGAATGACTTCGTGGTTAAAAAGTAGTGGTAAATTACTCTTCCCTAAATTAACCAGTTATATATTTACAGGTTAAGAGTACATTCGGCGCCGCAATAAATCATAAAAGCACTGAAAAATCAGCTAATTGGAAGTTAGAAAGATATAACGCCTATCGCTTTCTAACTCCCAATTAATACGCTACGTCGTTAACTCCTGAATGATAAATGCTCTACCATCAGCATTTAAAAGCTGATTATCTCCCAGTTCAACAAATGGGGTTGTCCAATGGCAATGCCCAAACACGATTAAACTTTCGCCATTTTTGCTGAGTAACGCATTAATTGCTTCATTTCCAAACTGATCATTTACCAAATCATTTGGTCCTTGATGTAGAAGGATGATTTCTGAAGCAGAATCACAGGATTTCTTCAAAAGTTTTAAGAAGGTCTTTTCCGTTTTTCGTTGATTTCTTTCACGCTCCCCGATTATGCCTGATACGCCCGAGAAACGGATACCATTTGTCGTGACTTCATCTCCATCTAATATGGTGATATTTTCTGACAACATATCTTCTTGCACTTGATCATGATTACCGTGAACGCCAATAACCTGCTCGAATTCTTTGGCAAACGCATTCCATACACTTGTTACATCCCCCGTACCACCTCGTTTACGGAAGTCTGGGTAATCATACAAATCACCACACAAAGCAACTAATTGAACATTTGGGATTTCTTCGAGTTCACGTAATAGTGACAATTCATCTGCAACCAGTTCACCTATCAACCTGTTACTTTTTGCATCTTCCCTACCTTGTAGGTCCGAAACTACAACAAAAGGCTTTCCTCCCTCTGGTAGCTTCTCTACATATGCTTTGTAAATGGGAAAGAGAGCCTTATCTGGTTTTCCTCCTTTACCAGATGTTAAGTATGGTATTTGGTAAAAAGGTTCTTTCTCTATACTCAAAAGTTTCATCGTTATTACTCCTTAAAACTAACTTGAAACTGAAAATCGTATGTTAACTTAGCGTTATTCAACTCTGCTCACCAGAGTATTAATCTATTGAATTTAAATGCAAATTGAGTGACTAGCATAAAAGTAAAAACAATCTTTCACTAGGGTAGCCCTTTGGTTAAATACAATACGCGCGTTTGCTAATTTGTAGTCAACACTATAGTGGAATATCCACGCTTTCAAAGTTTCTATTACAGGGTTTCCACTTTTCAAAATTCCAGGTGAAAATCACTAAAAATAGATTTTCTCATTTATTCGACCTCTAGAAATTTACTATTAAACATGTTGATAATAACGCCTCTCAAAAGTTAGTTTGGCTTTGTTATCCCTGCCATATCGAGAAGTTTTTCGTAAGATACTCTCAAGCTGCGCTCTCTAAGTAACTCTGTTCTTATTTTCTCCGTGATAGCAATTACACGCTGATATTCTTGATTACCATCGACGAGCTGCGCTTTAAGTAGCTCGTTTTCGGCTTCTAACTGATCAACTTTTTCATCCCTATTCATTATTTTTACCACATCAAGACTAAATTCAATTGTGATCACTACGGCCCAGTGACCATACCTTTCCTGTAACAATAACTAACCACTAAAGTTCACTAATGAAGGCAAAGGAAACACTAGATCTTCTTCATTTTGGTAATAACTAAAGTACCCCAATGTACTTCGACAAGTTTCCCAACTTTCTGGGCAAACATCATACCTAAACCATCTAGAGAGCGAGTTCACTCCTTCCAAAATAAAAGAGTCGGTCAGCATCCATGCAATAATACAAAAGCAGTTCAAAAAAAGTACGAGCGTATTATTTTCCTTTATATAATTATTCTTTAATGTTTTGTGAAGCGTATTTGAGAACAAAAACATATTCTCTATAGGGCCAGAACTTCTGGCTTAAATTAACAACAAAGGTAGCTTCTTATTTGTATTGTTTCGAAGCTCTTCCACCCAACTTTGGCAGGCGATAGCCATAACAGTATAAAGTCACAAGCGCTGCTAAAATCCATGAAAATGGGATCACCATGACATCGTGATTAAACTGGCTGTTAAAAAATGCAAACGTATTTTGACAGCCAGCCCAAGAGTCTGGACAAATGTTGCTTCTGAAAAAATATGCAATACTATCAATTACATCAAATACCCAAGAGTCATGAAGTAACCAAGCAAAAATTCCAAAAAAAATCATAAATACAACGTACATTTAACACCTCTTGTTTAGTTTTATTTGTTAACTTTTGATGGAGATTAGCTTAGCTCAAACCAACTTTCTCTTGGTCGCCAGAATCACGACAAAATTACTCAAAGTGTCTAGCCAAAGCTTCAGGCAGCTGTTTAAATGCTTGAATATAGTGCTCTGCGTCTGAACGAGCTCTATGTTGCTTGTCTCTGGCTAACTGATTGATAATTTGTTTAAACGCATCAGTTTTATCTGCTCCCCAGAATTCATAGAGCTGATTAATATCCGCAAGTTTGAAGAACGGCGCGACACGAGCCTGGATAAAAAGCGTGGTTAGCCATTCTCCATCAAGCGCTAACATGTCACAAAACAAAAGTTTTCCCTGCAGTGACTCGTTTAAACGAGACACTGCAGAAAAAGTATCTATACCTTCAGCAAGTAATTGTGCTTTTGAGATACCGTGAACAGAATGTTCTGCATGGTCGTCCCAATAGCCTCTTTCTAGCCAATCAGCGCAAGGTTTTATTAAAAAATCGTCACTCAATCCCTGCTCGCTCATCCAGGCGACTTCAATGGGATAGCTTGCATCACCAAATCCAGATGATTCGATGTCTAAAAAGAGAAATTCGCTTTCAATAAAGTTGTGTTTAGTGAGTGGTGCGGTATAAGACATATCAAAAAGCATCGGTACTCCTTAATGAATAAAGCCAATTGAGTGTGATTGCTGCATTATCTCTTCTTCGGTAAAGTCACTTGGTTGTAGTGATACTTTGAATCGCTTTTGCCTATCCGCTCTTTTTAATCCTTGTTTTATTGCTTGATCGATAGCTGATTTAGCAGATCTTGGTGTTAATTTTTCAAATGCGTAAAAACAAGCTTGAGGCACATCGGGCTCAAAAAACTGGAAAAGTTTTTTTTCTTCTAGTAAAGCGTGATAAATATTTTGCCCTATAACTCTCATTTGGCTTTTATCTGGTGCACTGATTGTGAAGTTTTTCAGTCTGGAGCGCAGTGCTGGAAGCAAATTATCGATATCGTTTGTTGTGGTAAACATTAATAAATAAGAAAAATCGACATGAACTCCCATGAAATTCTCTTTAACTCTTTTTCTTTGTTCACTTTCAAACAGCCCATAAAGTGACGGAGCAATATTATGCTCACCTTCACTCTTCACTAAGCAAACTTCATCGATTAATATTGAGACTTGCGCATGATCACTATTAAGTAGACATGCTTTAGCTATTGCACCTAACTCGGCCCCCTTCCAGGTTTTGTGTGCACCGAGTACTTCAAAAGGGCCACCCATTGTTGAAACAGGAATTGTGTTAAAGGCTACGCTTAAAGCGGTGCTAATAGCAGCAACCACTTGAGACTTACCTATACCTGGTTGTCCATCAAGGTTAATGACAGGCAGTTTGACTGGTTCGTTTGCAAAATCCGCTTCCCTCAAGCAATCTTCAATGAAATTAATCAGTTCTTCAAAATTTGGGAACTGCTTTCTTAGCGTTTCCATTCTTTCGACATAATCGCGTGGCGGGTAGATTAATTCTTTACAAGCGCCTTTTTGCTTAATCAATTCGAGTACTTCAATTTGATGCCGGTTATCCGCCATTAATATCTCCGCTTCCAGTTCCTCGACGTTAAACAACTGAGCTTTACGTTTAACAATCTCAGAATTCCGCCTGGCATTGTCTTCCCCCCCCTCAAAGCCCATTCCTTCAAATAGTTCATTAACAGAGTCTTGCCTAAATAGTTTTTTTATTTTTTGCTGAGCTTCGTCTAGATTCATTTGGCGAAAGTCACCTTCAAATTGTTGACACTGCTCAATAACAATTTTTTGCGCTTCGATACTCTGAGCTTGGCTTACTTCATGTTTAAGTTTCCAATTCTCGTAGTCTAAGAAACACTTTTGTTTAGCTAAAAATTTATTGAACGAGAGCATGGAACTGTGTCTGCAACAATAAACGGTGGCATCAGTAATAATTTCTTTGTTTGTATCTTTAAGCATTGAATACCAAACAGATTCATCAAATTGATTAATCTGCTCAAATGACTCCGCATTCCACTCTTGCTCTGGTGATTCAAGATGCTTAGGGCTGTTAACCAACTCTTGCTGATGAGAATGAATATCTCTAATGATTTTATTAAAGTGCTTCAATCCAATGTTAAATGATGTGTACGACGGTACTCTTTGATGCATTCCATTTGATAATTGGCTGTTGAAATTAGCGTTTTCAATATTACTTGCCATCCCGTTTGCCAACCTTGGCTCTAAATATTCTATAAATGAGAAAACTTGCTCTTCTTCAAGCAAACTAAATGCTTTAGCCAAACATTGATATTGTTGCTGATTAAGCACTTTATCAACAGTTTGCGCATAAACGTGAGCTGTAGAGTTTATAGCTCTTTCAATGTAGCTTTTTCTTTTGCACTGCACTGAGAATCCCAAAGCAGCAGGTGTACGCAGTAATGTTTCTAGCTTTCTAATAACAATGTTAATTGACGAAACAAGTACATTTTCAGGGGCATGAGTTATCTGTGAAACTTCTTTCATTATTTTATTTCTGCGCTTAGCTGGCAGTATGTTCAGTAGCCCATCCCTCAAAAGGCTATTTTTGTATGAGTAGACAACTAGCGTTAACGTATCATCGTCAATCAACGGAAGGATTGAGATTAGCTTTTGACGGCCGTAATTGTGAAGCTTATAAAAGTCGTCACTGCACTCAGCTTCAATCACAGATGCTTGACGTTCACCTTGACTAAGCAACTTATGTTTGGAGCGTTCTAACTGTTTAATTAAGTTTTGATAAGCAAGTTCTGCTTCTGCTAATGTAGAGGTTACAAAGTGCTTTGCTCTAGGTGCTAGGTACTGAGCTTCCGGAGCTTCTGATTGAAGTAAGTAGGTAATCGTTTCTTCACATTGTAAAAAAGCGGTTGCTTTTAAGAACTTGTTTAAGCTTGTATTACTTAATGCATCGCGAATAACGATGGGGGAATAGGATGTTAATTGATTCAGGGACGCTAACCCTGTTTTTACTACTACCTCTTCATATTTAATTAGGTTTTCTTGTTGGTTATACAGCATGCTCATACTCCTCTGAATGCGAGGAGTATGAGAACATAACTTTTGGATGTTTACGTCGCCAGAAATTGAAGTTTCATATACATAAGTGACAATAACAACTTCATAGAACCAACTAAGACAATTAACTTGTCTTTAATGACAGTACTTATTGCTTCAACCTATATTTAATGTTTTTCACTAAACTAAATAGTAGTGAAAGTACAAATATCCCTGCCAGTAACAATAAAATCCCTCCCGCCAATCGTTTTGGAAGGTACTCTGCACTTATAAATATTAACAAAGCAAAGTTCAAAAGCAGCACCCCATTGAACTTTAAAAAGTTTTTTAAGGTAGGGATTCTATTACGAAGTTTAATTAGCCCTAAAATTGTTAAATATAGAAGCACGGATAACACGGCAAACTGAAAAATTGCGCCAATGCTTGGTAAATACACTTCGCTTAATGACCAGTTGACTCTGAATGTTTTGTGAAAGTTCATATGTCCATGAAATACCTCTGATATCCACAAAGACAAAGTGCCAGAACTTGCCACACCTAAAAATTTATAGCGGATAGATTGATACTTAAATTTTACTTGTGAAAAGCAAAACAAAACAAAAAAGCTAGTTATAACAAAAAAATAAGAAAACCAAGAAACGCGATGTTCGTAAATATCAAATCGAAAATAATGGGCTATTCCAATTACAACAAGCGCTATTATTGAAAATAGAAATGAGCCGCCGATAAAATCAACTTCAGTTAAGTCTTCAAAATTTTCTAGTTCTTTATGCTTTTTCGAATCAGCCATTAATGAAAATCCGATTAGCCATAAATTGACGACGTAAACTATAAAGCCCCCCCACTCCCACGCGTGAGCAGCCCAGTTTACCAATAATAACAAGAATAAAGTGCCGACCAATCTTTTAGATATTGCAGCCGCTAAGAGCGCGACTATAGCGCCCCCAATGATATGACCAATTACCGAAGGTATTGATGTATCAAATAGTGAAGCAAGAATTGCTAAAACAGCCACGATGCCAAAAGCTATGAGGGTTTCCTTTGGATTCTTTGCAAAAGCATATTGAAGTGGATTCATTAAAACCTCTTTTTATTTTATTTTATTTTTATAAATTAGTAGTAATGGCAGTTAATACTGGAATTCTGAAAACAACGAGTTCATCGCTAAAACTACTTTCATTAGAGTTTATTATTAGTTCACAAGCTGCTTCTCATTTAGTAATAGAGAAACTATTTTATAAAAGCCCCTCTTCGAGGACAGATACTATTTTTATGTTCTTGTACTCATTGTAAAGCTGGTATTCCCATGAGCTTTCTAAGTGCGCATTTAATGAATTAATGTCATTATTTAACTGCTCAAAATCAGCTGAATTTACCATCTCTGATAGGGAGTTATATATATTAGATAATTGTTGACTACCGTTTTCAGACCCTAAAAACTCCCAAAACAACTCTAATTCTTTGGTTGTACGATTATTCGTTGCAACTAATATCTCTGTAGACTTTTCATCTAACCATTCAGCTGACTTTTGATTAAGTTCTTCGTCTGAAACTAAGTCAAACTCAATGTCCTGCATGAAACTAGTCAATACTTGTTGCTGTTCCTTTTGTGCGAGTCTTGAAAAAGGGCTAGCTTCAATTGATTCAAATATGCTATCTAAAATGCCTCGAATAAAATCCTCTATTTTTTGTAGTACAGGGGGCTTAGCAAATTTATCATCAGCATTTTTCAAATAAGTTAAATACTGAGATAAGCATTCTTGATTAAAGCTCATATACTTTGTATCAACTATAGGGCTGTTAGTTAGCCGCTCAAGCATGGATATAGGCAATGAAATGTTTGGTGTGTTTTTAAGTTTATTTAGCCAATCAATTGTATCTAGAAACAGTTGATTGAAAGTTTGAACCCCTTTCCATAAAAGGGTTGTATCTAATGTAAAACTTGACGACGGGCTAAAAGGAACTTGATAGTTTATTTCAACCCCAAATCCTTCCCAGATTACGCCATAGTTATATTCATTAAATAATTTACCTTCTAAGTAAATTGGCTTTTCAATAACGCCATATCTTAACTTAGGTAGCCACCTTGGTTCGCTATTAAAAGCTTTTTCATATTCGACAAACAAAGTCTCTTCAGAACGAATCTCGTCAAGTAAATTAATCGTTAACGGCCTACCAAAAACAGTGACTACTTCAACTTCATCAATATAAGTTCTAGATTTGTTGTTTGAAGTCTCTAGAATCTGATACGTTAAGTTCTTAAGCTTCTGTGCTGTAATAGGTTTGTATTCTCTATTCCAAATGGTAGCGCGTAAGTCTTCATCTAACTTAGCCATTAATTGATTTTGCTTTTCCTTAACAGGGGCCAATGTGCTTAGCAAAATATCCAATAATACACCGAGCCTAGTTTCGTCATATGCTAATACCGAGAATAAATGACATACTAGTTTCCAATACTTTCCAAACTCTTTGGCTGGTGAATCAATAGTAATGGTTTCACCACCAAGGTTTATTTCTGTGCTTCTCTGATTGTCTCTTACAAAAGGAAGCCAGCCTAAGCCAAGGTGATTAGTCCATTCTTGTTGTAATAGCTTTAATTTAAGCAGTGCTTCATATATTTCTTCTTTGACTTTTACAGGCGTGCACTTACGAGTCAATGATGAAAAATACTCTTTAATATCACATTCAAGCAACTCTAAAAAAACTACCGCTAAGCTAAAAACATCATCTGACTTTCTTAATACTTTATTACTATCAGCTAGCTCCAAATATCTATCGGAAGTATAAATGGTAGAGCCAGCGGTAATCGAAATGTCCTCAGAAGATACCGCAGCGCTGAAGTCAATTAACGTCGGTTCACCATTTGAATCAACAATAATATTACTTGGATTAATATCACCATGAACTAACCCGGCCGAGTGAACGGCTGACACTGCATCAATAATTTTCCTAAAGAAAATAATACGTTGATTAAAGGCTAATTGAGGTAGTTCACATGCTAAGTAATCATTTAACGTGCGAGATTTTGGATGGTACTCCATCACTATGCCGTAGACATATTCTACTGCTTTGAGAGATTGAATTTCTGACTCTGGATGCGCCTTATCAAACATCAATTCCGATGTTGGTATTTTTAAAAAGTCATAAACCTCTACTATATTAGACTGCCTTAGTTTAGCTAGCTTTTGTGCTTCATGAAGCATAAATGAAGCTTCACCGTTTGGCGAAATTGGAACGATAACCTTAACCGCAACATCACGTTGCAATACATTATCTCGGCACAAAAATACGCTACCAGAGCTACCTGCTCCTAGTTGATTAATTATTTCGTACTTAGAGCTACTACCTAATGAAGAGAGCTTTGAAATCGTCATTCTGTTGGAATGAAATCGATTTATTAGGATAGCTTTGTGTGGAAGCGTTTTCGATTTATTAATAAGAGATTTGAACTTCCCTTCTGTCTGACTTTTGGCTACAGCTTCTATTATTTTACTTTTGCTAGCATTCTCATAGTTTTCATCAATTTGATCTGGCTTAACCTCATTTGTAACCCACTTTTCACTTCTATCTAATAAGAATGATTCAAATACATGGGTAGTGAACAAAGCTTTATCAAGTGAGAAAAACATATTCTCCCAAATATGTGTTAAATGTGATGTTGACAGTAACTTACTGAGTTCTTCAATAGATGATTTATCAATCTTCACTTTAGCCAAAGATTGTATAAGTTCAGACTCTTCTATTTTATTCGCATGGAAACAAGCGAGCCTCTCCATGTATATGTCGAAAGCTTGACCAAGCACGTCAGCTTCAACTTTCTCACTAATTTCTTTTTCGTTATATAAAGGAGCTAATGCTGTGGGAACAGATTGATTAGATAAAATATCCAAGCTAAATGTATTAATAAAATCTGTATACCAGTTTTGAAAACTGAGTTTGTTATCAGCTAAATAATTCTCACCAATATGCTTATCGAGTATATAGTCCTTCAAATTGCCTGCTGTCTTGCTGGCGCTCAACTCTTTTACTCTTATTATTCTTGTCGGCTTACCGTAAAAAGCTTTTGCGTGGTATTGAACAAATTCTTCGAGACTTTCAAATGCGCCATCAACGTTGTGCTCACCCCGCTGATATAAATAACAAAGCCACAGTTTAGATATGGCAATACAGCAAGTCTTATGATAGTCAAACTTAGCATTTACCATATTGATCAAAGAGTTTTCTTCACTGCTTATTGACCAAACGCTCAATATTTTCTTGAGTGCAGATATTGAAGATATTCGCTTAATAGCCAATGCGATTAGCAAATCATCACTTTCTTTTACTAACTTATGGTCTATACCTAAAAAAATCAGATGTAGAAATACATCAGATATATTTTCCTTGAATAAGTTTTCATCCGACAAAGGCTTTATATGCTGGCTTAATTTTATAAGCAGACTAGGAATATCATTAAATAAATGGTTTAGATTAGCATTGAGTAACTCAACTGGCTTAAACCCATTACCTTCTGACGTTGAAAAGCCCTTTGTATTCCATAGCTGAGCGGATAAATTATGTGGACTCTTTTGAGTATAAATACTATCTGATAGCTGCTCTAAAACATTCAGGGTTTCTTTATTAAGCTTTTTTGTTTGAGTAAACGCCCGAATAAACCCTTTTGACAAACTCGGCATACAACTCACATCTTGGTTTTCTATCCATCCATGAATTAAACTTTTTCTACAGCAAGTAAAAAGCTCCATATTTAGGTGGCTTGATGTTGAGTTATAAATACTGTGGAATTTCTTTAACTCTCCCCACAATAAAGGTGTGTTGTGCGGTAATTGCTCTCCCTCAGAGATAACACTTATTAAAATTGATTTAATCGCTGCACTCTTTAGGTTTCTTTCCTCATCATCTAAAAATTTCTCATCAATATAATCAGAATAAATCAGCCTCTGCTCTAGCTTTATGTTATTTAGATACTCTTCTATAGATACTTCTTCTTCATTAGCGCAATAAGCAACGACATCGCGGCAATTTTGATAAATCTCAGGATGATTTTTTGATTCTGTTTCACCCTCAAAAACAAATTCAAAAAAACTAGTCTGCACACTGCTATAGTTATTTTTGGTTTTAGCGTTTTTTTCAACCACTGAACTTTCAATGAAACTAAGGACTTTTTTAGCTAGTTCTCGAATAGAGTCTCTTTCCTGATTTTTTGTATCCATTTTGAATTCCTTTTATTACTTCAACTGATTACAGTTAACAAAAGTTAATTTATTCTTGGCGTCAAATGTATCTATAAATATATGCCTCTTCAGTACCTTAATACTTTTAACTCGACTATGCCCACATATCACATAATCGACCCCACTGGGTTCTCTCGTAACTACTTTAGTCCCTAGAGGTCTAGACCATAGAATATCTAAAACTTCATTAGTATGTGGTGCGCTTGATTTTTCTTCAGGCCAAGTTTTAGGTGGAAATGCGTGTGCTATTCCAACACTAGCACCATCAGATTCTATTGTTATGGTTAGTGGTTGATTTTCCAAAATTATATCACAAAAATTCGTGACTTTTCTTTGATGATTTTTAAGCCAAGCATTCCCCATACCTTCCGTAATTAGCAAGTCAGCGCCTCTCTCGGCTAAGTGGTACTCATGGTTTCCAATTACGGAAAAAAACCAAGGTTCTTTTAGCAACATTAAGCATTTTTCAGAGTCTGGACCTCGGTCAATCAAGTCCCCTGTAGCAAAGAGCCTGTCTGTTTTAAAGTTAAAATTGATTTCTTTTAATTGGTGCATAAGTTGTTTGTATTGACCATGTATATCACCAACAACATAATCACTACCTAACTTATTTTTTTTAAAAACTTTATTGTATTTAAGCTTTCTCATACTCACCTATGTAGATATTATTGACTTAATAAACTTCGGATAGCGGTGTTCAATACTAATAAACTTTTGTTTATTTATGATCGCCAGAATCTTTTAATTAATTCTGGCTAGCTTATTCATACCAATGCTTAGTTAAATTGCTTTAACGACTAGTGCTACAGAATAACCAAAGGGGAATAAGTGAGAAAACAAAGTGACACTAAAGGTATTAATACCAAAACTGTAGAACAGTTTGGTGATACCCATTATGTTGAAGAATTTGAAATAGATACTTCTAACATTTCAAATAGTCGACTTTCAATAATTAGAAACTCGATCGAAGAGCGGTTATTTAAATTGTGTATAAACCCCTACAGAAGTATCCGAGCTAAATCCCTTATCTTTATTTGGCGCTGTGGGCTTTTAAAAGGAAGGCAATCAGAGAATAACAACGAGTTTACGGCTAAGTTTATGGCCTTAGACCCCGTTGAAAAGCAATCACTGTTAGCTCAAACATCACACTCTCAACTTGTTTGTGTTTTTAGTTTAAGCGCCGACACTACTCTATCTGATTTGCTATCTCATTGTTCAGAGCGAGCAGCTAATTTGATACTGGCAGACATTCTCCACGGCCGACTTAATAATAATATTGACACAGTCGAATGCGCTAAGCACCAAGCTGCACTTATAAAGCGAATCGAGCAGCTTTCTTTATGAACTGGGTATCAACAACATAGCTTTTTCTCAGAGCAGACTTGCTCTGAGGGTTATCTATAGATTTTCAATCTCTTACGTTCAAACATACAAACTAGCCTAGAACTAAGTATTTAACTATTGAAAAGCATAATAATTATCTGAACTAGTGCCAATTTCTGGCGACCAAGACAACTATAAGCTCCCATATACTCGTCGTGATTTTAAAGAGGAGTTGAAAATGAAATCACTAAAGCAAATTATCACGATTAGTCTTGCGGCTTTAACATTAACTGCATGTTCAGGAGACGATCAAGGAGAAGTATCTGTGGATATTTCAGATCGTATCTCAGGTGGTGGCTCAAGTAATGGTGGCCCTACTGCTAATATTTCTGGCAGCTTTAAAAACGCTCACGAAACCGGCGTATTCTTTTCAGCTGAATCACTAGGCTATCTGCGAGATGAATATATGGGGATCAACTCATACGATTGCCAAAGTAGCTATGCTGATCACTACTATGAAACTGAGAACACGCTAATATATGGTAACCCCAACTTACCAGAAAGTGATTTTCAACATGCTGCCAATTGGATAGAAAACAACTTTTCTACGGCATTAAACGCGATGGGTATTACTAAAGATGAATACTTTTCTTTGCGCGGAAATGTCCGTTTAGCAGCACTAGACTCCTTACAATTCCAGCTTTACGCTTTGGATAAGGGAGAGAATTACGGAACATTTATGATCCCTGAACAATATGGTTCAAGTGGCTATATGACATCTGAAGAGCGCACAAAATGGAGCTATGAAGCTATTTATAAAGCAACATCTGCCGATGTCGTAGAAACGCTATTATCAGAACCAAACGGGCCGAGATTTACAGCAGAAAACCAAATTCTAGTAGAAGATAAATTGTATGTTTGTCTGCATGAAAAAGACTCCCCTTGGGGTTGGGGGGAAGGCCATAGTTTAGGTGTAAATATTGGTGCGGCCTCAGTCTATACTCCAAATCAGGTAGAGCAACTCATTAGACACGAGTTAATTCACACCATTCAACATGCGTTAGCTGGTTTTGTTGATTGGCTACCCACACCACGATGGTTCTCAGAAGGACAAGCGGTTTATTTAAGTGGGATGGAGGTCGCTCATAAATCAAAACACAGTGAATATGAGCCAACATCAGTAGTTACTTTCTGGGACGAATACGGTGACCCTTCTGATGCTTACAAGCACTATGGACTAGCCTATCAATACTTAGTTGAAGCTAACGGTCACGATAAGTTAATCAATATGATGAAGCAGTTAAAAGGTACATCAAACTGGCGTTTGCAATGGAATATACCTGAGCAGCAAAAATACGTTGAGGTATTTGACTCACTCAACATGCTAAAAGCAGATGGCACATCTCTTACAGTTGAAGATTACAGATTGAACTATCAATCTATTATGTCAGATTACGCCAGCAATTAACTCGCTGAACTTATTACCTAGTTATGCTGCGACCTAACTATAGGTCGCACCTTTATCGATTCAAAAAAGCGTACACTTTGTTGTAAAGAAATGAATTAGTAGTGTTACACAGTAAGTGTAGTAGACAAGCTTCTGCCAATAGTTGTTTGATAGAAAGCACTAACTTAAACAGACGTGAGCTCGCATAAGAGTCCTAACGCGTTAAAGTTGAGCTACTTTCCACAATATCGAATAGAAAAATCAGCTAAACCAAAGGGTTTCGTAAATTTTTTTACACCGTATAATAACCTTTGATAGGTTGTCCCCATAGTTTAACAGGATAAAACAAGAGCCTCCTAAGCTTTAGATCTGCGTTCGAGTCGCGGTGGGGACGCCAAATATCACTTTAAATGAAATCTGCTGTTTTTCCCGTTTATTAACGGTGATTACGGCATTTATCGCATCACACATTGCGCTGACAATAGCCAAGCCTAGTCCAAAATGCTCTTCGGAACTACGAGACGCATCTTTCTGCCACAACGGTTCAAACATGTGCTCAATATCACTGTCATCTACTTCACCATTCAGTGTATTGGTAATTTCGAAATAAATCTGTGAAGCAGACTCAACTCCAATACATACGCTAATTTCTGCGTCCTGCTGACCGTGCTTGATGGCATTGTCTATTAGATTGCTAATTATCGATTCAACCGCAACTTGATTACTGAGTATCGTTACTTTGCCATTGGCATTATTTAATAAGCTGATATTCGCCGCATTTTTGTTGTTTATGATTTGGTTAGACAACAGCCATAAATCGACTTCATCCTCTAGATCGAGTTTTTTGAAGCTGTATTTCTGGAACAACATCAAACCCGAAATGATATTTTTCATTCTTGTGCCAATTTGAAGCACATTTGGTTTAAAACCTTTCTCAAGTCTCTCATCACCAGGGAACTTCAATGCCACCTCTGTCATATTAATCAGTTCCGCAACAGGCGTTTTAAGTTCGTGTGCGATATCAGACGTCAGTCTTTTTTCTCTTAAATAGAGAGAGTAATTGTCTTTGATAAAGTGATTGAGGCTCTGGGCGATAGGTGTCAGTTCTTCGACATCAGTGTTAAATTCCTCACGCTGATGATGATCAGTAAAACGCAGCCCTTTGATTTTGGCATTAAGTTCATCAAGTGGTGCCAAAGCATACGAGACCGTATTGCGTACCGCAAAGCGCACTGCCAGAGGAACAACGATTAGTGCGAAGACAAAAGCAGCATCGATAAACCACAACGTATAATTTAACTGCTCTAGCGACGTAGCATAAGCGATAATCATGGGAGTCCGCTTATCTTCTCCCTTTATCTGGAAATATTCTTCCCTATCGTCAGAATCTATTTGGGGGAGAAACTTAGAATACAAAACGCGCCCAGAACGACCATCGGGTAATGTTACATCCATCAATACAGATTCGTTTAAGGCAATGTCTTTATAGGGCAACGCCTTCACAGTATAAAAATCTAAGGTATCAGATTTTTCAAAGACGTCGTTATCTACCCACAGTTGATAATATTCTGGTGACGACGTGCCTTCAAACTCAGGTAAGTATTCTCCCGCAAATTCAAATTCAATCCCTTCAACTTCTTCGTTGACTAAACTTTGCAGCATGCCCACTTTAGCTTTCATGCCTTGATTAAATTCACTTTCTACCCAAGAATCAACGCCAATGTCTGCCGCGAGTAATACCGTAATCACTAATAGAGAAATTATTATGGACAGTCTTTTGGTAAGTGTTTTACGAATTGATTTCATCAGGCCCTGTAACCATGTAGCCAAAACCCCGTTTACTTTTAATGGGTAATGTTGCTCCGAACTCCCTTACTTTTTTCCGTGCTGATGAAAGGTGAGCCTCAATCGCATTTTTTGAAATATGATCAAAACTACCCGCGATAAACTCACTTAGCTTTTCAGATGTCACCACCTTGTCTCGATTCAAAAACATACACTCTACAATTTTATATTCATTAGGGGTCAACGCGATGTTGTGAGAAAGGTAGTTAAAAGTTTTGGTTTGTAAATTTAATCTAAAATCGCTAATTGTAATTTCGTCACTGGCGTAATTGGCGACGCCTCTTCTCATAAGACACACTAACCTTGCACACAACTCGTCAAAGGAAAACGGCTTAGTCAAATAATCATCGGCTCCCGCCAATATACCTTCAACTTTGTCTTCTGATTCTGAACGCGCTGATAAAATAAGGACTCTGGTCTCCAAATTCCGCTTTCTCAATGCGCGTAATAGCGCTAGTCCGTCAAGCTCAGGTAACATCATATCCAGTATGATAATGTCGTAGCTTCCTAACAAGGCCATACTCAGGCCATCTGTCCCTGTTTCTGCCACATCCACCGAATAGCCAAGTTTTTCTAAACCTATACTCAAACTATTTCGCAATGAAGCGGAATCCTCGATGAAAAGTACTCTCATAAACTCAACCCAATGACTGACGCAAAGCAAAATACACATTTTTTCTTAAGGTTAGCTTAGGATAGGGCAATTATCACAAGTTAAAACTCATATTTTGCTTTTAAAAATGAACGACTTCCGCAATCCAAGTTAAAATACTGGCCCAACATTGTCTTTTTATAAATAGCATGTAGTTGTAAAAAGCGCCCCTCTTCGCTAGTTGAAAAGGGCGTTAAGCCCCCTGATTCCTCGGACATTTTTGGAGGTAGGCTGATTTACTTTCTTTTTCATTACGCAAAATAAATGAAAGGTACCTCCCCAAAGTTATTCTTAAGGGTGATTTAAGGTTGGATTGCTATCTTGTGCCAAAAGCAGTACACAAGAGACCTTACCGTGACTTTTCATCCCGCATTAAATTTAAAACCGACACCTGCGCAGTTTATCGTACTTGCCTCATTAGTCATTACAGCAGTTTTTAATTTCCCTTTCATGTCATCGGTTTATCAAATTGTTTCTCCCACGTCATTAGGTGAATGGGTGTTCCTTTTGTCTGTGCCTGTTGTTCTCACCCTGATAAATATCATTTTTCTCAGTCTATTTGGCGCATTCTTTTTTCCTCGATTAACCGTTGCACTTACCTTATTGATTAGTGCTTCATTGCTATATGCGTCCTACGCCTACGGAGTGATATTCGATAAAAGCATGATCCAAAACATCATGGAGACAAACTCTGGAGAGGCATTTTCATATCTGAATTCGTCACTGTTAGTATTTTTCATACTATTGGGCTTAGTTCCCGTTGTTGCCGTGTTCAATCAAGAAATAAACGGAAAGTTCACCTCCCGAATCAAGAGTTTACTCACGCTGAACATCTTGGCTGTACTCGCGCTTGCCTTGATTGGGACTACACTTTACAAAGACTATGCTTCGGTAGGTAGAAATAACAAAGGCCTGACCAAATATATCATCCCCTACGCATTCTACGACGCAGGCTATAAATATTTACGAGATACCTATTTTTATCCTCCCCTGCCTTTTAAGGTACTCGATACAGCACCTACTATTATTTCCAGTCATCTCGATACCCCTCGAACGACCGTGGTCGTAGTGGGCGAAACAGCTCGAGCAGACAAATTTGCCATTAATGGGTATAACCGACCTACAACGCCTTATATACAATCCTCTGGGGCAGTCAGTTTTAACAACGTCTTTTCTTGTGGCACTGCAACAGCAGTATCAGTTCCCTGTATGTTTTCACGCCTCGACAGACGTGATTACAACCCACGAATTGCGGACAGTCAGGACAACGTGCTTGATATAATCCGCCGTTCTGGCGTAGAAGTGACATGGATTGATAATAACAGTAGCTGCAAGGGGGTGTGTAAACGTATTGACACGATTGAATACGACCCTTCTCGAGATCCTACCCTTTGTGATGGTGACTATTGCTATGATGAAGTACTGCTCGATTTACTCAAGACAACAGTATCCAAAGACTCAAAACGACACTCGGTGATTGTGTTACACATGATAGGCTCCCACGGTCCTACTTACTATCGACGATACCCAAAAGCGTTTGCACGTTTTCTGCCCGACTGCCCCAGAAGTGATATTCAGAACTGTGACGAAAAAGCGCTTACCAATACCTACGACAATACCATTTTGTATACCGACTATGTATTGGGACAAATCATCGACTTTCTCAGCGACGTACCCAATTCAGCTATGCTTTATATTTCCGATCATGGTGAATCTCTGGGGGAAAAAGGACTTTATTTACACGGTTTCCCCTATCAGATAGCGCCGAATGAACAAACTCATGTGCCGATGATCTATTGGGACACAAAATTAAGAGAACCTAATTATCACACGTGTGTAACCCAATTAACCCATGACCCTTTATCTCAAGACAATGTCTATGACACGCTGCTAGGTTTAACGAAAGTATCTAGCAGTACCTACCAATCAACTAAGGATGTATTTTTACCATGCGCTCCGTAAACCAAGTTGAGACTGCTGTACATTTTGAACCATCTAGTAAACCCACAGGATTACGTCGTCTCTTATTAGCCTTTAAGAATTCCTATCGAGCGTTGACCTGGCTAATTAAAAATGAAACGGCGTTCAGGCAAGAATTAGTTGTTACTGTGATAGCCATTGCAGTACTGTGTGTGTGGTCTATTCCCACTTTGGAAAAAGCATTACTTTTTTCTTCGGTACTTTTTATCTTATTTGCTGAAATTATTAACACGGCTATCGAAGCGACAATTGACCGCATTGGTACAGAAATCCATCCACTTTCAGGCTTAGCGAAAGATTTAGGCTCAGCGGGAGTATTACTGGCCACATTTATCTCAAGCATATTGTGGTTAGCGGTTTTCATCGGGTCACGTTAAGTGACCTTTTTTCAGCGTTCTATTGATCTTTTAGGCGTCTCTTAATAGCGTTAATTAGTAATAAGATTACATACCTTTCAATTGCTTTCTTCTATTTCAACTTATAGTTATTTACTTTTGCGTAACTAAATGCTGTATTTCAGCGAAAAAACAGCCCCCTAAAGCATTAAAAAACAGCCCATTTTAGACATAGGGAAAAAATTATACGAAAGTATAAGAACAGGTTCCCCCCCCTCAAACCATAACTAAAAACAAAATAATTACAAATATAATCATATAGTTAAAATAATGACAATATTGATAACAGTTACGAGACTGGGTTATCACCAATATAGTATTCACTTTCATACTTTATCTATGATTAGAGGATGTGATTGAATAACGTTGAAGTATGCTTGAAGTTTCAATAGCGTACCTTCCTGTGTGGCATGCTTTGCGATAAGTTTTCCATTAAGTGTTTGTTGTAATGCGACACACAGTTCAATAAAAAATAAAAATGTTGATGTTGTTGTTCTTTTTTGAGCAACAGATTTAGGGAAACTTGGAATAAAATAATGAAAAAACGTTTACTCTCTATAGCGCTACTTTCGACGTTGTCTGCTTCTTCTTTTGCAGCCAACACCACATTTCAGGCGACGGTAAATGCCATCTCTGACGCCGCCATTGCGCAAACTGCAGCACTTCACTTTGGTGCCATGCAACCTACTTTTGGTTCGCAGTGTACAATGGACAACACCGGCGCCGTGTCAGGTGCATGTGACGCGGCTAACGCTAATATTGCCATTGGTCTTATCACTGTATCAGGACTTATTGCTAACGTACCACTTAACGTTACGGTAACAGGTGCACCTGGTACAAACGTTGATTTTGACGCTCAATTTGACGTAAACAACGCTGCCGCTACACACGACGGTATAGCTGATGGTACTGTTACTGCCGTCACTACCAATGCATCGGGCGACGACTTAACTATTGACGTTTACGGGCTAATGGAAGTAACCACTGCATTAAACCCAGGCGACTCATATACCGCCGACTACACAGTGGACGTGTCTTTCCAGTAATGTGAACACAATGGGTGCGATATCGCACCCATTATCTTTGAACAAGTCACAGAGCCCCCTATGCCAAGTAGTATCGCGCGTTTTATTTTTGTTTGCTCAATCTTTCTTTTTATCATTTGTTCGCCGGCCAGTGCTAATGTCGCGCTATCTAAATTTAGAATTTTTTTTGATGCTCATGATCGTTCTAACTCACTACAGTTGAGAAACACCGGTGCGGTAGACGTAAAATACACGGCTGAGATTGCATTGAATGCGATGACCGAAGACGGCGCAGTTTATGCCATAAGTGAAGATCCTTTTGACGCATCGGCGTTTTTGCGCTTTTCACCCAAGCGAGGTGTTATTCAACCTGGTGAACGTCAGGCCATTCGGTTTGCACTTAGAAAGCCTGCGGGATTAGCCGACGGGGAGTACCGCGCAGTTATCAGGCTCACCACCGAACTCGCGCCTACCACAGGCGGAAACGTCAACCTTGCCAGTAAACTTGCTTACAATGTTCCCATTATCGTTCGTCACGGTGAGTTAGTTGCTGAGTCCACATTAGAGTCACCTACAACGGTAATACACAATGGAATGCCAGCTATCCAGGTTTGGCAAACTCGCCATGGCAACCGTTCACTGTATGGCAATTTTATCGTTCAGACTCTTGATGGTGAAGAGCTCGGTGTGTTGAATAATGTAGCAGCATATCGCCCTCTTGAACGTCGCAAAGTCCTTATCCCCCTTCAAAAAGTAGTCAAAGGACCGGTCACCATTAACTATATTGAAGATGAGAAATTCGGCGGAAATATTGAACTGTCGATAGAACATATTATCCAGTAATGCCTTTTTACATATGAATTTATGGGCGTTGGCTTTTTGCTGTTTTGTACTGTCGATGGTGGCGAGAGCAGAACAATGCGAAATTCCAGCTACATTTAAAAAAGTCGAGCTAAATGAAGACGATGTCCTAATCAGCGTGCTTCGCTCAAATGGACGCCCTGTTTGGGATGGCTTCGATCTTTATGAAGTAGACGGCAGCTTACTGATACCCGCTTCATTACTTATTGATGCCATGTCGCTTCCTTGGTCTATAAATATTCCAGAAGCGACAATCTCTTGGGATGCACAAACCAGCGATACGTTTTGCACTTTTCAGTTAAATTTATCTGATAACACGACTGAAAAGGGATTAATGTGGGCAAGAGATGACTTTGATCTCTATATCGATGTGGCGCTTATTCCCAGTCTGTTACCGATTGAGTACAGTTTTGACCATTCCCTACTGCACCTAAATTTTTCGAGCACAGCTCTCGACAATCACCTGTTTACGCCCCAAAAACTCACCATTCCTCAATATTACTCTCGTGAAAACACTATTGCAGACCGCGTTATTGAAGATCAATACCAGTGGTACACCTCCCCATTGGTAAGCTACCGCTTGACTGCCAGTGACACACATTCACAGGCCGAGCGCACCAGTCTAAATATCAATTCCTCTTTTGATTTTGCTCAACACGCCACCAATTTACGGGTAAGTCGCGTGAATGATAACAGCCTTCATTTTTTAAGGTTTTCCAGAGATATAGAAGCGCTAAAACTAGGAACATTCGCACAAGCGATACACTATGAAGTGGGCGACATTCAATTACTTGGTGACAACCTTATAACTTCACCCGGGCAATCTCTGGGCGTCATTGTACAAAATGGTGACACCCAAAATAGACGTAATTTCTCACAGACCACCATTGAAGAATTTGTGCTACCGGGCTGGCGTGTCCAACTGTTTCGCAATGGTCAATTTATCGAAGAGAAATTCAGTGACGAGCAAAATAAAGTCCTTTTTGAAGAGGTAGACACCTTCTACGGCATCAACTTGTTTGAGATAAAGCTCTACGGCCCCGAGGGACAGCAAGAAACTCGAACCCAAACTGTCAGTGTGGGAAACGACCAAATTCAACAAGGGCAGTTTGATTTCTTCTTTGGTTACAGCGATGCTCACTATAGACTGTTAGATGGCAGAGTCTCTCACTCTGGCCCCGGGCAATCATCTATTGCAAAACTCGGTTATGGGCTCACCGACTCCACAACGCTTTCAGCTAGTATTCAAAGACTTGAACTCGATGAGATTACGTCAAAATACTTTACCACCTCATTAGATACCCAGTTGTTAGGTTCTGCCATCAATGTATCAATTGCCAAGCAATCTGAGCGAGGGTTTGCAGCGTTTGTGGGCTTAAGCGGTAGGCTAGATGACAATTTAGCATTTAACTTGTCTCATCGGTACTTCGATGATTTTTCCAGTGAAAGGTTTAGTGATGCTTTGGGGTTGCAACATGAAACAATTGCCAGAGTAAATGGCCAATCATCACTCTGGGGGCAGTTTGGGTGGAATGTCAATTTGTCGCACAAGGCATTCATCAACAAAGAGGATCAAAGCACGGCTGCCGTTTCCATCAACGACAACTTATTAGGGGGCACCTTTTCTGGTGGAATAACAGCGTCTGCTAACGCCATTGATGCGTCGGTATTGGGACGACTCTATTATTCAAAATCCTTTAATGGGTGGCAGTTGGCCAGTGCCTGGACATTTGAACCTTCACACGCCCTTACCACTGATACATTCTACTTTGCATTGCGTTGGCCCTACTTGCTAGGTCAACACCGTGAAACCCGTCTGCAATACCGTGCCAATAGTGCTAAAAACATAGAGCTTCAGCATCAACACAACTGGGCTTTTGATACCTTTAATTTAGGCTTTGGAGCCACTTGGGCAGAAGGCGGAGATTGGTCGGTTAACCTCACCTTATCTGGTAACCTTCATTACAACCCTTACTCTCGCAGTATAGATTTTGACCGTGCAGCCAGTGCAACGGCTGGTCGTATTGATGCTTTTGCTTTCTTTGATATCAATAGAAATAAACACTTCGATGAACACGAACAGGTCATTGAAGGTGTAGGTTTTGAAGGTAATTCTATCTGGCGGCATGAATTCACCAATCACACAGGAGTGGCAAGATTAATTACTAACCATCCGGTGCAATCCCTTTCTATAACCCCCTCAACTTTACCCGACCCTTTTATGCGGGCAAGCGACAGACAAGTCGACATTGTTTCGCATAGTGGGGGAGTCAACCGCGTTGCACTTCCTGTAAGCGCCGTAAATGACGTTGAGGGCACTGTCTACTTGGTAGGTCATAATAATAGCCGCGGCGCCGCTAATCTTTTAATAAACATAGTCAATGAACACAATGAGACAGTGGCGCAAACACGTACAGAAAACGACGGCTACTTCTATATCAGTCAATTACCGCCCGGCGAATACGCGCTGAGCCTAGATGAAACATATCTCGCACGAAACCAGCTAGTCCTCAACGGATCGCAAATTACATTTAGCGCACCAGAATCTGGCGATGTAGTTTACCTCGATGATATCCAACTCATATTGCCTAACCATAGCACCACCTCTGAGCAGCACACTATGCCCTTAAAAGAAGTGAAGTTCGAAATTCAAATTGGCATATTCCGCCATGCCCGCTCCATTGCAGAGGTAATCAGGCACTTACCACTAGATTCGCTGTCTATTCAATACTATAGGAATCATGACTCTGCGATGACCTACGTCACCGTGGGTCGCTTCGCCACTTTAGGAGAGGCGAACGCAGTGCTTGCACAAATTAATACTCACCGAGCATTTAAACATGCCTTTGTTAGTCCAATTACACGCTACATAGGCTCGCAGTGGCGAATGCAGTCGGTTGCTGTTGATTTAAAAGAAAGAATTGCGCTATCGCACAGTGCACTTGAGCAGTCTACTAGTAAACAACTGTGCCAACTCTCTGCCTATTATGATTTATCTTCCGTCAATCCCGAAATTTTAACGGCACACCCTGAACTTTTATTGGTGGCTGACGATATTAAAAAACCTAATTTTTACCGCCTATTAGCCCCATTAGGTGATGACAATCGCTGTACCGACAACTACGTAGACAGCCGCTATCGACGATCACCATTTGTGGTCAACAAATCATCACTTAATTATTGAACTGCTAGGGGTTGTTGATCTTCGCTGTACAAACTTCGGTCTAGATGGAAGTGTTCTAATTGCGAAATAGGCCCTAGGAAGATGCTACTGAAAGTTAACGTTAATTGTATAACTGGCCTGATAGGACTGGCTTGCCTGGAGCAAACTCAGTACTTCTAAATTACCGTAGACCAATATATCAGTAGATTCTGTGCTTTGCATAATTAATGTGGACACCTTCTGATCACTATCATCATCGATAAGAGATACGCTATCAACAGTCATGGCGGGGTTAAAACGCAAAACCCCATCGTCGCTTCCCACAACTTCAATTTGGTAGGGTTGATTGATCATTAACCCAGAAATACTTATAACACCAACGGCAATATTAGCATCTGCAGTAGCACATTGCCCTGACACTGTCCCCGTGCCATCTAAATTACATGCTGCACCTGGGGTAACTGCAATTGTACCGAAATGCAATGAATTTGACTCGGTAATACTTGCTTCATTGTGCGCAACGACAACGGCCTGAAAAGAATTGGACGCACTGTAGGCTTGACTTGAAACCACGGATAAAACAAACAGAATGAACCTAAACTTCATATAGATAGTTATATATTATATGACACCATCAAAGTGTAGCGCAGATGTACTGTTTTGCCGAGAATTGGCGAGAATAGTTGATATAATTTAGGCTTACATCATTTATTATCCGTAAATAAGCCCCCATTTATACAAAAAGAATTTTACAAAGAACACCCTGTATGAGGAGAGTAGCATGCCATACGATAATAGCGATGAAGATATCGGTTCGTTCTTTGATGAAATGAAAGGTGTAAAACGTTTAGCAAGCGACGACACTGCTCAACTTCACGACCCCCAAAGTGCCCTTGAGAGAAAGAGGAAAATCGCCTCCGCACAGCGAAGTGTAAGAGAACAATTACTCAACCCATTGAGCTTAGAAGGAGTAAAACCGGTTGCACCTGACGATTTTATTACTTTTCAACAGCCCGGTATCCAAGATGGCGTGTTCAAAAAACTACGCTTGGGTAAATATCCATTAGAAAACAAAATATCGTTGAAGGGACTGACACTTAAAGACAGTAGTGATCGAATTTATCAATCAATTAGACGATCTCACGCGAATGGTGTGCGGGCGCTGTTGATCCAACACGGTACAGGGGTAAACAGCCAACCATTTCCAGCGCTCAAGAAAAGCTACGTCAACCACTGGTTACGTGAGCTGGATGAAGTTATCGCTTTTCATACTGCGCAACCTCTACACGGCGGGTTGGGTGCAACGTATGTTTTATTGAAAAAGCATCCAAATCAGAAATTAATCAACAGAGAAAATAATAGAAAACGATAGTGGGGAATGAGTAACGCCCGTATTAGAGGACTAAATACGGGCGTTAGAATTATTCTTTCAGACTACTTAACTGAAGACTGCACACTTAGCATTGATGGAGCTTCGGCCGATTTCGCTGAAGAGCTAAATACAGCAGTTACAAACATAAGCACTACGACGATAGCAACACCGGTTAAGCCAAACCCTTTTGAAGAACGATTCATTGGTCGTCTCTTATTATTCAAACCAGCATAGGTCTTCACTACTCACTGGTACCACCCTAACTCTACTCCTGTAACCTATCCGCATTCCATGCTTGCACTACAATAGATCAGTGACAATCTGATGACAAGAGTAAAAATCAAATTTTTGACGGTTTACCAAAGGTTTGGCGCAAAATTTTGACAATTCTGCGCAAATGAAATGCTTTGGGCGAATCAAACGGCTTTTACTTGTGGTTCTTCTTAGAAAAAATCCACAGCAAAGCCGATTTGATCATTTATTGCGCACTAACCCACGAATTTACGCGCATTTCTAAAGATTCGCATCCACGCCCCGTCTTCTTGCCAGTCATCGGGCCGCCAAGAATTGGCAACGGCTCTGAATACGCGTTCGGGGTGTGGCATCATTATAGTGCTACGCCCATCTAGTGAAGTTAGCCCCGTGATCCCCTGAGGTGATCCATTAGGGTTTGCTGGGTATTGCATGGTTGGCTTGCCGTAGTTGTCGACGTAACGCATCGCCACCTGCGCACTTACTTGTGACAGCGCATTGTCGTTGGCAAATTCAGCCTGACCTTCACCGTGCGATACCGCGATTGGCATACGAGAACCTGCCATACCGTCCAGCAACACTGACGTAGACTCCATAACTTCAACCATCGCCACACGGGCTTCAAAGCGCGCTGACTGGTTAGTCACAAAGTGTGGCCAGTGCTCAGTGCCCGGAATCAATGATTTAAGGTTGGATAGCATCTGACAGCCGTTACATACCCCTAAGCTGAAGGTGTCGTTGCGATTAAAGAAGCCTTCAAACTGATCGCGAGCCATGCTGTTAAACAATATAGATTTCGCCCAGCCTTCACCTGCACCCAATACGTCACCGTATGAGAAACCACCACAAGCAGCAAGACCTGCAAACTGTTCAAGGGTAATGCGACCCGCTAATACATCACTCATGTGCACGTCGATAGCGTCAAAGCCCGCGCGAGTAAATGCAGCCGCCATTTCAAGATGCGAGTTAACGCCCTGCTCTCTTAAAATCGCCACTTTTGGCTTAACGCCTTTAGCGATATATGGCGCAGCAATGTCTTCGTTAACATCGTATGACAATGCAGCATGCAAACCAGGATCTGCAGCATCTTGCTTTGCAGCATGTTCTTGTTCTGCGCACTCAGGGTTGTCACGAAGCCTTTGCATTTCAAACGTAGTTTGTGCCCATGTAGTACGCATGGAAACCCGACTATCAGCAAGCACCGCTACCCCGTTGCGGTTGAACTCAATCATATCGGTACTATTCAGCGAACCGATATCATGGGTCAGTTCTGTCAAGCCAAATTCAGCCAACACGGTATTAACCGCGTCCATATCGCTTTCAAGCACTTGAATTACGCCACCCAGTTCTTCATTGAACAACACGGCGATATCGTTGCCTTTCAGGCTATCAAGATTAACACTTACCCCTGTTTTACCCGCAAAGGCCATTTCAGCGACTGTGGTAAACAGGCCACCGTCTGAGCGGTCGTGGTAAGCACAAACCAAGCCTTTTTCGATAAGCGCTTGCATGGCGTCAAAGAAGCCTTTAAGCCGCGTAGCAGAAACCACATCAGCAGGGCTATCTCCAAGCTGAGAATAAACTTGCGCCAAACAGCTACCACCTAAACGGTTTTTGCCTTCGCCTAGATCGAGCAGTAATAAGCGACTGGCACCTTTATCAGTGCGAAGCTGAGGCGTCACCGTTTTGCGGATGTCTTTTACTGCACCAAACGCTGAAATAACTAAAGATAACGGTGAAGTGACCGCTTTATCTTCACCGTTTTCATTCCATGCGGTTTTCATCGACATCGAATCTTTACCCACAGGAATGGTTAAACCAAGTTCTGGACAAAGCTCTTCACCCACCGCTTTTACGGCTTCATAAAGACCCGCGTCTTCACCTGGGTGACCGGCAGCTGCCATCCAGTTCGCAGACAGTTTAATGCGTTTGATATCGCCGATGTTTGCTGCGGCAATATTGGTTAATGCTTCACCTACCGCTAAGCGTGCAGATGCACCGTGTGATAGCAAAGCCAATGGCGTACGTTCACCCATTGACATAGCTTCACCGTGATAGGTGTCAAACGCGGTTGCGGTTACCGCCACATCTGCCACAGGTACTTGCCACGGCCCTACCATTTGGTCACGACTGACAAGGCCGGTTACCGAGCGGTCGCCAATGGTGATAAGGAAGGTTTTCTCTGCCACTGTAGGCAAGGATAAAATACGATTTGCTGCATCGCTTAAGGTAATGCCTGCCTCGTCTAGTGCTGGTGAGTTTACCTTTGTCGAGCTTACTTCGCGGTGCATTTTAGGCGGCTTGCCTAAAAGTACATCAAGGGGCATATCAATAGGCTTGTTGTTAAACTGGCTGTCGTTTAGGTTTAGGTGCTGCTCGGCAGTCGCTTCACCTACTACGGCAAACGGCGCGCGTTCACGGGCACAAATCGCTTCAAATACCGGCATGTTTTCTGGTGCGACAGATAAAACATAACGCTCTTGCGATTCGTTACACCATAACTCTAATGGTGTCATACCAGGCTCGTCAGACAAGACTTTTCTAAGCTCAAAGTTACCGCCGCGGCCGCCGTCATTAACAAGCTCAGGCAGTGCGTTTGAAAGACCACCCGCGCCCACATCGTGGATGAACTGAATTGGGTTGTTATCGCCTAGCTGCCAACATGCATCAATCACTTCCTGACAGCGACGTTCCATTTCCGGGTTGTCACGCTGAACTGAGGCAAAATCTAAATCTTCGTTTGACTGGCCAGACGCCATGGATGACGCTGCACCGCCACCAAGCCCGATGTTCATCGCAGGACCACCAAGCACGATAAGCTTAGCGCCAACGGTAATTTCGCCCTTTTCGATGTGTTCGCGACGAATGTTGCCTAAACCACCCGCTAGCATGATCGGCTTGTGGTAACCGCGTACTTCTACACCGTTGAAGCTATTTACTTCTTGTTCAAACGTACGGAAATAACCCAGTAACGCAGGGCGACCAAACTCGTTGTTAAACGCTGCACCACCCAGTGGACCTTCAAGCATAATATCAAGGGCACTTACAATGCGTTGTGGCTTGCCATAATCGGCTTCCCATGGTTGCTCAGCACCGGGAATACGCAAATTAGACACGGTGAAGCCCACTAACCCCGCTTTAGGCTTAGAGCCTCGCCCGGTAGCACCTTCATCGCGAATTTCACCGCCAGAACCTGTCGCGGCACCGGGGAAAGGTGAAATAGCGGTTGGGTGGTTATGGGTTTCTACCTTCATCAAAATATCAATATTTTCATGGTGGTATTCATATTGGTGTGACTGAGGGTTGGGGAAGAAGCGCCCAGCTTCCCATCCTTCCATTACTGCTGCGTTATCTTTGTAGGCTGAATACACATGATCAGGTAACAATTCATAGGTGTTTTTGATCATTTTAAACAGCGACTTTTCTTGCGCTTCACCGTCGATAGTCCAGCTTGCGTTGAAAATCTTGTGGCGGCAGTGTTCAGAGTTTGCTTGCGCAAACATATAAAGCTCTACATCAGTAGGGTTTCTGCCTAGCTTTGTAAAGCTATCAAATAAGTAATCAATCTCATCATCGGCCAACGCAAGGCCCAACGACACATTCGCATTAACCAGTGCGTCTTTGCCTTCAGCTAATACATCTACACTAGTGAACGTATTCGCTTCGGTGTGTGCAAACAGCACAGCGGCATCATCTGTATGCGTAAAAACAGACTCCGTCATTCTGTCGTGGAGGTAGCTTGCTACTACGGCAAAGTCGTCATCGTTCAATGCGGTTTCTGTTTCTATGTAGAAAGCACAACCGCGCTCTATGCGATTGATATTTTTTAGACTACAGTTGTGGGCGATGTCGGTGGCTTTTGAAGACCAGGGGGAAATGGTGCCGGGGCGAGGAGTGATAAGGAAGAGGGTTCCAGAGGGGGTTTGTGCTTGCCTCGCGGGGCCGTAAGTGAGCAGCTTCTCGAGTATCTCTATTTGCTGCTTAGACAAGTCACCTTTGGAATCGACTAGGTGAACATATTCGCTATAAAGGTTTTTAACCTTAACGCCGGATTGACCCAGCTTTGCAATCAGTTTAGTTTGGTTAAACTCTGATAGTGCAGGAGCGCCTCGAAGGACCAACATATTGATTTACCTGGTTTGTTAGAAACAACGACCACCAATGCGACGCGTTGCCTCTTGGATTGATGAGTATTTCGGCGCGGATTATAGAGGAATTATGCGCAGTAAGTAACCTCATAACGCGCATACATGAAGTTTTTTTTAAACTTAGACAGTTTAATGACAATAAGACAAGGTCTATGCAGTCACAAGACTATAAAAAGCGATTAAAAATACAAATAATAATCTTATTATCTATTTTGATATCAAGTTGCACAGTACCGTCTGTCACTACAGCCCTATCGACACTGTTAGAGCGAGAGTCGATCCGCGTCGGTACTGTGTATGGTGCTGCCACCTTCTACAATGGCGCCGATGGTCCTCAAGGCTTTGAATACGAATTGTTAGCAGGGTTTGCTGACTATCTAGGCGTAACACTTGATCTCTATCCTTTCTACAGCTACGAGGACATGTTGCAACAACTAGAAGAAGGTAATCTGGATATTGTTGCTACAGGAGATGCGGTGACCCCTTCGCTCAAGCGGCGCTTTAACTATGGCCCTGCGTACCAGGAAGTAGAACAACAATTGGTATTTCGGGCTGGCACCAGTCGTCCCAGGGAATTGAACGCCCTGGATCACCCTATTGTAGTTGTATCTGGAAGTAGCCAGTCCCAATTGCTTGCAGCGCTGCTCTTTCCAAATGCCGAGCCTGTGAATAGTAAAACATTGATTGCAACTGAAGACTCTGACTTTGAAGAGTTATTGCAGCAAGTCGCTATTGGCGACATAACGTACACGGTAGCAGATAGTAATCGCCTCGCGCTTCAACGACGCAGGTACCCCGACTTAGCTGTCGCGATGACGCTTCACGAAGCGATGCCTATGGCATGGGCTCTACCCTTAAACCAAGACGATTCGGTTAAAGCCGCACTCATCGAATACTTTGGTACCGTCCATCAATCTGGCTGGTTTACCGTATTAGAAGACAAATACTTCGGGCATATACGTCAGTTCGACTATGTTGATAGCCGCGCCTTTAACCAATCTGCAGAGGCGACCTTGGGCAAATACAAACCCCTGTTCCAACAGTTTTCTGGTGAGCTAGACTGGCGGTTACTGGCAGCGATGAGCTATCAGGAAAGTCATTGGGAGCCCGATGCTGTATCACACACCGGAGTAAGAGGTTTGATGATGCTTACCTTAGACACGGCCGGAGACTGGAATGTCGAAGACAGAACCGACCCTGAACAAAGTATTCGCGGCGGCTCCCGCTATTTTGCCAGTTTGCTCAATCGCATTCCTGCACGCATAGGTGAGCCAGATCGCACTTGGATGGCGATGGCAGCGTATAACATCGGCATGGGTCATCTTGAAGATGCAAGGGTATTGACAGAACGTCAAGGCGGTAACCCCGATCTTTGGGTAGATGTGAAGCGTCGATTGCCACAATTGCGTCAGAAAAAATACTACCGTACCACCCGCTATGGTTACGCGAGAGGTGATGAGGCACTCCAATACGTCGAAAATATTCGGCGCTACTACGACAGTCTAGTATGGCTTGATCAACAAGGAAAAATTTAATCCTCCAGTCGCCCAGTGTCACGCTTGAAAATTGTCATTTAGATGTCATCTTATAGAGATAAGCTTTATGCGAATTGGCGCTGCCAATTCGCTTTCTCATCTGGCTAACTCGCCAATTGGAAAAAAGTCGGCAACGCTGTCGATGAAAATTGAGAAAGGAGAATAAATGAAAAAAAACCGGTTTATGAAAAAAGGAGTTAAATTGAAAAATAATAACAGACGCCGTCTTATGCTTAAACGCGGCCATCAGAAAGTCTTACAACGTCGCAAATTATTTGTGACCAGCGATTTGTTCACCCAACTTACACGCACGTCCAATTAATCCAAAGGCTCCTGCTTCTTGGCTTTTTTGGCCGCTTTTATTTCTTTTCTACGCTGTTGGAAAAAACGCGACAGTTTATTTGCACACTCATCGGCAAGCACACCAGGCACTATTTCTATCTGGTGATTTAACGATGGGTGTTGGAGCAAATTCATCACTGACCCCGCAGCACCAGTTTTCGCATCCCACGCGCCAAAAACAACCCGCTTAACCCGCGCGTGCACCAACATACCAGCACACATAGAACATGGCTCTAAAGTAACATACAGGGTGGCATCTATAAGCCGATAATTTTGAATATGCCGAGCAGCTTGTTGCACGGCTCTTAATTCCGCATGAGCGGCAGGGTCATGTTCACTTATCGGTGCATTCCACCCTTCTCCGACCACGGTATCATCTATTACCACACAAGCACCTACTGGCACTTCTCCAATGGCTTGCGCTTTTTCGGCAAGAGTGAGTGCATGTCGCATCCACTTTACATCTTGTTCGCTGACCAACGGACTATCACAATCCGTTGCCGACACGGTTGCAGAGGTATGCGTGGTTTGAAGTTGACTATTTTCGTTACACATTCGTCAATTTAACTATTGTAGTTGGTGAAATCTATTAACCGAGCGTTGTGATGCAGGTCTAAAATTAAGCTAAGTATCCATAAAATAATGACTTTTGTCACTTGGCAACGTATTTGCAAACTTTCATTATAACTGCACTTGCTATTCGTAACTCGTTACATTTTATGCTGAAAGGCTGGGCCAATAAGGGTTATAGTAACAAACAGATATAGCAGTAAGTAGAAAAATAGAGGAAACAGGTAAAAAGCCTCGTTTTCTTCTACACTAATTTAACGCCATCTGAGAGGGATATTGCCGTGAATATGACCGCTGTTGCTATTGTTGCCATTTGTGCTTGGGCGCTTGTCAGTATTATTGATAATGCCAAGGACAAGAATAGAAAAAAGCTCAACAGTAAAGAAGTTGATGCTTATAAAACGGAAATCGCTGAATTGAAAGAACGGGTGTCAGTGCTTGAAAAAATAGTTACCGATGAGCGTTACGATCTGAAAAAACAATTTGCAGATTTAGAAAAAGATCGCGTGGCGTAAACCTAGCTTACCCACGGCTTTACACATCAATCACAGTTAAGATGGCTTTCTTCGACGATGAAAGCCATGTCTTTTTTCACTTCTCGAACTAACGGTAAGGTGTTAACTTCCTTCCAAAAGTTTGCGCTCTGCCCGTTCTACTCTTCTGGGTTTTCCTGCAATGACCAATACATCGTGAGCTTCAAGTACAGCATCTTGATCAGGATCTTTCACTTCATTCCCTCCCCTTCGCAATCCCTTTACAGTGACACGCATTTTTCCAAAATCAATGTCTTTGATGGGCTTACCTATGCATGCAGCATGTTCCGACAATACCACGGCGTGTATAAACTCCAATTTGTCTTCGGTGCCATAGGTAATTTCGGTAGTTTCTCCCGGGTAAAACCCATGTAAATGATCGTATCGGCCTTTTCGTTCTGCTCGAACCCGTTTCAAAATGCGTGACATAGGGACACCTGCGTAATGCAGCACTTGCGAGACTAACATCAGACTACCCTCCTGAAGCTCAGGTACCACCTGATTCGCCCCCGCGTTATACAAACTCTCCAATTGATAGTCGCGCTTGGTGCGCACCATAACATCCACATTGCTGGTTAGCATTCTCGATTGCGTAATAACCTGTTTGGCTTTATCGACTTGATCAAAAGTCACCAGAACTAATTTTGCCTTATGAATATTCGCACTGGTTAAAATATCTTTTTGACTTGCATCGCCAAAGATAACCGGCTCTCCGGCGTTGCGACTTTCATGTACCCGTACAGGATCCATATCGATGGCAACAAAATGGATCCCTTCCATCTTTAACATGCGAGCCACTGATTGCCCTACCCGGCCAAACCCACAAATAACGACATGATTACTCAGAGTACTACTCGCTATCGCCGTTGAGACTTCGTCAATGGGTAAATCATTACGTACGATACGCTTGGCTATCTTAACACTATTGTTCATTAACCATGGGGTAAGCGCCATGCTGATCACCCCCATACACACAATCAACGATGACTGTTCATTTGTTAGAATGCCGTGAGTGGTGGCAAGGGCTGCAATAACAAAGCTGAATTCGCCTATTTGACATAATTTAACCCCTGCTGACCAACCGTTTATGGCCTCGGTACGAACTAGCATGGAAGCCACTCGTACCAACACTACTTTGACAATCATTAATAAAAACACACCTACGATGATGGCGGTCAGGTGCTCCCATAAAACCGTCAGATCCAGCTGCATGCCGACAGTGACAAAAAATAACCCCATCAAAATGTCTCTGAACGGGCGAATGTCAGCTTCTAACTGATACTTGTATTGGCTTTCACCCAACATCATCCCGGCGAGAAACGCACCTAAGGCCATTGAAAGACCAAAGTAATAGGTCAAGCCACCGGCTAGAAGGGCGATCAAGATTGTCGTTAAAACAAATAATTCATCCGTTCTGGTTCTTGCCACCTCTCTAAATACCCAAGGAAGTACCCATTTACCGACTGACATAAGTAAGGCGATAACGAACACGCCTTTTAATAGCGCCTCACCTAATGCCAGTGCAATACTGACTTCTCCTGTCTGTGCCAATAAAGGAATGGCTATTAGAAACGGTACTACTGCAAGATCCTGAAACAATAAAATACTGATGGCGAGTTGCGTTCGCCTGTTATTTAGAATTCCCATCTCAGTTGCTTGCTTTATCACAATTGCAGTCGAGCTAAGCGCTAAAGTACCGCCAATGATAATAGAAGCACTCAAGCCAATTCCCAGTATGTAAGGTATTGAGGTGAAAACGGCAGTGGTGAGAAACATTTGCCCTAACCCCACGCCAAATACTAACGAACGCATCGCCAGCAACTTGGGCAATGAAAATTCCAGTCCCAAGGAGAAAAGCAGAAAAACAATACCCACTTCGGCTAGTAAATGCATTTCTTCTGGATGCGCAAAGATAGAAAGAAGTTGCGGGCCTGCCAGCACCCCAGCAAATAAATAAGCTAGAATAGGCGGCAAGTGCGCTCGTTTAAATAGCGCGACAGCACATACCGATATAAACATCAGCAGGACAATATTTAAAAAGCTCGCCCCCACATTCCCTCCATCTCTTGTTGTTTTAATAATCGATAACGATGAGTAATACCCGCTGCACTATTTACGATAAAACACAGAATTTTCTACGTTATCACGTTCAGGTCATACACCGTCAAAAAATAGTTGGCACTTAGTTTGCTAAAACACATATATACACGCAAATTCGGCAAGATTTGCCGCTATGACACATCGCCCATACCAACTAACTAAGGGTGACAGTCACGGAAAAGTCAGGGCATAGACGCAACTTTTTTTTGCATTTAGTAGCATATTTGCACAGGGGTATTACCGTGGATTTTTCAACATCTATCTACGATAGCACACAACACGACAACTTTTACCCGGCTGAAAGCGCCGGAAAATCGCTATCTATTAGTGAGTTGACGGGTTTTGTCTCACAACTACTTTCGACACTTGATCTACAAGAATTAGGCGCCTTGTATTATCAACAGTTAAATATGCTACTGCCCGTGGTCGGCTTCAGTTTGTCTGATATCGATTCGCGCTGGGTCTATGGAAATGCAAAAATTTCATCCACTTTGTTTGATCTGCCGTTACAGGGCGCATCGTCGATAAGTGGCGAGCAAGCCCACGCGTACTATTACATTAGTTCACCTTTATCGCTGTCGCAACGTGAAATGCTTTTCCAACTACATGATTTATTTGGAAAACAAGTTAAGCACGCAATTTCCTTAATGCGCCTTAAGCAAATGGCAACAAAAGATGGGTTAACTGGACTGGGCAATCGAGCAGGTTTTGAGCAATCCATGGTCAGACAATTGGGTTGGGCGCAACGGCACAATGATCCTTTTGGCTTACTTATTATTGACTTAGACAACTTCAAGCACGTCAACGACAGCTTTGGTCACAGTGAAGGTGATAAAGTACTTATTCATATTGCTTCACACCTTGTCAATGTATTGCGGGATGAGGATGAAGCCTTTCGATTTGGCGGCGATGAATTCTGTTGCGTACTGGATTGCCAAAACCAGCAACAACTCGCTAGGGCGGCACAGCGTATTCAAATGAGCGTCAACCGCTCGTCGTACCTGAGTAAACTAGGGGTGTCATGCAGTCTGGGTGGCGCAATTTTCAGGGATGGCGATAGCACAAGTACCATGTTTGATCGCGCCGACAGTGCACTTTATCGCGTGAAACACTCTGGTAAGAATAACTACCACGCAGCGTAACCGTCTACTCAAACATCACCACTGAGTAAGAATTCAAAGCGTACGGCAAGACTCTGCCGCTTTGGGTTCAAACTCTACACTGATCCGCCTATCTCGGGGAATTACGTATTTGCATTTTCCTTCAACGATCAACGCGATGGGTTGATCATTGAAAAAAATGACGGGAACCCCGTTTCTTTCCCAGCGTGGTACTCGCCACACCTTGAACCAATCTTTCAACGTTTTAGATACGTTCTCGTGCTCTGGCTTTACTTTCAGATTTCGAACATTTGTCTGTAAACTCAACTTATCACTATCTTGATAGTCCATGACTGAAACCCTAACGTTTCCTTCAAGCCAGGGTAAAAAGTGAGCATTGCCTGGTATTAAACTCAGACTGGAAGCCGGTTTTTCTAACTGGTGGGTCACCCAGTAAAGGTCGCCGTTAAATCGAGACACCATACCCCATTTGAATCTCACTTCAGGGGTGGCGTCGTGCTTCGCTTCAAGCATAGAGAGGATTTCATCAGTTTGCACTTTTGAGGGCGGCATTTGCCCTTGCTGGGTGAACCAACACCGAACAACTGCAGATTGCCATGCCGGTTTCAGTGATGACAAATAATCACCGCTTAACTGACTTTCTGTGCGCATACTCGCGAGTAGATATTCTTGTGCGGTTTGATTAACCAACTCAGTTTGTTGCGCACACAAGCTCGCGCTGCGCCCTACCGTTTTGGTGAGTTGCGGCCACCGAGTAAGTAAATGAGGGATAATTTCGTTTCGCAAAAAGTTTCTATCGAAACTGTTATGGGAATTGGATTCATCTTCTACCCACGAAAGTGCTTCATCACGAGCAAAGGCAACCATGTCTTTTTTTTCAAGGGCCAGCATTGGTCTAAGCACAAGCGTGCCCTGACGCAATTGCGCCTCTCCCATGGCCGCCAAGCCTTGAGGACCGGCACCGCGCTTGAGTTGCAGCAATACGGTTTCCAGTTGATCTTCGGCATGTTGTCCTAGCAACAGCGCTGCATCCACTTGCTGGCATACCTCAAGTAACACTTTATAGCGTGCTTTACGGGCTTCAGCTTCGACGCTTTTTCTCGCGCCACTTTCCACTGTGACTTCATGCTGATGAAAAGTAACATCATTGATACGACACTGAAGCTCACAGTGACGTGCCCATGCATCGGCGTTGGGGCTCAACCCATGGTGAACATGTACCGCATGCAGTGGACAATGGTATTGATCGCGAAACGCAACAGCAGCATGCAACAATACCGTTGAATCCACACCGCCACTAAAGGCGACAACCAATGGTGTAGAAAGAGGATAATCAGCCTGAGTAAGCGTGTGAGCGATCCGCTTTACAATGTGGTCGCTCACAGCATTGAATTGACCTGTCACCTACTCAGTATGCCTTCATTAGAATGGGTAAAATGTATCAGCAATAACCAAATGACATCAGGCGTTGATAACGCTCTTCCATCAATTTAGTTTTATCCAACTCTTTGAGTTGGTTTAGCTGTTGCTTGATCACTGCTTTCAAGTTTGCCGCCATGCCTTTATGGTCGCGATGGGCTCCCCCTACCGGCTCTTCAACAATACTGTTGATGAGACCTAGCTCTTTAATTTGCGGGGCACTTACCCCCATAGCTTCAGCAGCAAGCGGTGCTTTTTCTGCGCTCTTCCATAGAATGGAGGCACAACCTTCAGGTGAGATAACCGAATATGTCGAATACTGGAGCATATTAACCCGATCGCCCACTCCTATAGCCAATGCGCCGCCAGAACCACCTTCACCAATTACCGTACAGATAATAGGCACAGTCAGTTCTGCCATTTCAAACAGGTTTTTCGCGATAGCTTCACTTTGACCACGCTCTTCAGCGCCCACCCCGGGGTAAGCCCCTGGCGTATCAATAAAGGTAATTATAGGCATGTTAAAGCGTTCAGCCATCTTCATAAGGCGCAGTGCTTTGCGATAACCTTCTGGTTTAGGCATACCGAAGTTACGTCGAATTTTTTCGTTAGTATCGCGGCCTTTTTGATGTCCGATAACCATGACGGGTTGCTCATCAAGCAGCGCGGGTCCACCGACAATCGCCTTGTCATCGGCGAAGGCTCTATCACCGGCCAATTCATCAAACTCAGTGAAAATACGTGGAATGTAATCCAGCGTATACGGGCGCATTGGGTGACGTGCAAGTTGAGACACCTGCCACGCACCAAGGTCAGAAAAAATCTTTTTCGTCAGTTCAGCACTTTTACCACGAAGCTTATTGATTTCTTCTTCAATGCCTACATCAAACTCGCCACCTTGATTAACCAATCTTAGCTCTTCTATTTTTGCTTCTAATTCGGCTATTGGCTGCTCAAAGTCCAAAAACTGTATACTCATTTCGTGTCCTATTCGTACTACGCTCGTCTATGCAAACGCGAGATGTCCAATCTATCGAACTCTTACCCTTAATGGTAGAGAATTGAAACGGCTTTTTCTCCCAAACACTGTTTGAGATCGTGTAGAAGTTGATCTTCAGGGGTGACATACCACCTTGCTCCACACGCTAAAGTCACTTCTGCGTCTGGATGGGTCACCGCTAACTGAACGGGACAACTTCCACCATTAAATGCCTGCAGGATAGATTGCATCTGACTCATTTTGTTTGGTTCAAGCAACTGGGTATCAATATTCAATGCCAGTGCTCTCGCGTTTTTCTCTCGTGCCTGAACAATGTCCATTACATCACGGGCGGTGATTGTATTGCCCCCAGAGAAATCATCAAAGCTGACCTGTCCCTTTATGAGCAATATTCTGTCAGTTTCTAGCACACTTTCGAACTGTTCATACATATCGGGGAAAAAACGTACGTCTATTCTGGCACTCTTATCGTCCAGTGTCACTATGGCCCAGCGACGCCCGCGCTTGTTTGTCATTACCCGCACACCAAGCACCAAGCCCACTGCACTGGCCATTTGATCTTTACCTGTCGGCTTGAGATCTACCAGACGTCCGTCAGTGTAATAACGGATTTCTTCTGCATATTGGTTAATAGGATGGCCAGTAAGATACAGTCCAAGTGTATCTTTCTCACCTTCCAGCCACACTTTTTCCGGCCACTCAGGCACATCGGCGAAGGCTTGTTTTACTTCCTCGGGCTCAGTGGTCAACAGCCCAAACATGTCAGACTGGCCAAATGATTCCGCTTTCGCATGCTGGCCTGCAGCGGCTAATGCTTCTGGCAGACTGGCCATAAGCGTCGCCCGATGTGGACCTAAATTGTCCATTGCTCCTGCCAGAACAAGCTTTTCTAATACCCGTTTATTAACCCGCTTAATATCAATTTTAGCGCAAAAATCGAATAAGTCTTTAAATGCACCCTGTGTTTCACGGGCTTCAATAATGGCTTCAATGGGGCCTTCACCCACGCCTTTTATTGCGCCAATGCCGTACACAATACGACCTTGACTATCCACCGTAAACTTGTACTTTCCGGCGTTTAAGTCTGGCGGCAGGATCTCAATTCCCATGCGCTCACATTCATCGACAAGCGTTACAATTTTGTCGGTGTTATCCATATCAGCAGACATTACCGCAGCCATAAACTCAGCGGGATAATGCACCTTCAGCCACAAGGTCTGATAGGAAACCAGTGCATAAGCTGCCGAGTGCGATTTGTTAAAGCCATACCCGGCAAATTTTTCTACCAAGTCGAAGATTTTCATCGCCAGGTCAGGGTCGATGTTATTGCCTTTTGCACCGTCGGCAAAGGTGCCTCGCTGCTTGGCCATTTCTTCGGGCTTTTTCTTACCCATGGCTCGGCGGAGCAAGTCAGCGCCACCCAATGAATAGCCAGCCATTTCCTGAGCGATCTGCATGACCTGCTCTTGGTATAGGATAATACCGTAGGTAGGCTCTAGAATTTCTTTAAGACACTCGTGCTGATATTCTGCATCTGGGTAGGAGATTTCTTCTCGTCCGTGCTTTCGGTCAATAAAGTTATCAACCATGCCCGATTGGAGTGGGCCGGGACGGAACAGAGCTACCAGTGCGATAATATCTTCAAAACAGTCGGGCTTAAGACGCTTGATCAGCTCTTTCATACCTCGCGATTCCAACTGGAATACAGCGGTGGTTTCAGCGTTTTGCAATGTCCTAAAACTTTTGGCATCTTCAAGTGGAATGGCACTGATATCCACATCCACGTTTTTGCCTTCTTTGATCATATCTATCGCCCACTGAATAATGGTCAGTGTACGAAGACCCAAGAAGTCAAATTTTACCAAACCTGCCGTTTCAACATCGTTTTTATCGAATTGGGTTACTGGGTTTTTACCTTCGTCATCACAGTACAAAGGCGAGAAATCAGTGATCGTGGTTGGCGCAATAACCACCCCACCGGCGTGTTTACCGGCATTACGGGTTACCCCTTCTAGAATACGCGCCATATCGATGAGATCTTTCACTTCCTCATCGCTTTCATAAACTTCAGGCAGCTGTGGTTCCGCTTTAAATGCTTTTTCGAGTGTCATGCCCGGATCAGGTGGAATAAGCTTTGAAATCCTATCCACAAAGCCATAAGGGTGCCCGAGAACCCTACCCACGTCGCGCACTACCGCTTTGGCGGCCATAGTACCAAAGGTGATAATCTGTGATACCGCCTGACGGCCATACAGCTCAGCAACGTGATCGATGACCTCGTCTCGTCTGTCCATACAGAAGTCGACGTCAAAGTCGGGCATGGATACGCGTTCAGGGTTTAAGAAACGTTCGAAAAGCAAGTCAAATTCAAGTGGGTCAAGGTCGGTAATTTTAAGTGCATAAGCCACCAGTGAGCCCGCACCGGAACCACGGCCAGGCCCTACAGGAATACCGTTGTCCTTACTCCATTGGATAAACTCCATTACGATAAGGAAGTAGCCAGGGAACCCCATGTCATTGATAACTTTAAGCTCGACTTCCAAACGCTCATCGTATTCCTTGCGTTTTTCCATGCGAACGTTTTCGTCGGAAAACAGAAACTCCAGGCGATCTTCAAGGCCCTCTTGCGACACTTTGACCAAGAAATCTTCCGTCGACATACCACCGGTTGGAAACTGAGGAAGAAAATACTCATTTAACCGCACGGTAACGTTACACCGCTTGGCAATTTCAACTGTATTTTCTATCGCTTCGGGTATATCACTGAATAGTTCCACCATTTCTTGTGGTGTACGCAGATATTGTTGGTCGCTATACCGTTTTGGGCGGCGGTTATCGTCAAGGGTATAACCATCGTGAATACACACACGAATTTCGTGGGCTTCAAACCCCTCTTGATCAATAAAACAGACTTCATTGGTCGCCACAACCGGTAGGTTGTGCTTTTCGGCCAGCTCGACGGCTAGGTGTAAATAGTCTTCTTCACCTTGTCTTCCAGTGCGAATAAGTTCAAGGTAAAAGCGATCGGGGAAATGAGTTTGATAAAATGATAACGCACTGTCTAAAATTTTGGCGTTGTTTTTCATTAACCCAACGCCTACATCGCCGTGTTGAGCACCAGACAGCACAATGACGCCTTCTGAATGTTCAACCAGCCACTCTTGGTCAATCACTGCACGGTGAGCCAAATGCCCGCGAAGATAAGCCTTTGAGATAAGAATAGTAATATTCTTATAACCCTCATTATTCATCGCAATCAGTGTTAAACGAAAAGGCTCTTCGCCAAAAATCTCATTAGTAACCCAAAAATCGGTACCAATAATGGGCTTTATACCCAAATTGTGCGCTTCAGAATAAAACTTCACCAGCCCACACATATTCATCTGATCGGTGATAGCCACCGCTGGCATACCTAGCGCAGCCACCTTACCTAGAATTGGTTTAACCTTATTCAGGCCGTCCATCATCGAAAAATCACTGTGAACACGTAAATGAATAAAGGGCGATGGCATGATGTTATTTCTCTTCGAGTAGCGCTTTTACGGGTTTAAAACTCTTGCGATAGCAATCTAAGATGCCATATTCAGCGATGGCTTCAAAGTGCGCTTTTGTGGGGTAACCTTTGTGCCCGGCAAAGTTATATTGCGGGTGAGCCTCATGAAGCGAAATCATATCGTTATCTCGCTCTACTTTGGCAATGATAGACGCCGCGGAGATTTCTGCGTGCAAGCTATCTCCCTTAACCACGGCTTCTGACGGAAAATTCCACGCGGGCACGCGATTGCCGTCTACGCGCACAAAGTCAGGCGTAACGGGCAAGCCTTCCACAGCTCGGATCATCGCCAACATGGTGGCATGTAATATATTGAGCTTGTCTATTTCTTCTGGGCTTGCTCTACCAATGTGCCAATACAAGGCTTTTTCGCGGATTTCCTGCGCCAGTGCAACGCGCTTCTTTTCGCTTAACTTCTTTGAGTCGGTAAGCCCTTCGATGGGATTGGCTGGATCAAGAATGACCGCGGCGGTTACCACATCCCCCACTAGCGGGCCGCGACCCACTTCGTCTACTCCGGCAATTAACTTATGCAAACAATTCCTCCACGACGGCTTTTGCAGCTGTTTCATCAGCATTACATTTTAGCGTATGGTGGAGGTCGGTGAAACGGGAAATCAGTGCAGAATTGTCACTTTCAAAGAAGTTAAGCACTTGGTTGCTCATATTCTCGGCATTTACCTCTTCTTGAAGTAATTCAGGAATAATCGCTTCGTTTGCCAATAAATTGGGCAAGGTAAAATACGGTGCCTTATACAGGCGCTGCATAATTTTATATGTCAACGGCGCCAGCTTATACGCCGCGACCATGGGACGCTTACACAACATGGCTTCAAGAGTAGCCGTACCTGAAGCCAGTAAGATAACATCACTGGAAATCATGGCCTCTCGGGCACTGCCTGAGGTCACCAAAATAGGTAAACGAGAAGCGGCATCGTTGTGACTTGCCAAAATTGCATTAATTTGAGTAAGGCGATGTTGGTTGGCAGCGGGAATAACGAATTGAATATCTGGCCGCTTTGCGTGAATGACCTCCATAGTCTCAATAAAGACAGGAAGTAACGTCTCCACTTCACCTCGTCTTGAGCCTGGCAACACCGCCAATATAGGTGCGTTTAATGGCAGTTCCAACGCCGTTCGCGCCTTATCTTTATCGGGAACAAGGGCAATGGCATCAGCCATCGTGTGACCGACAAAGGTGTAAGGTACACGGTATTTATCATAGACCTGTTGCTCGAAAGGAAACAATCCCAACACCCGATTTACCGCTTTGGCAATTTTGTGAACGCGTTTTTCTCGCCATGCCCATACAGTGGGGCTCACATAGTGAATGGTTTTAATACCTCTTGCCTTCAACGTTTTCTCAACACGCAAATTAAAATCAGGTGCATCAATACCGATGAAAATATCAGGGGGATGTTGCTCAAAGTGTTTCAGTAGCTGCTTTTTAACTTTGAGAATAGCAGGAAGATGAGACAAGACTTCAACTAGTCCCATAACAGATAAGGTTTCCATATCAAACAAGCTATGGAAACCCTGTTCTATCATATGCGGTCCACCAATGCCTTCGATGATCGCATCGGGGTATTTGCGTTTTAATTCAGCCACCATTCCCGCAGCAAGCACGTCACCAGAAGGTTCTCCGGCAACCATGCCGATGCGTAATGGTGTAGTCATAATTAGCGAATAATGCCTCGTTGCGTGCCATTTAAAAATGCCACCATCATCGCCACACCCTTAAAGTTTGACGCTGGCTCGGCTAATTTAGCCACAGCTTCATCCACGGTATTACCTTCTCGGTAAATCGCTTTGTAAGCCCGCTTTATCGCCATCACTTCGTCTTTGTCAAAGCCGCGACGTTTAAGGCCTTCCGAATTGATACCCTGAGGGATATTCTTCTGCCCACTCACCATTACAAACGGCGGTACGTCTCGTAAAATAATGCCACCCGCACCTAAGAACGCATGGGCGCCGATTTTGCAGAACTGATGAATACCTACTGCACCACCCACAATGACGAAATCGTCAATGTGAACATGTCCTGCCACCGCGACGTTATTGGCAATGATAATGTCATCACCAATTACGCAATCGTGCGCAATATGGGCATTCGCCATAAATAAACCACGAGAACCGATAATAGTAATACTATTATCCTGAACCGTGCCTCTATGCACCGTTACCCCTTCGCGGAATTCATTGTCGTCCCCGATAACTAACTCGGTGGGTTCACCGGCATACTTTTTATCTTGGCAGTCTTCGCCAATAGAAGAAAACTGATAAAACTTATTGTTTTTACCGATACGCGTTGGGCCGCGTACCACCACATGTGATTTCAATATACAACCATCGCCAATTGTCACATTGTCATCGACCACACAAAACGGGCCTATGGTGACATTTTCACCAATCGTTGCATTGTCAGAAATTACCGCAGTAGGATGGATCACGTTACGCTATCTCTCTCATCGCACACATAAACTCTGCACTACAGGCGATGTCGCCATCGACACTAGCAGTGCCTTGAAACTTCCAAATCCCTCTGCGCTCTTTCACCAAGGAAACGTCAAATTCTAAGCGGTCTCCTGGTACTACCGGACGCTTAAAGCGCGCGTTGTCTATCCCTGCATACAAATATAATTTATCGTTTTTACCCATGGTCTTAAAGCCCAGCACACCAGCTGCCTGCGCCATTGCTTCAAGTATTAACACACCAGGGAATATTGGCTGACCAGGAAAGTGCCCGGTAAAGCACGGTTCGTTGATAGTAATATTTTTATACGCTTTGATTGACTCACCCAGCACATAGTCTGTTACACGATCAACCAATAGGAATGGATACCTATGTGGTAGTAATTCTAAAATTTCTTGAATTTCGATTGTATTGAGTGAATTGGCCAAAAACTTTCTCCTGTTAACAAGCATGACCTGCAAAGGTGTTATTCCTTTCACCGAACTGTGAGCAGAATGTGGTCAAACTCGCCATGAAAACTAAAAATGGCGGCAACCATACGCTGTTCAGCGCAAAAAACAAATCAGACCAACACCGGTGAGATGTTGGTCTGATGATTTATTAGCGTGTACTGAGCCTAATAGCTAATTAATTAGCTTTACTAACTTGCTCTAATACTTTCTCTGAAAGGTCGTGCTCTTCCTTCGCAAACGCTACTGCGCCTGCGTTTAGCACTAGGTCATAACCCTGTTTAGCCGCAACTGAGTCAATTGCCTGCTTGATAAGACCAAGCAACTTGTTGCGCTCTTCATTACTACGGCGTTGAATGTTTTGCTGTAGAGGCTGACCTTTTTTGGCCAACTCTTCGCGCACTGACAAGATTTTTTGTTCTAGTTCTTTTTTCTCAGCATCGCTCATCGTAGCCGCATCGCGCTGAAGGCGCTCTGCATAGAACTGACCATCGCGCTGTAGTTGATTTACTTCTTCAAGCTGATCTTTAAACTCTGCTTGAATAGCGTTTTGAATTTCAGCAGCCTGTGGCATAGCCTGAAAAATCCCTTGCACATCAACCACTGCCACTTTTTGCTCAGCCATTACTGAAGTACTAACTAAAGCGCTACCCAACATTGCACCTGCAACGATATGTTTAACCAACTGTTTCAAAAGGAACTCCTTTTTGCATCTCTATATAAACTGAGCGCAATAATTTCACGCTCGTTTTCAATAATTTAGAAAGTTTGACCGATATTGAAAGTGAAGAACCTTGCATCATCACCGTCACGTTGTTGTATTGCTTTCGAGAAGCTGAATACCATAGGCCCCATGGGAGAAATCCACTGAACCGATATACCTGCCGAGCTACGATACAGACTCCAGTCAGAATAGTCCAATAGCTCCCCACGCTGATTTGAAGATATGTCATACTGACGATATCTGTCATAGTCGAACTCAGTATCCCACACGTTACCCACATCCACAAACAAACTTGTGCGTACGGAATTATCCATATCTTCTTCGACAAACGGTGTGGGCACAATTAGCTCGATACCACCCAGCGCCATGGCGTTTCCTCCAAGACTACGGGTTGACCATGAGAGCTGCGCATCAGCTGGATCGCCCGGGTACACTTCTCCGTCAGGGCCCTGAATATTCCCAGCCGAACCAAGTAATATACCTCGTGGACCAACCGTATTGTTTTCAAAGCCACGTAACGAGTCAGAACCACCTGCAGTGAAGTTTTCCGTAAATGGCAAGATTTGTTCATTGCCATTGATATCACCATAGCCATTACCATAACCCAAGCGCATACGTGCTAAGAAGGACCAGCGTTGGTTCCGGGACAATGGGAAGTACCACTTACCATCAAATACCGTTTTAAAATAGTTTACGTCTGAATTAGGCGTGGTAACACTAAACGATGCTCGCTGTGACGACCCCGCTGTTGGGAATAAACCGCGATTAAGTGTACTTCTGCTCCAGCTGACACTTGCCAGGTAACTATCGTACTTGATAGCTGCATCTGGATCCTCGCCGTCGAGGAACTGATTGTAAAACTGTTCAGTTTGCTCGTAATACCCACGGTTATACAACTCAACATTACTGTAAGTCAGGCCGAAGTTGATGCGGTTAAATTCGTTGATAGGATAACCAATATTCGCGCCTATCGACCATCGTTTAGAGTTGTACTGGATGACGTTAAAGTCTGAGCCGTCGAACTCACTGTATCCAATGCTACCACCTAGGCTGATCCCATCGATAGTAAAGTACGGATCGTTATAAGTAATCTGTGCTGAGCGTTGATAAGACACCGTGCTCAAGTTCAACCCAACACGTTTACCCGTCCCTAAGAAGTTATCTTGCTGGATACCCGCCTGAAGACTTAACTTGGTGCGATCACCATAACCAATACCCGCATTAAATGAACCTGAGGGCTGTTCTTTAACGTTGAAGTTAACATCGACCTTATCTTCAGAGCCTGGAATTCGAACGGTTTCGAACTCGACTTCTTCCATGTAGGTCAATCGAGATAATTGATTTTTAGAAGACTCCAGCAGGTTATTAGATAACCAGGTTCCTTCCATTTGGCTCACGTTTTGACGCAACACGCTATCTGCTGTCACAACGTTGCCGTTGAATTTAATACGATCTACGTAAATTCTTTTGCCAGGGTCAACTGACAGTGTCAACTTAACCGTTTTGTCTTCGTCATTAATATCCGGAACCGTGGTCACTGTGGGATACGCATACCCAAATCGCCCCAGATATTTGCTGATAAATTCTTCGGTATACGTCACTTCTGCCTGATTATAGAGTTCACCTGCAGAAAGGGGGAGTACGCGTTCAATATACTCTTCGTGTCCAAGCACATCCCCTACCAACTCAACTTCAGAAATGGTGTATTGCTCACCTTCCGTTACGTTCATTGCGATATAAATACCTGATTTCTCAGGTGTCATCGACACTTGCGTTGAGTCCACATTAAAACGCAAATAACCGCGATCTAAATAGTGATTGCGCAAGGTTTCCATATCACCTTGTAGCGTTTGTTGCTGGTAACGGGTTTCAGACAGAAAATCCCACCAAGGAGTATCGAACTGAAGTTCGAAGGCATCCATCAACTCATCATCGGAAAAAATTTTATTACCGACAATATTAATTTGCTCAATTTTTGCTGCATCACCCTCTTCGAAAAGCAACTTTAAATCTACGCGGTTGCGAGGGAGAGGCGTAATTATCGCGGTAACATCAGCATTGTACTTACCAATGCTGTAGAAGAAATCTTTTAGGCCATTTTCAATTGACGTTAATACGGTCTTATCGAGAGGCTCACCAATGCGTACTCCATTGCCGTCCAAGCTTTCCTGCAGTTGTTCATCTTTAATATCATCATTGCCTTCAAAGATAATATTACTAATGGTTGGACGTTCTGCGACGCGCACGACTAGCGTATTTCCGTCACGTAAAATTTCTACATTCTCAAAGTGAGTAGAAGAATACAAAGAACGAATGAGTTGTGTTACTCGGAAAGTATTTAGCTCATCACCAACCTGAACGGGCAAGTAGGTCAACGCAGCACCCAGTGCTACACGCTGTAATCCTTCTACGCGAATGTCTTCAACAACAAACTCACTGTCTTGCGCCGCAGCATTGGCAAAGCTAGCACTGGAAAGAATGGCTCCGGCTGCTACTAACTGTTTTAACTTCATCTATTTTTCTTTTCCTGGCCGCGTTTTTATATTAGCTGTTTTGTACTTCCTGATATTCATCAGGTTATGCGAGCGATATCGTTAAAAATAGCGATACCCATGATCATAAACAGAAGCACGCCACCTATTCTGTATCCCCACTCTTGAACGGCCTCCGGCACAGGTTTCCCTGTGACCCACTCCACAATGAAAAACATTAAGTGGCCACCGTCAAGCATGGGCAAGGGTAATAAATTTATTATGCCTAAATTCACGCTTATTAAGGCAAGAAAACTCAAAAAGTACGCAAGTCCATACCCAGCACTCGTTCCCGCACCTTGAGCAATCGAAATAGGACCGCTCAAATTCTTCACTGACACATCGCCAGTGACGAGCTTTCCTATCATTTCAACACTGAGTGTTATAAGACGCCATGTTTTATCCAGCGCCTTTCCAATTGCCTCTATCATGCCATATTGATGAGTAAACACATACCCTTCTGGCCAAGGCTCAAATGTTGGACTAACACCTAAATACCCACTTTGCCCTTGAGGCGTATCGCGGCGCGCTATCGTGGCATGGAGAGTTTGTTGTTGTCCATCCCTTTCTATCTCAAGCGCAATTCGCTCTCCCGGGCTATCGATAATGACATTGACCAAACCTTCCCATGTCGATAAAAGCTCTCCGTTTAGGGCAATTAATTTATCGCCAGGTTCGAGACCTGCTTGTTCAGCTGCACTGCCCTCACCTACAAATCCAACCGTCAATGTTGGATCGGGTCGATAAGGGGTTAATCCTAAGCTGCTTAATGGAGACTCGCTATCTGGATCAAAGTTCCACGAGTTCAACGTAAATGTCAGTACTTTTTCAGCACCTGATGACTTTTTAACCGATACTGTGGCATTTTCGCTTCCGATATTAGAGACAATTTCCAGATTTACCGCTTCCCAATCTGTCGTTGAGCGATCGCCAATTCGAATAATTTCGTCACCTGCTTCTAAACCAGCTATGGCTGCTATACTTTGCGGCTCAACGTTTTTCACAACTGGCTTGACTGTTTCAAGACCGACTAAATACATCAACCACAACGCGAAGAAAGCAAAAATAAAATTCACGCCAGGACCTGCGGCAATCACAGCCATACGCTGTAACACAGGCTTATTGTTAAATGCTTTATCTGCCAGATGAGGAGGAACGTCATCGACCCTTCCGTCGAGCATGCGTACGTATCCGCCAAGCGGGATCATTGCAATTACATACTCAGTACCTGACTTGCTTACTTTACGCCATATCGGCTTGCCAAAACCAATAGAGAACCGCTCAACCTGCACACCGCATTTGCGCGCGACATAAAAATGTCCCCACTCATGCACGGCAACCAAAATACCAAGTGCGATGATAAAAGCGCCAAGGCTCCAAAAAAATGCTAACACTGGAATTTACCTCGAATGATGTCGTTCGCTTTGGTTCTTGCTAAAGCGTCTTGCTCTAAAATTTGTTGAATAGAATTAACATTGACCACTGGCATGGCATTTAACGTGGCTTCATTCACCAGCGCAATATCGTTGAAACCGATTTTTCCTTCAAGAAAACACGCGACAGCCACTTCATTAGCCGCATTGAGTCGTGTGGTAGCACATTGCCCTTCCCGACACGCTTCGATAGCCAACTTAAGATTGGGGTAGCGTACGTAGCACGGAGTTTCGAAGCTAAAATTTGATATATCTGAAAAATCGAGTGGTTTGACGCCAGCGTCAATACGCGCAGGGTGTGCAAGACCATAGGCGATAGGCGTGCGCATATCAGGATTTCCCATCTGTGCGATCACCGAGCCATCCACGTATTGTACCATCGAATGGATAATACTTTGCGGATGAATCACCACATCAATATCGTCAGCTCCTGCACCAAACAACCAACACGCTTCAATAAACTCCAACCCCTTATTCATCATCGTGGCAGAATCAATGGTAATTTTACGTCCCATTGACCAGTTAGGATGCGTGCTGGCTTCTTCAATCGTGATCCCTTCGAATGTATCTATAGGTCGCGCTCTGAAGGGGCCACCCGAGCCCGTTAATAAAATCTTTCGGATGCCGCTAGCCGCTAAATCACCATAGCGATAGTCAGCGGGTAAGCATTGGAAAATAGCATTGTGCTCACTATCGATAGGCAAAATGTGAGCACCACTTTGGTTGGCAGCATCGATGAAAAGCTGGCCTGACATAACCAAGGCTTCTTTGTTAGCCAACAGTACCCGTTTACCCGCCTTGACTGCCGCTAAGGTAGGCAAGAGACCGGCAGCGCCCACAATTGCTGCCATTACAGCGTCAACTTCAGGCGCACTTGCAACCTCTTCTAAGGCTCTTGCTCCACACAGGATTTCAGCGTCTACACCGCGTTGTTGGGCTAAGTCACAGGCATTTTGATATTGCCCTTCATCAGCAACCACTACATAACGTGGCGCGCATTTCTGTGCCTGCTCCATGAGCAGATCGAGTTGCGCGTTACCAGTAATGGCAAAGACGCGGTATTTTTCAGGATGACGACAAATCACATCAAGTGTGTTGCACCCAATGGAGCCCGTCGCCCCAAGTACCGTGACTGTTTGCATTATGCCATCCAAGTCACATAACAGAACGCAAACACTGGAAAGGCCGCGGTTAAGCTATCTATACGGTCTAACACACCGCCGTGGCCAGGTAGAATTTTGCCACTGTCTTTAATACCTGCACAGCGTTTTAACATGCTTTCATTGAGATCGCCCAGTGCCGATACCGCCACTGTAATACCACCAATCGCAAGGTGTAACCAAATTCGCGATGGCTCGACCTGATAATGTAATGCAGCGAAGGCGATAATAGCGAAAGAGGCGGTAATGCCACCTAACAACCCTTCTAAGCTCTTACCTGGAGAAACATTAGGACGGAGTTTGTGTCGGCCAAATTTGACCCCCACAAAGAATGCACCAATGTCAGCTGCCCACACGATACCCAGCACATAGAAAATCAATGAAGCGCCGTAATATTGATCCACATCGTGTAAACTCGTGCGCAATGCAACCACCGCAACCCATGTTGGCACAAGGGTAAGGGCACCGAAGGTTGCTCTGATAATTTTACTGTCTCGCCAAAATTTAGTGTACTTGGGATAAGCTAGCACCATAAATAGCGATGCTACCCACCACAACACGGCAATGGATAAAATAGATCTGTATAGGCCATGTAACTGCCCTTGATACCAAATCATGCTGGCATCAACAATCAGTGACAGAGACATACACAATACGAATGCTGCGCCCATAAATATCAGTTTTTTAGGTCGCTCGCTGATACCCGACATATTGGCCCATTCGTAAGCGCCAATCGCGACTACACCAGCAATGGCTATTTCAAACCAAAAAATAGGTAAAAATAAAATGGCATAAAGCGCCAGTGGCGCAAGAATTAATGCAGTTATTATTCGTTGTTTTAGCATAATTTGCCCTTGGCTTTGTTTACCAGGGCGTCCCTGATATTTGCCTGTATGGTGTTAACCATCGGCTGTCACAACCTGTTCACCAGTAAGGCCGAATCGACGTTGGCGAACATTGAAATCATCTACGGCTAATTGAAACACGTCTTCATTAAAGTCGGGCCATAGTACATCGGTAAAATACAATTCAGCGTAAGCGCATTGCCACAACAAGAAATTGCTAATGCGATGCTCACCACCTGTGCGGATAAGAAGGTCTAACTCGGGAAGGTTTGCTGTGGAAATATGTGCGTTGAACGCAGCTTCGTCAATATCAGAGACATTCACGTTACCGCATTTAACCTGCTCAGCAAGTTGCTTAGCGGCATTGACGATATCCCAGCGACCGCCGTAATTCGCGGCAATATTTAAAACTAAGTCCTTGTTGTCTTTGGTCATCTCTTCGGCTTTGCGAATTTTATCTACCAACTTGGTATCAAATGCCTCTACATCACCGATAACTTGTAAGCGAACACCGTTTTTATGAAGTCGTTTGGCTTCTTTATTTAATACCAGATTAAACAAATCCATTAGCACGCTAACTTCTTCCTCTGGCCGTTTCCAATTTTCGCTGGAAAAAGCAAAAAGCGTCAGTGACTCTATGCCGTTTTGGCGAGCAAAGCGCACCACAGAACGAACAGATTCCACCCCAGCTTTATGACCAAAGGTACGAATTTTCCCTTTCTTCTGCGCCCAGCGACCATTGCCATCCATGATAATAGCAACATGCTTCGGGCCAGCAGTTACTGCTGGCACCTCAGTTTGAGTCGATGTGGCTGCGCTTAACCGCTTTCCAATCATAATACTTACTTATACTTCCATTAGTTCTTTTTCTTTGTCAGCAAGCATGCTGTCAACTTTCTTAATGAAATCATTAGTAATAGATTGAATATTTTCTTCAGCTGCACGGCTTTCATCTTCACTGATCTCTTTTTCTTTAAGAAGATCTTTGATGTCACCGTTAGCATCGCGACGGATATTACGGATAGCAACACGACCACCTTCCGCTTCGTTGCGAACAACGCGAATAAGGTCTTTACGACGCTCTTCCGTAAGTGGGGGAAGAGGAATGCGAATAGAACCGCCCGCACTCATAGGATTTAAACCCAAATCAGACTGCATAATGGCTTTTTCTACCGCTTGAATTGCGCTTTTATCAAACACAGTTAACGCTAGAGTACGACTGTCTTCAGCTACTACGTTTGCTACTTGTTTTAGCGGTGTATCAACACCGTAGTAAGGCACCATTATCCCGTCAAGTAGACTTGGGTGCGCGCGCCCAGTGCGGATCTTGCTAAATTGGCTTTTAAGTGCAACGAGGCTTTTTTCCATACGCTCTTGCGCATCTAATTCAATTTCATCAATCACGATTTGTATCCTATTGTTCTTAATTAATCTTTGTCAGCGTGGCGGATGACAGTACCTTCTTTTTCGCCCATCACTACGCGTTTTAGGCAACCAGGTTTATTCATGTTGAATACACGGATAGGGAGACTGTGATCTCGCGCCAGAGTAAACGCAGACAAATCCATTACTTTGAGTTCTTTTTCGAGTACTTCCTGATAAGTCAGTTCTTCATACAAGGTGGCGTCGGGGTTTTTAACTGGGTCATCGCTGTACACACCGTCAACTTTAGTCGCCTTTAATACCGCATCGGCTTCAATTTCGATACCGCGTAAACACGCTGCTGAATCAGTGGTAAAGAAAGGGTTACCCGTACCAGCAGAAAAGATTACGACACGGCCAGATTTTAACAGACTGATAGCTTCTGCCCAGTTATAGGCATCACACACACCATTAAGAGGGATGGCAGACATCATACGCGCATTGACGAAAGCGCGGTGTAATGCATCTCGCATGGCAAGGCCATTCATTACTGTGGCTAGCATACCCATATGGTCACCCACCACACGGTTCATGCCCGCTTTTGCGAGTCCTTCACCGCGGAATAAGTTACCACCACCAATGACAAGACCAACTTGAACACCCAGTTCAACCAGCTCTTTGATTTCTTGTGCCATTCTGTCGAGTACTTTGGGGTCAATGCCAAAGCCTTCTGCCCCCATCAGGGCTTCACCGCTAAGCTTTAACAGGATGCGTCGGTATGCTGATTTTGGTGTGATACTCATAGTTTGAATTGTCCTCGTAAACCCGTTTTGTCCTATGTCTTTCAAGTGTTGTGCAAAAAAACATAGGACAAACCGCTTTCGTCTGTCAGGCCGATTTTCTTTCTAACCGCCTAGCTTCACACTATCGCGCTGCAATGGCAACAATAAAGACGTACAGCTATAAAAAAGCACCTCATAAGAGGTGCTTGGTAGTTTATCTAACTATTGCTTAATGCAAAAGATAAACGCTCAATTATTTCTTAGCAGCAGCCATTTGAGCAGCTACTTCAGCAGCGAAGTCTTCAGTCTTCTTCTCGATACCTTCACCTACTTCGAAACGTACGAAGTTGATAACGTCTGCGCCGTTGTTCTTAAGAAGCTCAGCAACAGAAATTGAAGGATCTTTAACGAAAGGCTGACCAGTCAAGCTCACTTCGCCAGTGAACTTCTTCATGCGGCCTGCAACCATTTTCTCAGCGATATCAGCTGGCTTACCAGACTGGATAGCGATTTCGATTTGGATTTCTTTCTCTTTCTCAACAACTTCAGCTGGAACGTTTTCCGGCTTAACGAACTGCGGGCTTGCCGCTGCAACGTGCATCGCAACGTCTTTCGCTAGCTCTTCATCACCGCCAGTTAGGATAGAGATAACACCGATACGACCACCGTGTACGTATGCACCTAGTGTATCGCCTTCTACGTTTATAACGCGACGAGGAGAGATGTTTTCACCGATTTTAGCTACTAGTGCATCGCGAACGTCACTTACTTTAGAACCGTTAAGTTCAGCATCGTTTAGTGACTCAATGTCGTTGATGTTGTTAGCCGCAGCTAGTTCGAGTAGTTCGTTACCGAACTTAAGGAAACCTTCGTCACGCGCTACGAAGTCAGTTTCACAGTTTAGTTCAAGCATAGTCGCACGACCTGCTTCAACTTTAGTCAGGATTACACCTTCAGCTGCAATACGACCTGCTTTTTTAGCCGCTTTTGCTTGACCTGATTTACGCATGTTTTCAATGGCTAGTTCAATATCACCATCCGTTTCAACCAGGGCTTTTTTACAATCCAGCATACCTGCGCCAGTACGTTCGCGCAGTTCTTTAACTAGTGCTGCAGTCACTGCCATTTTTCAATTCCTCAGCATTAAATATAAATTCGTTAGGTAAAAGGGGCGATGCCGCCCCTCTCAATACGTTTCGTATTGTAGTCCTGTCATATTATCGAGTTATGACAGTCAGCAATCAGAATTACTCTGCTGCTTCTACGAAGTCGTCTTGCTCAGCTTGTACTTCAAGGTTGCTTTCGCGACCTGAGTTGATAGCGTTTGCAGCAGCATCCAAGTATAGTTGGATAGCGCGGATAGCATCGTCGTTACCAGGGATGATGTAATCAACACCGTCTGGGTTAGAGTTAGTATCTACTACACCAACAACAGGAATACCTAGGTTACGAGCTTCTGTTACAGCAATGTGCTCGTGATCTGCGTCGATAACAAAGATCGCGTCTGGTAGACCGCCCATGTCTTTGATACCGCCAAGGCTGTTTTCAAGCTTGTCCATTTCGCGCTGAAGCATAAGTGCTTCTTTCTTAGTTAGCTTGTCAAACGTACCGTCTTGGCTTTGTTGCTCAAGTTCTTTAAGACGTTTGATTGACTGACGTACTGTTTTCCAGTTAGTCAGCATACCACCTAACCAACGCTTGTTTACGTAGTACTGGTCACACTTAAGAGCAGCTTCTTTAACCGCTTCGCCTGCTGCGCGCTTAGTACCAACGAAAAGGATTTTGCCTTTCTTAGACGCAACACCTGAAAGGTAGTTAAGTGCGTTGTTGAAAAGGGGAACCGTTTTTTCAAGGTTGATGATATGAACTCTGTTACGTGCACCGAAGATGTAAGGCTTCATCTTTGGGTTCCAGTAACGAGTTTGGTGACCGAAATGCACACCGGCTTTCAGCATGTCACGCATAGAAACATTAGCCATTTTATTTTCCTCTTGGGGTTAGGCCTCCATATACCCCTTGTATCGATTCAGCTCAACCGTAATTGCACTGAACACCCCGATACGAAGTGTCGGTATATGTGTGTTTTAATAAAATAAATTTACCCTCTATAACGGGGGCTTTTTACGCTAGGCAAATAGACCTTTCCGTCAGGGCGCGCGCTTTATACCACAACAGAGCCCAAGCCTCAAGTTTTTACCGCTAAAACCCCCGCTTTTTAATGCGCGAGTTAGCGTTATAGCGCATCCTCACCTTTCTTAAAATAAAAGCTTAAAGCCATTGTATTTCAGTTGGTTACTAACCCCGCTCTGAATGATGTTATACTGATGCCACACCATAAATTTAATGTAGAAATTAGCTTAAACCGATTTGAGAGGCGCTGTGACAGCAATAATCAAAACCCCTGAAGAAATCGAAAAAATGCGTGTAGCCGGCAAGTTGGCTGCTGAAGTGCTTGAAATGATCACTCCACATGTCAAAAAAGGAGTCACCACGGACGAGCTTAACACGCTGTGCCACGACTATATTGTCAACGTGCAAAACGCGACACCTGCCCCCCTTAATTACGGGCATCCGCCGTTTCCTAAATCAATTTGTACGTCGGTTAATCACTGTATTTGCCACGGCATTCCTTCTGACAAGAAACTCAAAGATGGCGATATTATCAATATCGACGTTACCGTAATTAAAGATGGTTATCACGGCGACACATCGAAAATGTTTATCGTCGGCAAACCTTCTATCCTTGCTGAGCGCTTGATCCGCGTAACACAAGAGTGCTTATACAAAGCGATTGAACAGGTTAAACCCGGCATGCGATTGGGTGACATTGGTCATATTTGCCAAACTCACGCCGAAGCACACGACTATTCCATTGTAAGAGAGTATTGCGGTCATGGTATCGGTGCTAGCTTTCATGAAGAGCCTCAAATTGTGCATTACGGAAAACCGGGAACAGGTGAAGAGTTGGTCCCAGGAATGTGTTTTACTATTGAACCTATGGTTAATGCAGGCAAACGCTATTCGAAAGTATTGCCTGATCAGTGGACCGTGGTCACGAAAGACAGAAGCTTAAGTGCCCAGTGGGAACACACTTTACTCGTAACAGAAAACGGCGTTGAAGTACTCACGTTGCGCGAAGATGAAACACTACCCCGCGTTATTTCACATAGTTAACCTCCACGTTTATACAGCAGTAAGGTTCACCTTACTGCTGCTTTATCTAAATCATCAAAAGCTGTATAGCGTTGCTTTCTTTAACGCGGTTATTCCCCTTTCTTGTGTCCACACATTTACTCTACAAAATAAAAGATATTGACTTCAGTCAAATATACACTACATTGTAGTTATTATATAAGGAGACGGTAATGGCAAAAGATAAATTTCTTGGGGAGTTCGAGCAATTTCTACTTCTCGCCATACTTAAATTGGGCGAATCAGCCTATGGCAGCAGTATTCGTCAGCTACTGGCCGAGTCTATCGCGCGTGATGTAACAATTGGGGCCTTGTATACCACCTTGGAGCGCTTAGAGAAGAAGGGCCTGGTAGAGAGTCGGATGGGAGAGGCTACGGCTGAACGTGGCGGTCGCGCAAAAAAGTATTTTAGTGTCACAGCCCAAGGCCAATCTGCATTAAAACGGTCTAAAGAAGCACTCGCGAACATGTGGCAAGGTTTGGCGTTATTGGAGGCGCTATGAGCCAAGTCATTTCGCGCCCCCTAGGCTGGTCTGGACAGCTACTTCAATGGGTGCTTCCCAACGAATTGAAAGAGCCCATATTGGGTGATTTAGAAGAAGAGTTTTTAAGTAGAGCACAGATCAACCCCCAGTCTGCCATGCGGTGGTACCGACAACAAGCACTTCGCTCTGCCTTTCAATTTTTATGGAAAACAAAACGAGGATTTATGATGTTTCTATTGAGTTTACTAGTATTTACCGGTTTGACACTGATGGCGTTAGTATTGGGAGGAGGCGTTGATATGTTTATCGACATTCCTTCTGCACTGTTAGTGTTTATTCCTTCGGTATTATTTGCCGTAGCTGCCACATCTTCACAAGCATTAACCAATGGTGTAAACGCGCTTTTGAATGAAGACGTCCAGTTTGACAAACAAGTACTTACCAATGCTCAACTGTCTTTTAGGGTACTTGGGCAAACCGCGGTATTGACGGGAATATTTTCAAGCTTAATTGGTGCCATTGCCATTGGAAGCAACTTGGAAGCAGAACAGTTCAGCACCGCATTCGGGCCTGCTTTTGCGGTATGCATATTAACGCTAACCTACGGATTTGGTTTGAAAACAGTGTGCTACGTAGCAGAGCAAAAACTTCAATTTAAATTAAATCAGTCTATTTAAGCACGGTGTATGTGTGCGCCTTTCTATATGAAAACCTATGCATATCTGCAGTAGGTCGTAACGCGGCGCGATAAACACGGCAACTTGTCAAAGCCATGTTGTTACATGGCTTTTCGCTCGTTTACCAAGACTAGAACAAAAATCCATAAATATTCACAATTTGACCTAAATTATGCAGCTACAGGGTACTGCGAATTAGTTGCAATTCGTGATATTGTTCTTAACGATTGAAAAGAACTTTACCCCGAAGGTGCATTTTGACGCTGCAATCACTAATCAACAATATAGACACAATTAGTACTGTTGATGATATCCAAGCCATAAAATCCTGTGTAGAAAAGAGTTACACATGGATTTCATCCTCATTTGATTCAACTCCCGTAAATCAGTTGGTCACTGGTCGAGCGCAATTTGTCGATGCATTGCTTTGCCATTTGTGGCAACTGTATGGCTTAGACACGGTTAATGAACTTGCGCTATGCGCAGTAGGCGGCTACGGAAGAGGACATTTACAACCTTATTCAGATATCGATCTTCTGATTGTAAGCAAAAAGAAGTTGGCGCCAAATGTACAAGAAAAAATAAGCCAGTTCATAACCCTTTTATGGGATATAAAACTGGATGTAGGTCAGTCTGTTCGCACTATTAAAGAAACGGTAAAATTGGCGAAGGAAGATATTTCCATTGCCACTAATTTAGTGGAAAGCCGCCTGTTGTGTGGCAGCGAATCAACGTTTGAAAAGCTCTGGGATGAAGTTAATGGCCGCAATTCCTGGAGTAGCAAAGCATTTTTCACTGCTAAATACGACGAACAAAAACGACGCCACGCAAAATTTAATGGTACAGCATACAATTTAGAACCCAACATCAAAGAAAACCCAGGCTGTCTTCGCGATATACAATCTATTGGCTGGGTCGCCAAAAAACATTTTAAAGAATATGACGGTTGGAATTTAGTTGGTCATGGCTACTTTACTGAACAGGAACACAGTGAGCTAATCGCCTGCCGTATGCATTTGTGGAAAATGCGTTGTGCATTGCATTTGATTGCAGGGAGAAGCGAAAATCGCCTGTTGTTCGACTATCAGCCTGATGTCGCAAAAATGATGGGGTATGGTGAAGAAGGCAAAGCATCTGTGGAAAAAATGATGCGTGACTTTTTCCGCACGGTGGCAAGGGTTTCAGAATTGAATCAAATGCTTTTGCAACGATTCAAGTACGACATGCTTAATCAAAGCGTGCAGAAAAGCGCCATTATCAACGAAGACTTCGAACTTCTTGATAACATGATTTCTCCTCGGCATGAAAATACCTTTTCATCACCTGAGGCCATACTCGACTTCTTACATCTGGTAACTAACACCCCTGAAGTACAAGGGTTAAGTACCATTTGTATTCGACAATTGCGCAACGCCCACCGCGCCTTTGAAAATGAGTATTTTGTGGAACGAGCCGACTGCCGTGAAAAGTTCATGAAGTTGATGAAGCAACCCGCATTCTTCAACTTTGCCTGGGACATTATGCACCAGTACGGAATTTTACAAGCGTACCTCCCACAATGGGATGCGATTGTCGGTATGATGCAATTTGATTTGTTCCATGCGTATACCGTCGATGAACACACTCATCGCTTGGTAAAGCACGTAAACTACTTTTTCTCTAAAGAAAATAAAGACTTCCCCCGCTGTGGCAGAATATGCCGCAATTTAGACAAGCCGGAGGTGCTGTATATCGCAGCCATTTTCCATGACATCGCAAAAGGGCGAAATGGCGATCATTCTACTTTGGGTGCTCAGGACGTGGCCAAGTTTTGTGAGCGCCATGATGTACCGGATGAAGATGCAGATATGATTGCCTGGTTAGTGGAAAATCACCTGTTAATGAGCGTAGTGGCCCAGCGTCGCGATATCTACGATCCTGACGTGATTAGCGAATTTGCCGGCGCGGTGAGAAGCCATAATCATCTCAATTTACTCTACGCCCTTACCCTTGCCGATATTCGTGCTACCAACGATAACTTGTGGAATGACTGGAAGGCTTCATTATTGCGCGAATTGTATTTGATGACACAAAAAGCCCTTGATAATGGCTTACAGTGTCAGGTAACACTTAACGAGCGCGTCACGACACACAAGCACCAGGCTAGACAAATTTTACAAGAGAGAGCCATCGATCCTGTTGGCGTTGATGCACTTTGGGCACGCTTAGACGATGATTACTTCGTGCGTTTCAAGCCAACCCAAATTGCCTGGCACACAGAAGAGATTTTAAAGGCACAAGACGACTGGCTCACGCCTGAGCATGAAGGGCTTTTAGTTAAAGCTAACGATAACTGTGCAAAAGGCGGTACTGAGCTATTAATTTACGGTAAAGACAGAAAAGCACTCTTCGCTCAAGTAGCATCGGTTCTCGATAGCCGCAACTGCTCTATTCACGATGCCCACGTGACCGTGACACGAGACGGTTATGTATTTGACAGTATGCTGATTTTAGAAAATGACGGTACTCGTTTGTCTTCGGATTCACGCATTGCGTCAATAGAGAATGCCATTTCAGCTCAATTAGAGAAACCCGGCCGCTCTCATGAAAATAAACGAAAATTACCTCGGCAGATGAAGCAACTTGACGTACCAACCAAAGTACGCTTTTTCAATATTAACGACGAAGCAACACTGGTCGAGCTAGAAGCACTGGACGCACCCGGCATTTTAGCTAAAATTGGCCACGCCTTTGTCGACACGAATACCACGCTTAAATTGGCAAAAATTGCCACCATTGGTGAGCGTGCAGAAGATATTTTTATCGTCAGCAATGACGCTGGCAAAGCATTAACCCAAGAACAACAGGTTAGCCTTAAAAAGCGTATCCTGTTTAAACTCGACCAACTTGAAGATATCACAATACCATGAATGAATTGAAAGCCATTATTGAAGACGCCTTCGAAAATCGCGATAGCATTAGTCCTGCTTCTGCTCCCGAAGAAGTAAGAAATGCCGTAGCCCAAGCGATTGATCTACTCAACAGTGGAAACGCCCGTGTTGCTGAGAAAATCGCAGGCGAGTGGGTGGTACACCAGTGGCTAAAAAAAGCAGTATTACTTTTCTTCCGCTTGCACAACAACGATGTAATTGAAGGTGCAGAAAGCAAATACTATGACAAGGTTCCACTGAAATACACGCATTATACAGCAGAACAATTTGCTGCAGAGGGAGCACGAATTGTACCGCCTGCCGCAGTACGTACTGGCACCTTTATAGGTAAAAATGCGGTAGTGATGCCTTCTTACGTTAATATTGGAGCCTATGTTGACGAAGGCACTATGGTAGATACTTGGGCAACGGTTGGCTCGTGTGCTCAAATAGGAAAGAACGTTCACCTTTCGGGTGGCGTTGGTATCGGTGGTGTACTTGAGCCGTTGCAAGCCAACCCCACTATTATCGAAGACAACTGTTTTATCGGTGCCCGTTCTGAAATTGTAGAAGGTGTCATCGTTGAAGAAGGTTCCGTAATTTCGATGGGCGTGTATATCGGCCAAAGCACGCGTATTTACGATCGTGAAACTGGCGAAGTTCACTACGGTCGCGTACCTGCCGGCTCTGTTGTGGTAGCTGGTAACTTACCGAGCGCTGATGGCAAATACAGCCTATACGCAGCGATCATTGTGAAAAAAGTGGATGCTAAAACACGTGCTAAAGTAGGTATTAATGCCCTACTTCGCGGTGTAGAATAAGCTAATTTCAATCATGGAAAAGGCGCTCAATGAAGCGCCTTTTTTTATCGTGTGCCATTACAGATTTTGATTTCAAGACAATAATTTGTCTTTAATAGCATTTACCCATTCCACCACGTCTTTTTCAGGCTCTAGGGTTTCTATGGCGTCCACTTCTAGCATATCTGACACTGCCGTTGCCTGAAGCTCGGTAAGTAACGCGTGGAACTGCTTACCTGCACCACAGTAGCTCTCGCCATAGCTACTATCGCCCAACGCAGCCACTGCAAATGGCTTACCTGTCAGCAGAGGAAATTCATCTTTCAAATCAGAAAACACAAATTCTAAGTTAGGGGGAACGTCTCCCTGTCCGGTGGTAGAGGTAATAATTAGAAGTGCATCAGCATCAGTGAAGTCAGAGACAGACGGGTCTGATTCGAGTGAACAATCCACACCTTGCTCAGCCAAGTTCTCTTCTACTTGTTCTGCTACATGCTGGGCGTTTCCGTACACAGTACCCGCGATAATTTTCAATGTTGCCATGTTTACCTCTATTTAATAACTGATGTTATCTCGTAAGATTTTTATTTACTCAAATTTGAAACGGCGCAAGTGCGTCAGTTAACCTTTGCAGTTCACTGTGCATGTTGCTTTGAATGTCTATCCATTTTTGTGTCACTGGATGAACCAATCCCATATGCGTACAACTTAAGGCCAGATTAGCGAAAGTAAAGTGGTCTTTGGCAAATTTATTCTGTTTACCATCACCATGGGTAGTATCGCCAATGATCGGATGACGAATATGTGCCATATGACGTCGCAACTGGTGCTTTCGCCCCGTACTTGGTGACAGTTTAACCAACGAATAGCGTGCACTTTGGTATTTACCAACAGGCTCAGGCACTTCAAACCGTGCAAGTGGCTCGTAAAGCGTGGTTGCTGGCTGAGGGGGCTGCTGAGGTCGCTTGTGTTTGTCGGCAATTTTATCGTAGCGATATTTTAGGGCGTAATCGATAAGCCCACTGTAAGACACAAAGCCTCTAACCAACGCGTGATAAGTTTTAGCAACGTGTTTATCCATCATTTGCTGTCCCACTTGGGCAGCTATCGTAGAGTTAAAGCTAAACAGCAATACTCCAGACGTCGGCCTGTCCAAGCGGTGGGCGGGATAAACGTGTTTCCCCAGCTGATCCCGTAATGTTTGTACTGCAAACACGGTTTCGTGTTTATCGATAGGGCTGCGATGTACCAGCATTCCCGCAGGTTTATCTATAGCCACAATGTGATCGTCACAATAAAGAATGTTGAGTACCGGTGTTGTCACGTTATCGCTGGAATGAGAGGGTATAATATTCATATAGGACTTTGGGTAGCTATGCCATCAATAATACGCAGCTTTTTCACCACTTCCCGAGCAGAAGTGAGATACACCTCTGCGGCGGGGGCAACTTGCATAGGAGGTATAATATCTTTTAAAGCGACGAGATCACGCATTTTAGGAATAAAGATAAATGCTAACCAGCATTCAAAACGCATGGTATCAGCAGCAAAAGGAACACGGCTTTGCAAAGCCCGGGAACCAGGCCGTTCTACAGGCCACAATGCCTGCTGCTGCATTTCCTCTTCAAGCGCGTCAAGTGCGCTCGCAAGGGCTTGGTGCTGTTCGCTCATTGTTAGGCTCTTGGCAAAGATGATATATAAAAAAGGGCGCAGTATATCAGGCGGGTAAGGTTAAGCACAAAACCTGCTTTCACTGATTATCGTCAAGTGAGCCAACAAACCTCCCGAGCTGTGATAAACTGCGCCTATTTGCAGTAATTCGGTATGGACAATGAGCGCCAATAGCATTAATTCAATCAGTGAATTTTTATTACACGCAGGTACAGAATATCACGTTATTGATATGGGTCGTCGACTCACGCCCACCGCTTCCCAAACCTTTCTGGATATTGAAAACGGCAGCGCTTATGCCCCTTATCCTCGACAGCAGCACGCTTGGTTTGGCATTGTTTTTTGGAACAAACAGGCTTCTCAGTCTCACTATATTTGGTTTATAAAATTGCCTCTCGATGAACAAGGCTTAGTGGTGGCGGCGGCACGTAATCACTTCTTGGACATTATTGTCGATGCACTCGGTCAATCCATTGCCCAAGAAAGTGAAAAAGCACAGACCCTACCCGACAATCCCTATTCATTTGTGCCTGGGCAGTCTCAACTCGCCCAGTTTAATGCCATGGTGAAAAATATTTTAGGCCAACCTTTGAGTGAACATGCCCAAAAGGTCGAAGCGTATATACAAGCACCCCAGTTGGTTGACTGGCAACAGATCCCTATGCAGAGCGTAGCGGATTTTATCCACGCATTAGCATCCCATTCCAAATCGAACAATTTGCTTCAGGCGATAAGTGATAATCAAGCCATCTATGCTGATGTATTTTTGAATACCCTAATGGAAATGAGTGAATCAATCACAACGCCTGTTGAGTTAAAAAACCTTATGTTTGAGAAGCTCATGTGCGACGACCAGGTTTCTGTTTCAGCCTTGCGAGGGTTGTCGTCTGACAGTTTTGACCAAACACTTCACGACACGCTGTGCGAATTACTTCATGACGAACGCTCGCAGCGAGTAGATATACTCAGTGTTATTGCCGCTCGGCACTTTAGTCAAATGGACAATGTGCTCCTTAGTGCTTTTCTGGAACAAGTCGCGAACGTAGATAACAAAGAAGCCCACAGTGGCGCGTTGTTCTCCGGCTTTTTTTCCGACTTGGTTCAAATTCCGCAACTGCGACGTCAGGTTTTGACGTTACTTCACACTAATGAAAGCTCTAAAGTACTCTCTGCTGCTTTCGCCCAACTCTTTGCCCAAGCGAGAAAATAGCATGACGTTATTAGAACTGGTTGTGTGGTTAACCCTTGGCTTTACCGGTTATCAATTTTGGCGTATTCGCGCCATTTCAGAACATGCATATAGTTACTTAAAGCGCTATTGCGATACCCATCAGCTTCAGCTTCTTAGTGTTGCGCGCGCTAAAACACGCTTTTCTTTTCAGTTTGGAAAACCCGACTGGCACAGCACGTTTAACTTTGAGTTTTCAAGCAATGGCGAAGACAGATACAGTGGAGAAGCGGAATTGGTCGGTCTGCGCGTTATCCGTACTGAGGTGCCACCCCATCGTGTCTAACGTGCTATATAGGCTTTCTTGTCCTATGTATTCGAGAACAGAGAACATATAAAAAAAGGGGAGCCCATCGGCTCCCCTTTTCTTGGAATTTTGAGTTTCCCTCTCTGCGTTCCTTTGCGACTAAAATCTTCCCGATTAAAATCCGTATACGCCCCTTTCCTTCTTTTCTCGCCTCATCCTGTGCGAGCTACCCGTCCATGCGTAGATCCCTTTCCTTTGTTCCTTTATAGCTGTATATCCACTTACAGCGTTCCTCATCCTGAGGCTGTCCTAATCAGTCTCCACTGATACTCCCTTCCTTCACTCCTTTTTCGCTGTACTTCCTGCTACAGCTTTACCTTTGTGTGGCATGTCCTTTTTTCTTCCTTGCTAAGCTGATCCGTGCTAGCTCATCCATGACCCGGGCTTCCTGCTACATCCTGTAGTGAATCCTTTTCACGCAGATAGTCCCTTCTAATTCCTTAATTATTTCCTACTCCCTGTTAACCAGCGTCCTCGCTGTTTCCCTTTTCCTTTATCTCACCACCCTGTGAGAATCTCGTCCTTAAGTTGTCCAAAGCATTCCGTTAAATCATCCTGACTCGTCGTGTTTCCTTGTGACATGGTCATAGTATCCCTTCCAATTATTACCGCCATATAGAAAATCAGCATTTTCTTGATATTTTTTGTCACATTTTCATCAACTTAAAAAAAACCGATTAAAATCAACAACTTTATACTTTAGTCTAATTTTGGCGTGCAATAAAAAGGTAAGATCACTCACACAATTTGTAGGAAATATCTTACAAACCAATAGGAAAAATAAGTAAAGCTTGTCTTCAATAGCAACCCTCTTCAAAAACAGGTAATAACCCCACTTCTTATCAACTTCATCACGTAAGTATAGATCTTTTAGATAAGCCAAGCCCTATAATGTCGACAATATAATGATAATTATGGTTTAAAAGTGTATTAAACCTTCTTTTACGCCAATAATGTCGACAATAAAAGCAACTTAGGAGGCATCTTTGAATTTATTTAATATAACGGGGACACTAAATACAGTACTTATTATAGGTAGCTTGTATGGTTTGTTGTCTCAATTGAAAACGATATGGCGACGTAAACGCGTCAGAGATAACCAACTTCCTGTCACTTCAATATTGTCGCTTAACCAATTTACCGTAAGCTTTTTGGCCTATTTATCTTTCTTTGTCTACGGATACTCCATCACACCCTTTAACCATTATATCGTCTGGCCTAGGATGTGTGCTTCGATATTAGTCTTAATCATAATTTTCGAAATTTTTGTGGATAGAAAATCACTTTCTGCAAGGATTAGTCTGTACTCGGCAATTTGCTGTTTCCTCTTAGCATTATTGGGGCTTCTGTTTGGCGATACCATTGCAGATGAGGGGAAAGCCCTTTCCACATCCTTGATATTGGTTGTTTCCCTATTGATAGCTCAAGGCTATTTTCATCAGATACGACTAATACTCTCGTCTGGTCACACTGGCGCAGTGGACCTTAAAATGAGTCAATTTATTCTTATGATGGATATTTCAACAATAGCATTTGCAATAAGCATGGGATTAAAAACGAGTTGGCCGCTGCTAATTTTAGCGATCACAAGCGGCGTCACCAAAGTAATAATTATGTATCTGTTTAGATGGGTAGCAACCAGTTCCCTAGCAGCTGAACGCAGAGTTGCGTGGGAAATTAATGGCAAAGAATGACGAATAGAAAGAAATACGCACCACAAACTTTACCTTGTCTAGACGGCACACAGACCGCTGCAAAAATGCACAACAAAGATCAATAGGCTCCAACTTTGTTTAAAAAATAAACTATACTTCTATTGATAAGGATCAATGTTATCAATTTTCAAATATTGTTTACTGTTATCGGCTGATAAGTGAAGGCTTAAGTAGTTCAGCTACTGCTTGAGTCTGTTGTCTTTGCGCAGCGTTTTGACCGCTAAGATCAACAGGCTCTGATTAAATTCACTGTGTGATAGGAGATCTATTATGAGTAATTTGCCTATTAGCCATCGTTCCAGTAACAAAAAAGAAAATGGCTTCTTACCCACTCTTTTTGGCCATGACATGCTAGATGACTTTTTCCAGCATTTTTCCAGTCATTTCCCTTTTTCAAAAGAAACCACAAGTCTACGCGATGCAAATCTGGAGTTCGTAAACCCCAATGTAGATATCGTCGAAAGTAAAAAAACCTATGAGTTAACTGCGGAACTTCCAGGATTAGAAAACGATGATGTCAAAATTTCACTATCAGATGGTGTACTGACCATCAGCGGTGAAAAGAAGTATCAGCGCAATGAAGATAAAGATGACAACATACGAGTGATGGAACGCAGTTACGGTAGTTTTCAGCGTAGTTTTCGACTGCCTGTCAGCGTAGATCAAGATGGCATAAAGGCTGAATTTAAGAAAGGTGTGCTCAAAGTGCATTTACCCAAATCGGCTAAAGCACAAGAGCAACAGCGCAAGATTGAAATTACCGACTAAATGAGAGACTCAGCCAAGGATGGCTGAATTTGGAGCCTGATATGAATACTGACTTAGATATCTATAAAGTGATGAAGGATACCCTCGTTTTAGTACTGGCAGGAGGCCAGGGATCGCGATTAAAGGATTTAACGAAGACACGAGCAAAACCCGTGCTAGAGTTTGGCAGTCACTGCCGAATTATTGATTTCCCACTCTCCAATTGTGTTAATTCAGGCTTACATCAAATTGCCGTACTAACGCAGTATAAGTCTCAATGTTTAATCAGACATTTGATGCAACATTGGGGGCCATTGAATAGTAGCTTCGGCGGTCGTTTAGATATATTACCCGCCTCTCAGCAACGTTCCGAAAACTGGTATCAAGGAACCGCAGACGCCTGCTATCAAAATTTGAGCTACATAAAATCGGTTGCGCCAAAGTACGTGTTGATACTTTCCGGAGACCATGTCTACAACATGGATTATCGTAAACTGCTAACTACGCATGTAAGAAATGATGCCGATATGACCGTCTCCTGCATCGAAGTCCCTACTCAATTGGCGGCAAAACAGTTGGGAGTATTAAGTGCAGATGAAAAAGGTCAGATTACTGCCTTTGATGAAAAACCACATCATCCTCACGCCCTCATTGATGCACCTGATTATTGCTTGGCCTCGATGGGAAATTACGTAGTCAACACTGATGTGTTACTTAAACTACTTTGCCACGATGCTAATCTTAAGGACTCAGATCATGACTTTGGTAAAAATGTGATCCCTTCTATTATCCAAGGCCATCGCGTATTTGCTCATCGTTTCCGCACTCCCAATGGGGATCAAATTCCTTACTGGCGAGACGTAGGTACCTTGGATAGCTATTGGCAAGCACATATGGACTTGCTCAATAACAGGAGCCTACTCAATTTGGCGGATCCCGAATGGCCTATTTGGGGCAGTTCTCACTCTCGATCCCCTACCGAAATTACTCAAGACAAACAGTCACCAGCGTGTGAGTTAACGCAAATGTTGGTGGGCTCAGGGGGCCAGTTGAAAAGCTGCAGTGTTAAGCAGTCAGTGTTGTCATCGAATGTAAAAGTAAACGCAGAAGCTAAGTTAGATAAATGCGTTGTGCTACCCGACGTCACTATTGGGAAAGGGGCAAAGTTGGAAAAAGTCATTGTAGATAAAGGTGTGACCATTCCTCCTCACTTTGTGATTGAAAATGCCGCTACAGCGAAACAACAAGGCTTTACAGTTACACGGCAAGGCGTAATATTGGTGACCCAAAACGTCATCGATAAAGTCCATGACACACTAGAAAGCGTGGATCATTTACAGCGATTACTTAAATCAGACTATATCGGTCCATTACCTATTCGGCCCACTCGATTACCGGCTCAACAAGGTAATCGACAATCGGCTAATGCTGATTTTTCCTAAACATAATCTCACCGCTCACATGTGACAGGTGAAGTTGACTAACAATTTGGTAGTTGTCGTCGTTGAAAAACCTTTGGTGAGAAGGAACAGTGACAAAAACGGCGACACCTTCACTTTTAGCATCTTGAGCGACAATACTGTCAATAGCCCCTAGCAAAATGTGGCCTAAACCGTGGTGCTGATAATCAGGATGGACAGCAATAAAACTTAACATATGAAAATTGTCTGCGGGCACAAGCGCTCTCACTTTTTCCTCTTTCTCTAACATTTGCTTAGTACCAAACAGCCCAGCAGTGAGAAGCATACGAAGTCGCCAATGCCAATATCGACCTGAACCAAATGCAGCGTCAGGCGCGGTTAGACAAGTAACAGCAATTAAGCGGTCATCGTCAAATAAACCTATCATTGGTTGCTCTGCTACCCAAAACGCATTGAGTTCTTCGCGAATTGCAGAGCGCAACCGGCTGTCATAGCCTTCTTTTTCAGCTTGGAAAATATCCACGAAGAGTGGATCGTCAACATAAGCATTGAATAATATGGATGCGGCAACTTTGAGATCGTCAGCAGATAAATAAATAGCTTTAACGGTCTCTTGTAGGGGCGCGATAGCGCCATTGAGCGTATTTGAAGTCATGAGGGCTTCCTTGTAAGCATTGTTGCAACAACCACACACCAAAGGCAGAGGTATTTTGACTACTTACAGTGAAAAGAGGTTCGCCTATACGGTGTCACTTTCTTTCACTGTATAAACTTTAGCCTACTTGAAAAACCCCCACCTGTTAACCTTTTATTAACATTTTTCCGCTAACGACGAGAATTGTATAGCGATATCAATGCATTAGGCCATATGCGCTATCACCCCACCCCACTAAATTTCCGTTCTTAAATACCAGGGGCGTACATTCGTCTTTCGTAGTCACACCATCGCCTTTCGTTTTCTGGGTGCGATAAAATAATACGCGGTAAGTGCCGTCTTGTTTTTCGAACAATTCGTTAAAATCAGCCACGCCCATCTTTCTAATTACGCTCTCATAACTCACACCACTTTCTAAATTAGCGATATGCTTGCGGTTATTAAACTCGCGATCTTCCCAATCTGAACTGTAGTGGCTATCTGAACCACCGCCCACTGACACAACACAACCAGACAGTAAAAGAGAGGATGCCAAAGAGACCGATAAAAGAAGCGTTTTCATGTTTTTTCCTTGTGTAAAATGTAGTTGTTGCTTATTTATCCAGGGTTGGCCGCTTTTATGCCTTGTCTCTATCCACCCCATTTTCATTTAACACAGTTAGGGTGAAATAAGGTAAAGTTTGTTAAGGCCAACTCCATTATTATTGAGGTATTTTATAAAACGTAGATGAACATCAACTGAACTCTACTCGTAACTAATTTTAGCGCTATAAGATACTCTGACAGCTATATATCAAATTTAAGGCCAAAACGTATATCATTGTTTTTAATGCATATTTAATATTTTACTAACATCTACTTTCACTTACATTTAGTGAATATGCTAAATTATTGGTGAAATTAACACTTGCTAAGAGGTACACTGCTGACCTCATATGATCTTACATGCAGACAGTTATATTCATGAACAGTGACAATATCCACCGCCTTATTTTGCTTTGTCAAAGTATGCATGAAGCAGGTAGCTCCCCCTCGGTTGGTATGCTGCGTTCCAAAGCCCCCTTTAAAGTGTCCGTAACTGAGGCTATCGAAGCGATTAAACGTTTTAATGCCAGTAAACCCGTTATGCGTTCTAGTAACTTAACGACATTAACGACAACGACATCACGGCCTGAAGAACTTAGCGAACGGGTCTCAATGCTTGAGAAAGAAGTGGCTGAGCTCAAACAGCAACTCGCCGCAATCACTCAGCGTTTACACGTCCAGTAGAACGAGTGTATTACCCAGCCTTAAGCACTGTCCCGCTGAGGCTGGGGTGTCAATTGCGCAATGAAATCAGCTAAGTTCGGCGCAAGAATTTTCTGAGGTAGCTTACCGACCTGCTCTAGCGCGACTTCACCTGTGTCATTCAGGATGGAGAGAATAAAATCTTCTTCATCGGTCACGCCGAAAAATAGCGTCGGAGGCTGTTTAAGTCGTTGTTTCATGAGTAGATGACCAATCAAATTCTCTTGCAGGCGGGTAAAGTCTTCCTCGTTCCAAATTTGCAAAAGCTCACAATTACCCTGAGAGGCCACTGCTGACAAGTTGCCGCTAAAGTAGCGCGTAAAATACAGGCAGTAGTCTGGGTGCAAACTAAGCGATAATGCAGCTTCAACATTCTCGAACGAGCCTAGATTAGTTTGCATCTTAGGCGTCCAATTCACTAACTCGCCCGCTTTTCCTGTTCCGTCATAACACGACGAGGGCCACTCACTGTCAAACGGCACTTTTAGGCCATCTTGACCTGCCAACGTGACATAAGATGATACAAATTTATCTAATTGTTCTGCTATTGTTGTCGCCATAATAAAGTTCCCCCTAACTTTTTGGGGTACACTATACTCATAATTTACCAAGTCAATATTGGTTTTGTTTTCTCGCTTACGTGTTAAAAGGTTTTTATGTCGACAGACAATTCCCCTGAAAAAATTTCTATCAAAGCGCCTGACGATCTTTCTCTGGGCAAACAAGTTGATTATGAATTTGAATACAATCCTCACTTGTTACAGGGTGTACCGCGCAATTTAAGCCGAGATACGCTCAAGCTACCTAAAGATGGGTTACCGTTTACGGGAACTGATACCTGGACAGGCTATGAATTATCATGGCTAAATTCCAAAGGAAAACCGCAGGTTGCCATTTTAGAATGCGATGTGCCAATTACCTCAGGTAACCTGATCGAATCTAAGTCATTTAAACTGTATTTAAACAGCTTTAATCAGACACAGTTTGCTTGTGCAGACACCGTGCGTGCCACTATTGAAAAAGACCTTTCACAGTGTGCTGGGGAATCAGTGTCGGTAAAGCTGATACTTCCCAATGCCTTTAGCCAGATCACTTTCAAAGAATTTGAAGGAACCTTAATAGATGAGTTGGACGTGGAGATCCACGAATACTCACCAAATACATGTTACTTGTCTATCGACAAAGCGCTTGGCGTTAAAAGCGAAACATTGGTCTCTCACTTACTTAAGTCAAATTGCCTCATCACCAGCCAACCAGATTGGGCCAGTATTCAAATTCGCTATGAAGGCGACGCCATTGACCATGAAGGACTGTTGAAATACCTCATTAGCTTTCGTCAACACAATGAGTTTCACGAGCAATGTGTTGAGAGGATTTTTACTGACCTGCTAACTCACTGCCGTCCAAATAAACTAACGGTGTGCGCGCGCTACACGCGACGAGGCGGTTTAGACATTAACCCTTTCCGTTCAAACTTTGAAAAACCTTATGCCAACCATCGACAAGCCAGACAATAAACGGGCTATATTTGACGAGTATATTTGGGTATTTCAGGTCGTTACCACAATTCGATAAAGACGAACACAATGGAAGAAAAACAACTACAATCGCTTAAACAGCACAATGCCACACTTTGCCGGTTTATTGTGAAATTGTCCGCTTTTTATGAGGGCTTTTCAGACAAAATTGACGAAGAACTCAGGGTACTTCGGGGCCATCTATCGGGCACACCGAATTTCAACTTAGCCGCGGTGAGTATTGAAAAGCTCAACAAGCTACTACAGCATCAAGATATTACCCTTCGCAAATATAATACTGATACCCTATCTTCTCTCGAAGATGCCATGAAACAGCTACAAAAAATTGTGTTCGACGATGAAGAGTTAAAAGGCTTAGCAACCCAAGAGCTAATCAAACTCAATCAACCCATCGGAGATATTTTCAGTATCTATAAACTTTATTCAAAGGCGATTACATTGCATCGCATTGCCTTAAATAAAGAAATGAAAGGCTTGAAAAGTGTAGAGCCAGAAGCTGCGCCCAATGCCGACGAACCCAAATCGTCTGCAGAAGACAGAAATAATTATTACTACTCCATCTTGTCCGAACTCAATCAAATCATCGCCTCGTATGCTCAGAAGAAGCCGAACGATAAACAACTCGACGATATAAAAGCGAGTTTGGCCGAAGGCGTTGATGAAGATCAGCTACTTAAAAGTTGCGTCATCATTTTGCGAATGATTGTACAAGACGCTATGTCAGAAGCGAGTTTTACCGGTAAGGTAATCCAAAGCCTGCACAGCTCTTTAGGCAAGATAAATAACGAAGTTAGTGAAAGCATTAAAGGTAGTCAGACCCAATTCGAGCAGCGAAAAGTAGGTAATCAACAGCTGAAGTCGCAAATCGATACTATTGAGGAGGCGGTATCGGCAAGTGATTCCCTCGATTCACTAAAAGCCCAAACTCAAATTTGTGTGAAAAGTTTAGTCACCACGCTGAACGAACAACAGAGCAACGACGAACAGGGTCAGGAAGCGCTGATGGCACTGTTATCTTCTATGCAGGAACGAATTAACACACTTCAACAGCAAACCAGTGTTTACAAAAAGAAACTGGCAGAGCAGGCCGTTCAGAGTCGCACCGATCCCCTCACCCGTCTACCTAATCGTCAAACATACAACGAGAAACTTGAAGAAGCCTATTCCCGCTTCAAAGCTGAGGACGAACCTTTTGCGGTTGCAGTGATGGACATTGACCACTTTAAGTCAATTAATGACAGATTTGGCCATGCAGCAGGTGATAAAACACTACAAGCTGTGAGCCGCTTTCTGCATCAAAACATTAAAAAACCTGAATTCGTTGCCCGCTGGGGTGGAGAAGAATTCGTACTTTTATTGCCGAATACCAGCATTGAAGAAGTCAGCAAAAAGCTTAATGATTTGCGAACTCAACTTGCATCAATGCCTTTTAAATTCAAACAAGAGAAAGTCAAAATTACTGCTTCTTTCGGCGCTACCAGTTTTTCGCAAAGCGATAATACGGAGAAAGTATTCGATCGGGCAGATGAGTATTTATATGCAGCCAAAAGAAACGGTCGCAACCGCGTAGTCACCGATTTAAACGCGGAATAATAGGACACTGAAGTATGAAAAAAGTACAGCTTAATCCCGTTGGTTGGATGAGCCAGCTTTCGCAAGTGGAAGTCGCTAAATTGCAGGATGCCGCGAACAGTGAACTGTTCAAAATGTTTAGAAACTGCAGCTTAGCAGTATTAAACAGTGGCGTAGACGAAGACAATTACGAAGCGCTCTTCGCCCCATACGAAAATTTCGAAATTAAGCTAATTCGCAGGGAACGGGGTGTCAAAATAGAATTGGTTAACCCGCCTGAAGTGGCGTTTGTGGATGGCATCTTGGTAAGGGGTGTACATGAGCATTTGTTCGCCGTCCTTCGCGACTTGTTATACATGGGAAACAAATACACGTTTCTTCATCAAGACGCACCTGCCGTAAGTGCTGAAATTACCGACATGGTGTTTGACATGCTACGCCATGCACAAGCCCTTGAAGGCAATGATGGAGTAAACACCATTGTCTGCTGGGGAGGACATTCCATCAACTACAACGAGTACAAGTACACCAAAGAAGTCGGTTACCAATTAGGTTTGCGCAATATGAATATCTGCACTGGCTGCGGTCCCGGTGCAATGAAAGGGCCAATGAAAGGCGCGGCTATAGGACACGCTAAACAGCGCCATCACGGTGGCCGCTATGTGGGAATTTCCGAGCCAAGTATTATTGCAGCAGAGCCGCCTAATGCTATTGTAAATGAACTGGTGATTATGCCTGACATTGAAAAACGACTTGAAGCATTTGTTCGACTTGGTCACGGTATTGTCGTGTTTCCAGGAGGAGTAGGTACTGCAGAAGAGCTCTTGTATCTGTTGGGCATTCTAACCAACGATCATAACACTCTACAGCCATTTCCCGTCGTACTTACCGGCCCTGCTGGAAGTGAAAGCTACTTTGAGGCTATCGATGAATTTGTGGCAGATACCCTCGGCCCTGAGGCCCAGAGTAAATACCAGATTATTGTGAATGACCCTGCAGAGGTCGCCCGTACGCTTTGCCAAGGATTGGAAAAAGTGAAAAAGTACAGAGAAGCTATGGGTGACGCTTTCAGTTTTAACTGGTCGCTAAAAATAGAAGAAGATTTTCAAAAGCCTTTCATTCCTACCCATGAGAGCATGGCCGCCCTTCAATTAGACCATGATCAAAGTAAAAGTAATTTGGCGTCTAATTTGCGGAAAGTATTTTCTGGCATTGTGGCAGGGAACGTTAAAGCCGAAGGCATTAAGCAAATAAAACAGCATGGCCCTTTTGAAATCTCTGGGAAAAGCGAATTAATGACAAGAGTAGATACTTTGCTTGAGTCATTTGTCGCCCAGCATAGAATGAAGCTACCTGGCACGGCTTATGAGCCTTGTTATAGAGTAAAAGAAACGCAATAACAAACGTTGAGTATATACAATTTAGGCCTATTGACGTATTTGCTTACGTTTACTTGTTATAATTATGTTTTGTTTGGGCTACACTGTGACACTGCCCTATTAGCCCTATTAACGTTCAGAAAAATGCGCTTGAAGTTATCGGTTTCATTTACGCGCCACAACTCGCGTATAAAACGCGCTTAGGATACGAGAAGTAACGGTCATGAATAGCAAAGTTATTCGTCTAATTTTAGCTGGTGTCGCACTTTACGCGGTATTCGTTTTTATGGTTATTGCGTTTTACCCGGATAAACCTGAGAACATGGACTGGAAAGACCGCGAAGAATATAACCGTGTGCAAATTACCAAACTAAAACTTGGCAGTACGAGAGAAGAAGTGCTAGCCCTGTTGGGTACCCCTGATATCACCGAAGCGAAACAAGAAGGTGCGACCATTATTCAGGTCATGTTTTTTAGAACGCAGCACGTTCGCGCCGACGGTTTGACCACCCAAGATGAATGTACCCCGCTACTATTTGAAAACGACAAATTAATAGCCTGGGGAGAAGGCGCTTACTCAAGTTACCAAAACAGCTAGCCACTATGGATGTGAAAGATATCATTTCCGTCCTTAAACGGCTGGTATTTCAACCCGAACCGTCACTCTCTGCAGAGCAATGTATCAATCATTGGCTAAAAAGTGCAAAGCGTGTACTGACCTTGGTCAATAACGATCCTGCTATCGCTATTTCGGTGTTATTTTTAGACAACGACATTCCCTCTCATACACAACATGCGTTAATATTCGCGCTGTTCGGCAAACTGAATAAGTTCAATGATCATTATCTACAACACTTAATTGGTGCCTTCTTGTGTGCACACTGGTTGGCGAATGAACCCGACAGTAACGTTAATCTGACTGCCTTACGTCGTTTTGCCCAAACACGAAGTCTGGCTATTTGGAGTGATGTGATAAAAATTCACAAGCCCATGCAAATGCCTGATAAAATTAGCTATTTTATTGCCACGCCTCGATTATCAGCCGCTCAGAGGCTGTGTTTATTGGCTCATTTTTTCGCCTGTCGTAACGCCAAAATACCCGCTATTAGTTTATTTACTGAGGTGACGCAAAAAATAGCACCACATCACAGGTACTTATTACAACATCTTGCCCCTTTATTTACGCAGGCCATGCCAGGAGCGAAGGTGTTTGCTAAAGGCGTACCGGGTGTTCTCATTGACATTCAGCAACACCATGGTTTTGTTTTTATGTTAAGTGCTGATCAAGCCGACGGTCAGTGGCTCCCCCTATCTTCAGTCGCTATGCCGACGTCTTCGCATATACCTTTCGACCATTTTATCGCGGTCTATTCAGATACCGCCCAGACGCGATCTTGTAAAGGTGGAACGCCCTTTTTACCCCTCACTTTTGCTATACAATCGCCTCCGGTTGCGTTACTAGCTATCGTTGACGAGCTGCAAAAACGGGATGTCGAGATACCCACGCTTTGTGAAAAAATAGAGAAAGCGCCCAACTTCAATCAATTTTTGATACACACTGCCAGTCAGGATAACCGTCTTCAATTGCCAGTTAAAAATATTAAGCAGGCCGTAATGACTTATGGTATTGAACGGGTTGGTGATATGTTGATTCAGTTCGCATTAATGGAACGACTCACCCAACACCAATTCCCCTTAATAAATATGTGCCGCCAGTTCACTCTGCTTAGTTGTTCAATAGCCAGTTGTATTGCTAGCCAATGTGAAACCAAATTTTCTCCCCAATCAGCAGCACTGACCATGACATTTTTATGTGCTCCGCTGTTTACATTGCCGGGACTTAAAGTTGCAGCAACGCTCCCTGTTAATAGTGAAGAGAGCCTCTCAATAAACACCGCCTTTAGAGTAAAAACCACTACACCATGGCTGGCGATTGCAGGTGAGCTTGCCGGAAACTGGCACCAAAGCGCTACATGGCGAGCAGTACTTCACCACTGTAATAAGCCCTCCAGTGACGTGCCCAACTCGTTGAAAAAAGAGCACGCTATCATGCTAATTGCCTTTAATCTGGCAAAGACAGCATTGTTTAGAGGCAACCTGAAAATGATTGAACAAAACGACGCTTATAGCACCCTTTTATCTTTGCTTAAGTTGGGTCATCGCGACATGATAAAGGCCGTTGAAGACCAAACCTCATTGTTGTACTGCCCTATCTTACGCTAATAATTCCCATTGCACTTTCTGTGTTTTACTTTGATACGCTCTCTTCCTCCCCCGCCTTCAATACACTTGTTCCGTTCTAATTTCAGCAGTTAGAGGCTTGTGCCTTAGGGTGCATTGCAGAGCTCAATTTGCAGCGAACTAAGAATAAATGGCTATAACTTGCGCCCACTATCGTATAAAATACGCCAACTTTTTGTGCTGCTTTACGCAAATCTCCTACAAATTCCATTATAATAAGCAAGCAGACAGACATTGGCGCGTTTTGCTCGCCAGACTACAATTTAGTAAACCTAACGATTTTGACAACAGAATTACCAGAGGATCCCTCAACATGACTCAGCAACGCATTACAGTCATTCGCGGTGACGGCATAGGCCCGGACATTATCGATGCAACCATTAAAATTCTAGATAAGGTTGGCTGTGACTTTGCCTATGATTATGCCGACGCAGGTTTAGTAGCACTGGAAGAACACGGCGAGCTTCTACCTCAAGAAACCCTGGACCTTATTGCTAAAAACAAAGTTGCGCTTAAAGGCCCGCTTACCACTCCAGTAGGCGAAGGTTTCACGTCAATCAACGTTAGCCTACGCAAGCAATTTAAACTTTACGCGAACTTGCGTCCAGTCATGTCTTTTAAAGGCACTAAGGCACGTTACGAAGACATCGATATTATAACAGTACGTGAAAACACACAGGGCATGTACTCAGGTCTTGGACAAGTAGTGTCTGCAGACGGTAACGAAGCAGAAGCGATGAGTAAAATCACCCGTGAAGGTGCTGAAAAGATCGTTACTTTCGCCTATGAACTAGCACGCCGTGAAGGTCGCAAGAAAGTGACTGCCGTTCACAAAGCCAATATTCTTAAGTCAACGTCTGGCTTGTTCCTCAAAGTAGCCCGTGAAGTGGGTGAGCGTTACCCAGATATCGAGTCTACTGAAATGATCGTAGACAACTGTTGTATGCAGTTAGTTATGAACCCGCATCAATTTGACGTTATCGTAACCACTAACTTATTCGGTGATATCCTTTCTGATCTTTGTGCAGGACTTGTTGGTGGTCTGGGTATGGCACCGGGTGCCAACATTGGTGAAGATTGTGCTATTTTCGAAGCCGTTCACGGCTCAGCACCTGACATTGCAGGCAAAAATCTGGCTAACCCAACCTCAGTTATCTTGGCTGCCGCACAGATGCTTGAATACCTAAACATGGGTGATAAAGCAGAAAAAATCCGCTCAGCACTGAAAGACGTTATCGAATCAGGTGACCGTACAACGCGTGACCTCGGTGGAGAAGCTGGTACTACAGAATTCACTGAAGCACTACTTGAGCGCCTGTAACAGCGTACAACTATGTGTTTGCAAATGCGGGCTTAATTAGCCCGCTTTTTTTTACCCGCAAAAAACTGTACTAAAACTGGACTACCGATTTTTTAAAGTGCATTTAATATCAAACCTTGTACAACCTGTGTACACAACAACGTCTTGCCGCTTATCACGTGATAATGGCAAATACACAATGACAAGGAATGACTATGAAAACACTACTATCAGGATTAGCGATCGTTATCGCACTTACTGCTCACCTTCCCTCCGCTTTTGCTAATGATGTTATTTCGCCTTCAGGCAACGTGACAAACGCCGTTCAAGTGAACACCATCGACCTCAATACGGCATCAGTCAATGAGTTAACCATGTTACCGGGTGTCGGGCTTGCAAAAGCAGAAGCAATTATTCGTTATCGCGAAGAAGTAGGCCCTTTTTTGGAAGTGGCACAATTAACTCAAGTGAAAGGTATTGGCGAAAAAATGCTGATGAAAATCGAAAAGCTGGTTAGCGTGCAATGACTATACACTTCTAGCGTTAAAAGGGTTAAGTAAAATCCAAAAAAAGCCTGAGAAACATATTTCGCTTTCCCAGGCTTATATTTGTTTTGGCATAGTTGTAGAAGCTATTGCTTATGTTACTGTGCCGCACACTTATTTGTTATAACGGTAAATTATTCTTTGTCCGCTTTGTGTAGGTGTACATCCATTTGTGGGAATGGAATCTGTATTCCTTCTTCGTCGAAGCGCAATTTAACCTTTTCTGTAAAATCAAACTTCACATTCCAAAATTCAGCTGAGTTTACCCAAGGTCGAACAACTAGATTTACACTACTTGATGCTAGCTCTGAAACTGCTACTCTAGGAGCCGGCTCATCAAGAATTCTGTCATCTTCTGCAATGAGTTCTTCTAAGATGCGTTTCGCTTTAAGTAAATCCGCTTCATAACCTATACCCACTATCATATCAACTCGGCGCGTATCTCTCGCTGAGAAGTTAGTGATATTGCCTCCGTAAATATTGCCATTGGGCACAATAATCTCTTTATTGTCAGGTGTATTCATAGTAGTGGTAAAAATACCGATTGATACAATCGATCCCGCTGTACCACCAGCTTCTACAAAATCACCTGCTTTGAAAGGTTTGAACACTAGCAACATAATACCTGCTGCAAAGTTCTTTAGTGAATCTTGTAATGAAAGACCGATAGCAAGACCAGCAGCACCTAAAATTGCAACCAAAGAAGTCGTATCTACACCAAGCTGATCTAACGACGCCACAATAACAAATAGCATCAAGATTGCGCTAATAATTGATTCTAGAAAATCAACTAGCATATTGTCATATTTAGATTTTGCCATAAGGCGTCTAAACACTGATAAAATTAGTCCAACGACGATTCTACCGATTACATAAATCGCAACCGCCATAGCGATATTAATTCCCCAAGGTATGGCGTATTCATTTATGTACTTTTCGATATCGCTTGTAGAAAAAAGCGTAAGTTTCTCTTCCATTTTTTTGTCCTTGTCATGGTGAGTGTTGTTAAACGCGCTCAAGGTATCAGCAAATATGAAAATGACCAATATGCGAAATACTTTTTTGTGCGAATATTGTGCTAAAGTCTAAGTCACATAAGGCTTTCACTGATGACTATTTATACCAAAGTCGCTATTTATTCACGCTAACTGCAATGGAGGTGTCACACTATCACTTTGCAAATCTCGTCCTAACATTGCAAGTGTTGTCGTCAGCCAAGTATCATAGGCGTTAAAATAGATAAATTAGAACTTTATATGCGTATTCCCAGAATTTACTATCCCAGTCCTATCCCATTGGAAGAAGAATTTACTCTAACTGACGATGCGGGGCACCACATTGCGACGGTATTGCGTCTTAAACCTAACCGTCCAATCGTGCTTTTTAATGGGGATGGAAACGAATACAGTGCACAAATCATCAGCATTGCTCGTAAAAAAGTGATCGTTGAAGCTGATGCCTGTCTTTCTATTGCTAAAGAATCTCCTCTTCATTTACACCTCGGACAGGGCGTCTCAAAGGGCGACAGAATGGACACCGTTCTACAAAAAAGTGTAGAACTTGGGGTCACTGAAATAACCCCTATTCTCACCGAGCGCTGTACCGTAAAACTAGACGAATCACGGTGGGATAAAAAGCTACAGCAGTGGCAAAAGATCATCATTGGGGCTTGTGAGCAAAGCGGTAGGAACATTTTGCCAACATTAAACACGCCTATCACGTTAAATCAATGGTTAGCCAGTCCCACCAGCACCACCCGTTTGGTATTGGCGCCCGGTGCGTCACAACGATTGGTTCAACAACCCTATAACACCCATGGCTACCGTTTGCTTATAGGTCCCGAGGGTGGATTGTCTGAATCAGAAATTCACTTAGCCAACGAAAATGGCTACCAGTCGGTTAGCTTAGGACCGCGAATATTGCGGACAGAAACAGCTGCCATTACCAGTTTGAGTATCTTACAAGCGCAGCACGGCGACTTTTGATAGCAGTCTTTGTAAACCCGTTTGCTTGAAGAAAGGGGAATTGCCCCAACATATACGCTATATCGCGAGAGACTCGTGCTGTGCAAATACACAGCACGCTATAAACCATCAAAGTGAGAACATTATGCAATATACCGTCGGCGTCATCATGGATCCCATTGAAAGCATTAAGCCGCACAAAGACACCAGCTTTGCCATGATGCTAGAAGCACAACGCCGCGGCGCAAAAGTGGTTTACTTTGAGCTAAGCGATCTCTTTCTCGATAATGGAAAACCCATGGGTATGGCAAAAACGGTAGCGGTGAGAGATCAGGCTAGTGATTACTATACCATTGAAGCAGAAGAAACTGTGCACCTTGGTGACATAGACGTGTTATTAATGCGTAAAGATCCTCCCTTCGACAGCGAGTTTTTATACGCTACCCAAGTACTTTCTCTCGCACAAGAAGCAGGCGCGCTGGTCGTTAACAACCCCCAAGCGCTTCGCGACTATAATGAGAAATTATTTACCTCCTATTTTCCCGACCACATCCCGCATACGCTTGTGTCAAACAACCAACAGCGCATACGCGAATTTCACGCAAAACATCAAGACATTATTTGCAAACCATTGGATGGAATGGGCGGCGCGTCGATATTTCGCGTGAAACCCGATGGAAACAATCTTGGGGTAATTATTGAAACACTGACCAAGCTAGGTACGCGATACATGATGGTGCAAGAGTACTTGCCAGAAATTAAAGATGGCGATAAACGCGTGCTAATTGTGGATGGTGAAGTCATGCCTTATTGTCTTGCTCGCCTGCCCTCGAAAGGAGAAACGAGAGGAAACCTGGCCGCTGGTGGAACCGGTAGACCTCAGCCAATTTCAGCTACCGACAGAGCCTTAGCTGAGGCCATTGCACCTATGTTAAAAGCACACAATATTTTGTTTGTCGGTCTCGATGTAATTGGCAGTAAAATAACAGAAATAAACATCACCAGCCCAACCTGCGTAAGAGAAATTGAAGCGGCTTACGATGTTAATATTATGGGTGCGCTGTTCGACGCCATCGAAAAGCGTTTAGCTAAGCAATAACTCTCCAGACTCACACTTATTGCTTAGCAACGATTGGTGTTTGCAGTTTAAGATAGGTTGTTCTTTGGTTTACATGTTTCAGCTTTACAGGCGTACTGCCAGCGGTTAACAGTATGCCAAAGTTCAACCCCATCGCTCTGAAGTAACGCCTAACACCAATCTGCATTATAAATAGACAATTTTGTTTCGACCTTGCGTCTTAGCTGTATATAAAGTCTCATCTACTTTCTTCAGCTCATCGGTTAATGCTGTATCTAATGTGATAGATTTATAGCCACCACTTAATGTAAGCGGTATTCGTTCTTTGCCGTAGTAAAAATCCATAGTTTGGACTCTCGCACGAATGCTCTCCGCAAGAGATCTACATGTTTGTTTATCACCTTCTAGTACAAGCAAAAACTCTTCACCGCCAATACGAAACACATTCTTATCGCCCAATACTTCGATAAATAGACCTGACAACGCCTTTAATACTTGATCACCAGCCTCGTGCCCGTAATGATCGTTAACTTGTTTAAAGTGGTCAATATCAACTAATAATATAGCCGTATGCTGTTCAACAGATTGTAAAGATGAGTAAATAGATTTTAATGCCAACCTGTTATAACACCTTGTTAAAGGATCTGTAAGCGCAAACTCACTTAACTTCCATTCGTTTTGTATACGTACTTTCTCATAAGCATTAGCAAGTGCCATGATAATGCCATATGGCAACACAATGTTTATCAAGGTTTTGCTCCACGATTCGTTCGTTTCATAAATGTTATATTTAATACGCATGTAAGTGAAAAGAATGAGAATAAGAATAGATAATATGAAACCATGAGAACGGGAAACAACAAAATAGCTAACCACAGGGACTGAAAAAAACCACATGGAAACGCTTTTCTCAATACCAAAGGTAACGACAGCGGAAACAATCAGTCCAATATATGCGTAAACTATCGACCAGCCAAACCAAGGCTTACCTTTACCACAGAGTAAACTAACACTGGTATAAGCAAAAAAAGCCCCAAATAAAAACTGCGACGCTGCTACCCACCTTGTGGACAGTACATCAAAAGAGATATTATAAAACCCGGTGGCAAAACAAGAGCACAGGATGACAACACTCAATGTCAAAAGCACCTTGTTTTTAAATGAGTGATTACCCAAGTCTATTTCTGGTTTAATTACTGACATTAACCTTATCGATCAGCTTGTTTTTGCAAACAATGCTACCATTGTTCCTTTTTCAAACATAAGTTTAAGCATATATACTTTGTGCTAATAGCTGCTGACTCCGATTTCCATTAACGCCATAAAAATTCAGTCAAGGTGGCAGTGAAAGCATAAACAACTCTTTACAGAGCAATTTATATATTAGCACTAAAAAAGCGCAATCACGTACCAACGCAAAATTACGCCAACACCGTTGTTTTTCACTAGAAAGACCCAATTATTCTCTAAGATGCGGCCTTAAAGAAGACATCAAGCGTGTCACTGCAAAGAGACGTTTTCCACTAGAGTAGTGTAGATAATGCCTATAAGCTTCAATGACTTTTTTTGAGAATGAACTAAAGATAAAGACGTTAACCCCCGATGTTTTGCTAAAATTGAGAGGAGCAGAAAAGTGGGTAACAATAATAGTTCAGCCAGCTGGCGCCTTATTAACAGTGGGTATGTTATGATTTTAAAGTCGTTATGAAATAAGCTACGGTGGCATCTTCCTTAGTCTCGCCCATTAACAGACCAAACAAGAAACAAACTTGAGTAAAATGAAAAATAATATATGACGGAATTAAAAAGCCTACAGAATCACTTTTTAGTCGCGATGCCTAGTTTGGACGATCCGTACTTTTCTCGATCCCTCATTTACGTTTGTGAACACAATGCTGAAGGGGCTATGGGCATTGTGGTCAATCAACCCTCAACCATGAATGTAAAACAATTACTCGAGCAAACCGACACCGAACTCAAAGTTAGTGAAGATAAAGCCGAGCAAATTGTGCTCGCTGGCGGGCCTGTGAATCAAGAACGGGGGTTCGTTTTACATTCAGCACAAAAACCCTGGGCTTCCAGTCTAAAACTTGCTCCGGGTGTAATGGTCACAACATCTAAAGATATTCTTACTGCAATCGGAAATAACGAAGGGCCTGATGATGTATTGATCGCTTTGGGCTACGCTGGATGGACCGCAGGACAGCTAGAAAAAGAGATGCAAGAAAACGCGTGGCTTACTGTAGAAGCTGACGAAGAGATCTTATTTCACACTCCCATACACAAGAAATGGCAAGCCACTGTCAACAAACTCGGTGTCGATGTATGGCAACTGGCACCAGGAGCGGGACATGCCTGAAAGAGGTAACCGCACTATTTTAGCGTTCGATTTTGGAACCAAAAGCATAGGCGTGGCAGTAGGACAGGAAATAACGGGCACCGCTTCACCACTGGCGGCATTAAAAGCCCGAGATGGCATTCCTGATTGGTCTCAGATTGAAAAGATTTATGAGGAATGGCAACCTCACCTCGTCGTGGTTGGTCTCCCCCTAAACATGGATGGCAGCGAGCAAGAGATGACGCAACGGGCACGTAAATTTGCCAACCGTTTACACGGCCGATTTAAAGTAGCGGTAGAAGTTTGTGATGAAAGGCTGACTACCACCGATGCACGGGCGATGCTATTTGAATTAGGTGGGTATAAGAAACTGACGAAAGACAAAGTCGATAGTGTGTCGGCTTGTGTTATTTTTGCCAGTTGGAATGAGAGTCAATACGAATAAGCTAAACAGGGCTTGGCAGGTACGTGCAAACACTTACCCTTCCTATACAATTAACTTAACTGGCTTTTGGCACATTGCCAGCAACTATCAAAGGCGCTGCCATTTTCCTCGCCACACGCCGAGCATACCCAATCTGTTAAAAAGGCAGCTGACGTGTTTCCCTTGGCCTTTGTTAGGGCATCCACCACTTCTGACGCCCTGTTGAACCACGCCTCATCAAGTAGCCATAGTTCTTGCTGAGCTTCCTGCCAGGGAAGTTCACCTATCGCCCCACTGGCATATTCATTTTTAACCATATAGGGAATGCAACGGGCATCAAGCTCACTGCGCACTGCTTGTAGTTCAAAGGGATCCAGTGAAGAAAATAGCTTTTTCAAACCTTATCTCTCCTTTTCATGTTCCCTTCTCATTACCACACTAGTCATCCATGTCGATAGACACATTAGACAATGTGCCTAAGCTTGATCCGTCACTGGTATCTAACTTGATCATTAAACGCAAATCATTCGGTGAATCAGCGTGATGCAGCGCTTGTTCCATATCAATTTTGCCTTCCTTGTACAAATCATACAGCGCCATATCAAAGCTTTGCATTCCCTGCTCTTTGCCTTTCTTCATTGCTTCTTTCAAAGCGCCTATTTCATTGCGTTGAATAAGGTCGCGCACCAACGGCGAATTAAGTAAAATTTCTATTGCCGCCACTCGCCCTTTTCCATCTGGTGTGGGTACTAATTGCTGCGCGACAATAGCGCGAATGTTCAGACTTAAGTCAAACCGCAGCTTGTCATGCTGATCCTTTGGCGCTAAATGCATAATGCGCTCAATGGCCTGATTAGCATTATTGGCATGTAGCGTAGCTACACATAAATGCCCCGTATCGGCAAACGACATGGCATATTCCATAGTTTCCATTGAACGTATTTCACCAATTAGGATCACGTCAGGCGCCTGGCGCAGCGAGCTTTTTAGCGCTTCGTCAAAAGACTGAGTATCAATACCTACTTCGCGTTGGGTGACGACACAATTTTTGTGTTCGTGTACAAACTCGATAGGATCTTCAATAGTCAGGATATGCCCATAGGAATGCTCATTTCGATGACCGATGAGCGCAGCCAATGAGGTGGACTTTCCGGTGCCCGTTCCACCGACAAAAAGTACTAAGCCCCGCTTTGCCAAAATAATGTCTTTTAATACCGGCGGGAGCCCCAAATCATCAGCTTTAGGGATTTGGGTGACGATGCGACGGATCACCATGCCCGCCTGATCTCGCTGCCAAAATGCAGAGCAACGAAAACGCCCAATACCTTCTCTTACAATGGCAAAATTACATTCCTTTGACGTGTGAAATGCGTCCCGTTGCTTGTCTGTCATGGCCTCATGGACTAAGGCTAATGATTTGGTTTCATCGATAGCACCATCGGAAATAGGGGTAAGTTTGCCATTAATTTTAGCGCTAACCGGAAAGTCAGCCGTCACAAATAAGTCAGATGCGCCCTTTTCGACCATCTTTTTAAGTAATGAATCTAGCATACTGCCCTCTAAAAACTGCCCATGGATTTTTTATCGATGGATTTCTCGGCGGCGTCTTGTCGCGAGATCACGCCCATCGCCACCAGCCGCTGAAGACATTGATCCATGGTTTGCATACCGTGGGCCTGCCCCGTCTGAATGACAGAATACATTTGCGGCACTTTGTCTTCGCGTATGAGGTTTCGAATAGCCGGTATTCCCACCATGATTTCATGGGCTGCAACCCGGCCACCTCCCACTTTTTTGAGTAGGGTTTGCGATATCACCGCGCGCAGAGATTCAGACAACATCGAGCGCACCATGGCTTTCTCCTCTGCAGGAAACACATCTATGATACGGTCGATGGTTTTCGGCGCAGAGTTAGTATGCAAGGTGCCGAAAACTAAATGCCCCGTTTCAGCAGCAGAAATCGCCAAACGAATGGTTTCAAGATCACGTAGTTCACCCACTAAAATCACGTCGGGATCTTCCCTTAAGGCCGAGCGCAACGCGTTGTTAAATGAATGAGTGTCTCTGTGTACTTCCCGTTGATTGACAAGGCTTAACTTGTTTTCATGAACAAATTCAATGGGATCTTCAATGGTCAGAATATGCTCGCGCTTATGGGTATTGATGTGATCGACCATTGCCGCCAGCGTCGTGCTTTTTCCCGAGCCTGTCGCGCCAGTGACCAGCACTATACCGGTGGGCTGATTGATAATTTCCTTAAATATATCGGGAGCACCCAATTCCTCTAGTGTCAGCACTTTACTGGGGATAGTACGCAGCACCGCAGCGGCGCCGCGGTTTTGTACAAACGCGTTGACACGGAAGCGCGACAATCCATTCACTTCAAAAGAGAAATCAGTTTCCAGATTTTCTTCGTATTCCTTGCGCTGCATGTCATTCATAATTTCATAAACAAGCGCATGCACCTGTTTGTGATCGAGCGCCGGAACATTCAGCTTACGCATTTCACCATCAACGCGAATAATCGGCGGTAGGCCCGCTGACAAGTGTAAATCTGACGCGTTATTCTTAACACTGAACGCCAAAAGTTCGGTAATATCCACAACCACTTCTCCCAAACAAGGTGAATAATGCAAACAATAGCAGAAAGACTACAATGTGCACGTAAAGGCATAGAGCAGGCCACTGCCGATGCACATCGTCCACCAAATTCCGTCCAATTACTAGCGGTGAGCAAAACAAAACCCGTATCAGATATTATGGAAGCGTATGAAGCGGGACAACGTATGTTTGGTGAAAACTATGTGCAGGAAGGCGTTGAAAAGATACAGCAATTGGCCCATTTGGGGGATATTGAATGGCACATGATTGGGCCACTTCAGTCAAATAAAACGAAAGTAGTTGCAGAACATTTTGACTGGGTTCACTCAGTCGACAGGGAAAAGATTGCGCGCAGATTGAACGAACAACGCCCTCACTATGCCGCGCCATTAAACGTATGTATTCAGGTGAATATTGACAACGAAGACAGTAAGTCGGGGGTGACGTTACCAAACGTCGATGCGCTTGTTCACTTTATTGGCACTCAACCTAAGTTAGTCCTACGCGGATTTATGGCTATTCCCAAGGCCAATCCCGATCCTGAGGAACAGCACAACACCCTAACCAAATTAAAAGAATTATTCGACCATTACCATACATCACTGAGCAATTTTGATACCCTATCCGTAGGAATGAGTAGTGACATGACACAAGCCATAGCCCATGGTTCTACCATGGTAAGAGTGGGCACGGCCATTTTCGGTGAGCGCGATTACGGGACATCGGCCTAATGGCGCTTTGTCTTAGCACTCTCTATTTTGAAAAACTTTAACTGACAGGACTTACATGCAACAGAAAAAATTAGCATTTATTGGCGCGGGAAATATGAGCCGCAGCATCATCAGTGGTTTAATAAAATCAGGTTATGCAAAAGAAAATATTCTTGCGGCTAACCCATCAACGCCTAAACTCGACGGTCTGAAAGCCGAGTTTGGTATTCATACCACCCAATCTAACGATGAAGCTTGTCAATTTGCTGATGCAATCGTGCTTGCTGTAAAGCCGCAAATTATGGGAGAGATGTGTGCCCAGCTGCAAAAGAATAACGACCTTTCCGGCAAACTTTTCTTAAGTATCGCAGCAGGCCTAACGGTATCGCGACTGCAGGAAATGTTAGGTGGCGATTACCCGGTAGTGCGTATTATGCCCAATACCCCCAGTTTGTTGGGCAAAGGCATGTCTGGTATGTACGCTGAAGAAACGGTCACCGACACAGATCGTCAGTATGTCGATGACGTTATGAACAGCGTTGGCGAAACCGTTTGGGTAAATCACGAAGACGGCATTAATGGTGTTATTGCTGCAGCTGGTAGCAGTCCCGCATACTTTTTCTTGTTCTTACAATTTATGCAGGAAGAAGCCATGAACATGGGGTTTGATAAGGCTCAATCTCGATTGATGGTACAGCAAGCGATGTTGGGTGCGGCAGAAATGGTTTGTAACAACCCAGACCTTGAATTAAGTGAGCTTCGTGCCCAAGTTACTTCTAAAGGGGGCACCACTGCAGAGGCCGTCAATACCTTCATTAACGAGGGTTTAAAAGACATCGTCAGTAAATCCATGCGTGCTGCCGTAGCGCGCGCAGAAGAAATGGCAAAACAGTTATAATTAGGAAAAACAGAACATGAACGCAACGGTATTTTTGGTTGATACCCTATTCAGCCTTTACTTGATGGTAGTGATATTGCGCCTTTGGTTGCAAATGGCTCAAGCTGACTTTTACAATCCATTAAGTCAATTTGTTGTTAAAGCGACTCATCCCTTAGTCGGGCCGTTGCGTCGTATCATTCCTTCTATCGGCCGGTTTGATACTGCAACGTTCGTGCTTGCGGTTGCCGTATGTGCACTAAAATTTATCACCCTTGCGCTGATGTTTGGCGGCAATATTAACCCCGTTGGCATTGTTATTTTATCGGTAATGGGTGTAGTTAAAGAGGCCCTTTCACTTATGTTTTGGGTGCTATTACTGCGCGCAATATTGAGTTGGGTGTCTCAGGGGCAATCCCCGGTTGATTACGTTCTCTACCAATTAACCGAGCCATTTTTAGCCCCAATACGCCGAGTTATCCCTCCCCTGGGTGGTCTCGATTTATCGGTTCTTATTGCCATTGTTGCACTGCAGTTTTTGCAACTGCTTATTCAAGACTTCCTTCCGATGTAACGACGCCAGTTGGCGCGTTACATTGACAAGACAAAGGTAAAAGTGATGAAACAACTAGCAGCAAAGATGGCCATGACGCTTATCGGGTTAATGGCGGTATTAAGCTTCAATGCGCAGGCAGAACAAAAGCAAACATTGGGCGAGTGGGACGTGCATTACATGGTGGTAAGCACACCCTTTCTAACTGCGGATGTGGCAGCAAGCTACGGCATTGTGAGAAGTAAATTCAACGCATTAGTGAATATTTCCGTACTCGACAAAACTTCAGGAGAAGCACAACGCCTTAACGTATCAGGCAACGCGACAAACCTATTGGGAAATAGCCGCCAACTCTCCTTTAAGAAAGTAGAAGAAGGCGATGCGATATATTACCTTGCCGTACTGCCCTTTCGCGATCAGGAAACCTTTAGATTTACTATTAATGTAGCTGACGGTAAACGTCAGGAAACACTTAAATTCCAACAAAAAATGTACGTCGACGAGTAGCATCGCTTCACGGTCAGATACAATCGATCACCAAATAATAAGAGCACCACTATGAACAGCCCATACCCGCACTTACTGGCTCCATTGGATCTTGGTTTCACCCAACTGCGCAATCGAACGTTAATGGGGTCGATGCACCTGGGGTTAGAAGAGGAAAAAGGGGGCTTCGACAAGCTTGCTGCGTTTTATGCCGAACGCGCAAAAGGCGGAGTTGGGCTAATAGTAACCGGTGGAATTAGTCCAAACATATCAGGCTGGGTAGCGCCTTTCGCTGGCAGAATGACCCGTTCAAGCCACGCCAAGAAGCACCGCGTGATCACTGAAGCCGTGCACGCTGAAGGGGGAAAAATATGTATGCAAATTCTCCATTCAGGGCGCTATGGTTATCACCCTCTGGCTGTTTCTGCTTCTGCCATGAAGTCTCCTATCACCCCTTTTAAACCCCGCGAACTCTCTTCTCGGGGTGTAAAAAGTACCATTAAAGATTACATCAAGTGTGCAAGTTTAGCGCAGGAAGCGGGCTACGATGGCGTCGAAATCATGGGGTCGGAAGGCTACCTGATCAACCAGTTTTTCTGTGAACGCACTAACCATCGCAATGATGAATGGGGCGGTAGTCTTGAAAACAGAGCGCGGTTGGCTATTGAAATAGTCAAAGGTGTGCGAAAAAAGGTGGGTAGCGACTTTATTATCATTTATCGCCTTTCCATGTTGGACTTAGTGGAAGGAGGCGCGACATGGGATGAAGTGGTTTATTTGGCCAAAGAAATTGAAAAAGCCGGCGCGACATTGATCAATACGGGCATAGGCTGGCACGAAGCACGTGTACCAACCATTTCAACTTCCGTTCCCCGTGCCGCGTTTACCTGGATAACCCAGCGCATGAAAAAGGAAGTCTCGCTGCCCTTGGTTACCACCAACAGAATCAACACCCCAGAAGTGGCTGAATCTGTCTTGGCAGAAGGGCATGCCGACATGGTGTCAATGGCAAGACCTTTCCTTGCCGACGCACACTTTGTGACGAAAGCACAGCGAGGCGAAGCTAACCTCATCAACACCTGTATAGCCTGTAACCAAGCATGTCTGGACCATGCTTTTGAGCAAAAGCGTGCCAGTTGTTTGGTCAACCCGCAAGCTTGCTATGAGACCGAACTCACTTTCCCACCAGCCACGACCAAGAAAAAGCTTGGCGTAGTGGGCGCTGGCCCCGCGGGGCTGGCTTTCGCCATGTATGCTGCCGAGCGCGGCCACGACGTTCACCTGTTTGACAAAGCGCCCGATATTGGCGGGCAGTTTAACTACGCCAAACAAGTGCCTGGCAAAGAAGAATTTTACGAAACCTTGCGTTATTTTAAGCATCAACTGGCGCGTACCGGCGTGTCTGTACACTTGAATACGCAAGTGACCGTAGAGTCACTACAGCAAAACCAGTTTGATGAAATAATTTTAGCTACGGGTATTGCGCCCAGAGCTTTAACCATTGAAGGTCACGACCACCCTAAAGTCATGGGGTACCTCGACGTACTTCGCGACCACAAACCTGTAGGTCAAAAAGTGGCGATCATTGGTGCCGGCGGCATTGGCTTCGACGTAGCAGAATATTTGGTTGAACAGGAACATTTAACCGAAAACAAAGACAAGTGGTTAGCCCATTGGGGGATTGATAAAGACTATCAGGCTCCCGGTGCGTTAAAAGAAAAAGCAATAGAACCCACGAGCCGAGAAGTATATTTGCTTCAGCGCAAGAGCACAAAGGTGGGTAAAGGATTAGGTAAAACCACCGGCTGGATCCACCGTCAGTCACTTAAACACCACAATGTGCAAATGATAAACGGGGTGAGCTATCAAAAAGTGGATGACGAGGGCTTGCACATTCTCGTAAATGATAAGCCCAAAGTATTGGCGGTAGATAACGTCATCGTGTGCGCAGGACAGAATCCATTTAAACCCCTTCACCAGCCCTTAGTTGATGCAGGCATGACAGTACACGTGATTGGCGGTGCCGATGTGGCAGCTGAACTGGACGCTAAGCGGGCCATTCGCCAGGGCGCTGAGCTGGCATCCAGTATTTAATCACACAAAAGAAAATCAACGATGGCGCTTCATGCGCCATCGCCTTGATGACTTACCAGTTATACATCGCGCCGTCTTCTAGCCGGTTGACCGGCAGATACGCTCGCTTATAGGGGAATTGAGCGGCCTTTTCTTCGTCAATATCTACGCCGTGACCGGGTTTCTCACTGACCAGTAAGTACCCTTCTTCAAAACGATAATCGTGAGGAAACACCTCATTGGTTTTATCAGTGTGAAGCATGTATTCCTGAATACCAAAATTGGGCACCCAAGTGTCAAAATGCAGGGCTGTCCCTATAGTAACTGGGCTTAAGTCTGTCGCGCCGTGAAAACCTGTCCGAACGTGATAGAGTTCTGCCAGATGCGCGATCCTACGCAAGTGGGTTACCCCACCAGCGTGTACTATGGTTGTACGAATATAATCAATTAACTGCTCGCTTATCAATTGCTGACAATCGTGGATAGACGAGAACACTTCACCTACAGCAATTGGCGTAGTGGTATGTTGACGAAATAATCTAAACCCCTCTTGTAACTCTGCTGGCACCGCATCTTCAAGCCAAAATAGCTTGTACGGTTCCAACGACTTACCTAATTGAGCCGCTTCAATGGGTGTACAACGGTGATGCGTATCGTGCAATAGGTGGTGATCATAACCAAAATTATTGCGTAAGGTTTTAAAAAGCTCAGGCACACTATTGAGGTATTTCGACGTCGACCACACGTTTTCTGAAGGCAACTCACCGTCAGCAGGTTCGTAGTACATTTTGTCTTTTGACACGCCGTACGTACTGGCTAAACCAGGCACCCCAGTTTGCGCTCGAATGGCCTTGTAACCTTTATCAATATACTGCCCCACCTCTGCTACTGTGTCTGCAATGGTCTTACCGTTGGCATGCCCATATACCATGACCCCATCCCGACTTCGCCCACCCAGTAGCTGATATAAGGGCATATTCGCGACTTTCGCTTTTATGTCCCACAGTGCCACATCCACTGCTGCAATGGCTGTCATGCCTACCGGTCCGCGACGCCAGTACGCCCCCCGATAGAAATATTGCCAGATATCTTCTATTCGTCGCGCATCTTTACCCATCAGGCAGGGCAAAATATGATCTTCTAAATAACTCGCCACTGCCAATTCCCGCCCGTTAAGCGTAGCGTCTCCAATGCCATAAACACCGTCTTCAGTGACTATCTTTAACGTAACGAAATTTCTATCTGGGCAAGTAATAATGACTTTGGCGTCAATAATTTTCATGGTTAATTCCTATGTAAGCGGACCGATTTTAGGATGCTACAAATGGTAGAAACGCTATCGTTCCATGTGCCAATGCAATGGCGCTAATCTGTCTTGCTTGCCACGCGTTTGATGGCAACAGTGATTGTCGATGGGGTCAGCCCCTCTGCCTGAGCAGAAATGGTTATGAATCCCGACGCTTCTCCTTTCTCCGCCGCGCCTGGTTCTGCACGTTCACTCGGTTTTACACGTATGATAGCAAGGACCTTGCCGCTGAACGCATTGCGCGATGCTGACGGGAAAGGCGTGAAATTTGTACTGTCCCCGTTGTCGGTCGCTACAATCTGGGCATTGTCACTTACCATGAAAGTAACTTTATGAGAAGCATCGGGAATGGTTCTTTCTTCACTGTCTACAATATCGGCGGTGACAAAAACCAAGTCCAAACCATCACCGCGAATGACAGATCTGTCAGATGTGAGTTTGATTGATGAGGCTTTATCGGTAGTGTGAACAACGCTTTCAGCCCAGAATTTACCCTTTTTATAAGCAACCGCCCGCAATGCTCCTGCTTCGTAAATCACATTATCGAAGCGAAAGCGATAAGTGTTAGGGTGCAACCGTTTACGCCCCTGTGATTGTCCATTGAGAAAAAGCTCAACTTCATCACCTGAGGAGAAAACATGTACCGGTGTGACTTGCCCAACTCTATCTGGCCAGTTCCAATGAGGTAATATATGCACCATGGGCAATTGAGGTCGCCACTGACTTTGATAAAGGTAAAATCGATCTTTCTTAACCCCCGCTAAATCGATAATGCCCGAATAGGAACTGCGGGAAGAATAATAAGGAGTGGGCTCACCGATATAGTCCCACCCATTCCAAACGAATTGACCCGCAACATAAGGATGGTTATCAAGATAACGGAACACTTTGTCAGCCGATGAACCAAAATCTACCGCATGCAGTTCATAGGAGCTAACTTGCTTTGTTTCACTGTTTCCCCCTAATCCGTCACGCACCGGCGCACTTTCATCCTCTGTCACAGGGAAATAATAAACCCCTCGCGAACTAAAAGCAGACGCCGTTTCGCTTGATAAAATTACTTTACCGGGATGCTGCTGGTGAAATAGAGGGTAAGAGGGGGGCGTTCTAATCCGCTCAGTGCCTTCAAATTCAGGGCGTTGACGGATACCTTCCCCCTGATAATTGAGACTGATGAGATCGAGTGCGTGACTAAAAGGAAAATCTGCTTTAGCCCAATTTTTAGAAGCGGTAACTGGACGCGTTGGATCTTCTTGTTTTACGATATTTTTAAGCGCATATGCTACCTCTGCGCCCTCTTCACCGCTATATTGTTCCCCAACCTCGTTCCCTATATACCACATGATTACAGAAGGGTGATTTCTATCACGCCTAACTAAAGCGCGAAGATCCTGCTCATGCCAATCTTTAAAAATTAGGTGGAAATCCAGTGGCGTTTTCTTTTTATACCAACTGTCAAAAGACTCATCGAGCACCAAAATGCCCATTTTATCAGTAAGCTCAAGCAGCTCTGGTGCCGGGGGATTGTGTGCCATACGAATGGCGTTCACGCCCATTTCCTGCAGCATTTCCAGTTGTCGTTCTGCCGCCCGCAAGTTAAACGCTGCGCCAAGAGCCCCTAAATCATGATGCTGATTCACCCCTTGCAACGCGATGGGTTGATGATTAACTAAGACACCCACATTTGGGTCAAATGTCAGCGTTCTCACACCAAAAGGCGTTGTGTATTCATCTATCGTTTTGCCATTCTCAATGATCTTAGTAATAACAGCATAGCGATGGGGTGTTTGCTGCGGAACAGGTCCCCATAACTTGGGGTCTTTGAGCTCAGCAGTCAGTGTAATAGGTGTTGACGTATTACCTGCAACCCTGACCTTTTGTTCGGGGAAGGCTGCTACCTCAGTGGGACTGTATTGTCCATCAACGCTAAGCTCATATACCTTATTTTGCACAGTGACTGTGCTGGCATGCGCTGCTGTATTGTCAATGGATACGGTAAGTTTCAATTTAGCTGACGCGTCAGATATGTCAGAAGTCGTTATCTGAGTTCCCCATTGACTGACATGCACAGGCGCTGTCTTCACTAGCCAAACATTGCGGTAGATCCCACCCCCTGGATACCAACGAGACGAAGAAGGCGGATTGTCCAGTCTGATAGCGAGTTGGTTCTTCCCTTGTTTATTAATATAAGGCGTTAAATCAAGTCGGTAAGAGCTATAACCGTAAGGCCACCCTCCCACCAAATGTCCATTCAACCACACCATGGAATAGGACATCGCGCCGTCTATATCAAGGTAAATTTGTTTCCCCCTATCTTGCGGAAACAGCGAAAAGGCTTTCCTGTACCAAGCCACGCCAGGACTAGGTAATCGCCCCATTCCTCCGCCCACTTCGGGGTTATCTCCCGTGTAAAAAGGCCCCTTAATTGCCCAGTCGTGAGGCAAGTCTACCGCTTCCCACTGACTGTCATCGAACGACGCTTGAACAAACGGAAAATCACTACCGGGGTGTCCTTCAGGGCGCCGATGACGTTTGGCTTCGTCAGCCAAAAAAACATTGCCTGTGGGCAAAATCCAAGCTTTAAGTATCGATGCATGCTTAACAACGGCTTCCGCTTCTGTGGGCTTCGCATCTGCGTTGACGCTATCATCAAAGCCACGAACGGTAGGCCGTACATCATAAATAAGGGGGTCCGCAAGATGGGCATCAGGGTATTTGTAGAATTGCCAATTGTGATTTAAAAGTGTTCTTTGCCGAGTTTCAGCGTGAGTTGGGAAAGAATTTAGAAAGAGCAACGATACCCATATCAACACCAAACGCCCAACCATTGCAAATACCCTAAATGTAAATTTTTAGAATCACTTAGGGTATGCGCAAATGAAGTCACTGTTAATTTGATGGCTAGTAATCGTAATGGGAAAACCAGTTTTCTCAAGCCTGATAAATTCAGTGTGTCAGGATACAGTGTGCGATGAAGGTGCAACTTGCAAAGAAAACAAGACTAAAACTGAATAGCGATGGCTATCGCGCTTAAATAAACCTTAAGGGCGTTTTGTGTTTTGTATCGCTTCCAGTTTTGCTGCATATAAAGCCTGATTGTCAGACGGGTACGTCAATGACAACGCCTTCATCATCATGCTTTCAGCTTTATTCCAGTTTCCTTCAAGATAGTAAACCTTCGCCAAACCCAAATAGCCTTCACTTAAGTAGGGACCACGCTCAACTGCTCTTTTAAAAAATACTTTTGCACGAAGATGATCACCTCGGTCAAGATACTCATTACCAATGTCATACCACCGATAGGGGTTACTGTCGTCAGTGTTCAAATACATTTCACCGATACTTGCCAGCGTCTCTTTATCTCCCACCTTTTTCAAAAGCACTGCAAAGTTCGACAGTGTATGCACAGATTCTATGTCGTTGTTAATGACGTACTCGTAGAGCGCTCTCGCTTGATTAACATAACCATCTTTGCGGTATAACACAGTTAATGTGTTAATAGTTTCAGCGTTAGCTGGGTCAAGCGCCATCGCTTGCGCTAGGTAACTGTAAGCCAAATCCTTGTCATCTTTTACCAACGCATTCGCTGCCATGTTTTGGTAGTACATTGAAATAAACGCTTGCTCAGAGAGGTACTCACCTACGTCATTCGTCGAGGAAGGAAAGTAGTCAATTACTGCACGGCTTCTAAAAATTATGACATTATCTTTCTGTTGCTCTTTAGGCTGTAATACAAGACTTCTCACATGGGTTGATGTCGTCATAAGGTTGCCGAATCGTTTATAAATTGGCGCGGTATGGACTTCTTGATATAACACATCAAGATCAACTAATTTAGCCAAAGCTGTTGTCAGCACGGCTAATGAGAGACAATTCCCAGACTGGTTAGACAGCGCTTCGGTAGCACTATAAGTATCACCGGAATAGCTAAACCCAGAGACCAGATTACTCAAGTAATTAGCCAGCCTAATATTGGGCGATATCTGGACATGTTGAGGATCTGAATAATAGTGAAGAAAAGCGTCTTGTTGTGCGGAGGTTAAACTAAATAACGAAGCAGGAAGCGGAACAACATGAGTTTGGTAATCGTGACTCTCCCACTGCAGCGGCTCACTTATCACCTGTGGCGCAATTACAGTTTGATTAGGAAGATGCTGACACCCCATTAACCCAACCACACCGACTACAGTTGATATAACCATGGATTTTTTCATCATACTTCCTTACAGGAATGTCTCTACTAAGATAATCGTGTTACTCCAATAATCATACCCTATCCATTTTACAATAGGAGTCAACTGGTGCTTGTTTACCTAAATAGCGGGCCTAAAGGGCGCTAAAATTGATCAAACATTATACTATTGCCATCTGGGTCTTTAACCATAAAGTGGCCTGGACCGCTATCGCCCTTTACTGGCACATTTATATCAATTCCCTCTGCTTCAAGGGTCGCCTGAACTGCCCGAACATCGCTTGGGTTAAAAGTCATGATGTTGTTCTCAAACATCCCTTCAAATAAACCGATCATAGTCTGGCCATGTTTCATAATCAGCCACTTGTCCTCCACCGATCCACACGAAGGCATAGCATCAAAGCCCAGGGCTTCATAAAACGCTTTTGATTCAGATATGTTGTTTACTGATAAGCTCAGTGAAAATAACCCTAATTCCAACTTGACCTCCCCAACCTCAACTGTACAAAATTAACACACATTAAATTCCACCATACCCCATCATCGCCATTTTCCGCAAATGTAAAAAAAGCCAGTGATACTCGATATCAACTGGCTTTTTGCACGCTATGTGTCTGGCAATAATTAGTGTTGTTGACTCGCTATCCAACGGTCAATTTTTTGTTCTAAAATAGCCAATGGGATGCCCCCGGTATTCAACACTTTCGCGTGAAACTCGCGAATATCAAAACCCTCACCGAGGGCTTTTTCAGCACGTGCACGTAATTCCTGAATTTTAAGTGCTCCCACCTTGTAAGACAGAGCTTGAGACGGTATCGCTATATAACGTTCGACTTCAGCCACGACTTCAGTACGGGTCATCCCCGAGTTCGCTAACATAAAGTCGATAGCTTGTTCACGGGTCCACCCTTTTGCGTGAATACCGGTATCCACAACAAGACGCATTGCGCGCAATTGCTCGTCCTGCAGCGTGCCATAGCGATTCCAAGGGTCATCAAAGAACCCCATTTCATAGCCTAATGTTTCAGAATACAATGCCCAACCTTCGCCAAACGCCGGTAAGAAACTAAAGCGCATAAACGAAGGAAGAGCTTCATTTTCTTGCGCTAAGCTCACTTGGAAGTGGTGTCCTGGTGCGCCCTCGTGAAGATACAATGTGACATTACCCGTAGTCAGACGGCTGGGGAGATCATAAGCATTAAAATAGAAAGTACCAGGGCGAGAACCATCAGGTGTACCCGATTGATAAGACCCCCCTGCACTAAATTGCTCAATTGCAGGATCGTAAGGTTTAATTTCTAACTCAGATTTTGGCACCAGCGAAAAGTATTGTTCAATTTTTTCATCCACTTCTCGGCCAATCTTATAATAGCTTTCTGTTAATGCTTCGCGACTTTCGGGCTTAAATTGCGGATCGGTGCGTACAAAATCAAAGAATTCATTCAAGCTACCTTCAAACTTGACTTCGTCTTTAATTTCCAACATGTCATTTTTAATGCGTTCAACTTCTTTAAGACCAAGATTGTGAAGTTCATCTGGTGTCATCGGCAGTGTAGTCGAACCTTCTACCATTAACTGGTAAAGTTTTGCGCCGCCCTTCATATCACTTAAGCCAATACTTTCCCTTGCAACTGGAAGGTATTCATCCCGTAAGAAATCTCGCATACGGGTGGTAGCGTCATAGATTTCTTGAGTCACTGTTTCGTATTGTGCTGTTAAACGTGCTTTTTCAGCATCGCTAAACGACTCTGGAAACTGCGTGATTGGCCCCCAAAACTGTGACTCTTTCATCGGAATAGCAAGTTGAGTATCGAATTGCTTAATCACTCGGTCAATCGTCAGTTTGGTTTCCAATACGCCAGTTTCCATGCCCTCTTTAAATTTATCAATGGCACGGCCAGAAATTGCTATATAGTCTTTATGGCGTGATAAGTTATTTTCATAATCTTCAACCGTCTTAAACGGCGCAGCGCCCTTACCGCTAGCAAACGTTGGATAGAAAGTGTGAAAGCCACTGAAATGATTTACTGGGCGCACTTCTGTTAGCGCGACTATCTCATCAGAAGACATTTTTAACGAACGTTCTTCGTTGTATTTAAATACATCGTAAGCGAGCTTATCGGTATCACTCAATTTGCTGCGATCAATTTGCTTCAGCTCAGAAAGATTAAGCAACGTCGCTGTTCTACCCGCTATGGCATGAGAGTCGCTAAGAAAATCACCGATGCGATCAGCAAATCGCATGTCCCCACGAAAAATAGCCATTATAGGATTTAGTACAATATCGCGCTCATCTGAGGCTGCGAACAGGGCAAATAGTTTGTCGTGTTCCGATACCTCAGCTTGAGTAGCGGGCGCATGTTTCGCCGTACTTTGCGCTGTAGAATGATTGTGTTCATGAGCACTTGCTGTGCTGAGACCTAATGCACATGTTACCGCACTGCTTACTAGCAGTGTTTTAAATACTTTCATTTTATATCCCTTGATAATTTGCCTTTCAGGCTCTGTCGTTTTTTAACGTGTTAATGTAAAAGTGAGAATAGCGCACGCGTTGATTTTCTATTGCCAATGCATACTTGATAATTTTCAATCACTCAGGAAGATGTGCTACTTCATTACGCCACGCTCTTTCATATGCGTCTCGGCCCAATATACGCTTTGCGTAAGCATTAATATTGTCAAATGGTATATCTAACTTACTGCCTTTTGCCCATGCCAGAATGTGACCCGCTATCACATCCGCCATTGTAAATAGCTCTCCACACACAAATTCTTTTTCACCAAGCATAGAAGCAAACACTGGCAACACTCTCTGAAACTCCCAAACCGCTACACTTCGCATTTGGTCAATACGCTGCTCTTTGGGTAAAACAAAGGTATGTTTGGCCAGGTTCCAAATGGGCTGTTCAAGTTCGCAAGCCAAAAACAGCATCATTTCTTCATATTTGGCACGAGCAAAACTGCCTGGCTCAGGAATAAATTCTTGCATACCATGACGTTCAGCCAAAAAGGTAACAATAGCGGCAGATTCTGTTAGCGTACCTTCTGGCGTGACTAATGCGGGTAGCTTTGCCGCTGGGCTTATTGCCTTAAATTCGTCTGTTAAATGTTGACCCAGTTTTAAGTCGATCAGTTTGTACTGATAAGGTAAACCGAGCTCTTCAAGCGCCCAAGCAACGCGTACTGAACGGGTTTTCGGAAACCCATAAAGTGTATACATACCCCTGTCCTATGGTGAACTGTTGAGCGCTAACTGTAAGTCGAACCGGAAAAATGTGCCACCACGATATTGTTACTGAATTTTAACTACACCGGAGAAGGAAGCCACATCTAAACCCTAAGTCACTAAAAAACAAGTAAAAAGGTATGAGCAGAGCGCACCACTAAGCTTTGCGTTTTCGACAAGGCGGATCTTGAGCTAAGCTTAACCTTGACGAATTCAAGCTGTGTTGAATATATAGATATCAATCAAGGAGAAGATAGATGGCTACAGAAAAATACATTGAATACAGGGCTGACTATAAGTATCAACTGGCAAGCGATTACCGCATCCTAACTAACATTGTGCCAAAAACAGCTATTCAAACTGAATTTATCCATTTGGATAAAAGTGGCGATTTACTGGTCAAATCAGGATATGCGTGGGATGGTCCTTCTGGCCCCGTTGTCGATACAGAAGAAAACATGCGAGGGTCATTAGTACACGATGCTCTGTATCAACTAATGCGTAATGGGTGGTTGAATGCCAGAGTACACAGAAAAGCAGCAGATCAACTATTTAAAGATATATGTATTGAAGACGGCGTGTCTAATTTTAGAGCCTCAGCATATTACAAAGCCCTGCGTAAATTTGGAAAGCCAGCCGCTAGCCCACAAAACAAAAAGGTCATAACGCGAGCACCCAAAACATAAATTGGGAGATAGACATCAGTCAGTTCACTAAAATGGCAGTATTGTTTGTTACTGCCACTGACAACGACCTTCAATGGGCTAGATCCAATATGTTATTGCAGCGAACACCAAGCCAAACGCACACACACCACAAAACACCGGTAATCCTAGTGTTTTATACTTACGCCAAACCAATGTGGTGACTAACGCACCAATGGCAGTGGCCACCCAGCTAGCAGAAGAAGGGGTTTTAGGAATGAGAGAAACGCCAAGCATTGCAGCAATCATTAACGGACCGAGTACACTTAACCACGCGGGTAAATGCGCATGGGAATTGTTGGCTTGGTGTTTTTTGAAATGACGTTGCGTCCACAACAACGGCCCTACACGCAAAGCATAAGTACCAATAGCCGCAACCACAATGGCTACCCATATTTCAGTTTGCATGAGAGTGCCTCCGCCCAAAACGCGACGTCAGCGCGTAAAAGGTAAAAGCGCCACATAACGCAGCCAGTGGAATAGCTGCATTTTTAAATGTACTCAACGCCAAAAATAGCGCCATTGAAATAGTGACTAGCAGACTTACTCCCCAACGTTTGTCAGAAAACTTAGGAGCCAGAAGCGCGAGAAATAAGGCAGGTAATGCAAAGGGCATGACACTGTCTAACACGGGCCATTTTTGGGTTAACGTGTCACCGGCCATTGCTCCCAAAGCTGTCCCTATTATCCAGCTAAACCACGCCAATAAGGACACGCCCTTAAACCAATCTACTTTAACCTCATCGTTTAACGTGGGAAGTCGCGTATGTGCCAGCGCAAAAATTTGATCGGTCAAGCCATGCATCAGCCATGGCCATGCCTTACTTTGGTTCAAAAAAGGCACTAAATTAGGGGCATATACTACGTGGCGAACGTTCACTAACAAGGTCATACTGACAGCTAACCACAATGGTGCCCCTGAGGCTACCATAGCAACTAGTAAGAATTGAGAAGCACCAGCATAAATAAGTACCGAAATAAGGGTGGCCTCTAATGTGGTAAAACCAGCTTGTACGGCAATTACCCCAAACGAGATTGCTACGGGGATATACCCTCCCAATAAGGGTAACCCATCTAATACGCCTTGTTTCCACCCACTTTTATGTGACGACGTCGTCATCTTCTGCCTCATTACGATATCAAACGCCCTATAATAGGCACTTCATTTGCCTTACAGTCAGTTGTATTGGCGATAGAGTGACTTTGTGACTACCACGCCCTATGCGCTCAATTCACGACTCTTGATTTCTAAGAAAAACCAGTTCAGTAGAAGAGCTTTGCGCTTCACTGTATTGATAGCCATCAACGTCAAACGCTTTTAGTCCGTCCACATCCGCTATGCGATTTTCCATGATATAGCGCGCCATTAAACCTCGCGCTTTTTTCGCAAAAAAACTAATAATTTTGTACTGACCACTTTTATAATCTTTGAAAGTAGGCGTAATGATCATGCCATCCAGTGCATTTTTCTTAACCGCTTTGAAATACTCGTTAGAGGCAAGGTTAATCAGTACATTGTCACCTTGTTCTTGCAGTGCCTTATTAAGCAGTTGAGTAATGCGATCACCCCAAAATGCGTAAAGATCTTTACCTTGTGAATTAGCCAGCTTGGTACCCATTTCTAAGCGGTAGGCCTGCATTAAATCAAGCGGACGCAATAAACCGTAAAGGCCAGAGAGAATGCGCAAATGCTGCTGTGCGTAGGTTACTGCGGCACTATCAAGGGAATATGCATCTAAGCCAGTGTACACATCGCCATTAAACGCATACATTGCCGGACGCGCATTATCAGAAGTAAACGGCGTTGAGAACTCAGCAAAACGATTGGCGTTTAGCGTAGCCAACTTATCACTGATTTTCATTAAAGATGATAAATCAGCGGGAGACAAAGTACGGCACACTTTCATTAAGCGTTTAGTATCTTCAAGTAACTCTGGTTGAGTAAATTGGCTTACCGGAATTTCACTCTCAAAATCTAGATTTTTTGCTGGGGAAACTACAACTAACATTTCGACTCCTTTATTTTCACACCATCATTGTATCATTTGTCAGTGCCTAGATACGTATCAAAAAGCAAAATGGCATAAGAAATATGCAAATCGGCTTAACAGTGAAATTCGATTAGTAGTAGCATTTTTCACTAAGGCGGTTACTGTTTTTGGTATCCCGACCTATTTTCAAGCTTCTTGGCTATAAATTGTCAAACGGGTTTGGTATAAATACCGTTAAAGAAAAGTAAGAGCCTGTTGGTCAATTCACAAAATAAAGACCCAGCATGTAGCCAAGGGCGCGCACTATTGCTGACAACGCGTAATTGCTGACAAAACAACCAGGTTCAACACCCTACTACGCGAACCCATTTATTCAATTTGCCTTATCAGGTGAGTTGTTGTCATTTATTTGAGACACAGATACAGAGAGAATTATGAGCAATCAGCTAGCTTCTTTACGCGAGATCACCACTGTTGTTGCCGATACAGGTGACATTGACGCCATTAAGAAATATCAACCCGTGGACGCGACTACTAACCCGTCACTTCTGCTTAAGGCCGCAAGCTTGCCTCAATACGCCAGCCTTATCGATGACGCCGTGGCATGGGCAAAGTTGCAGTCATCAGATGCAGAGCAGCAGTTAACTGACGCTGCAGACAAACTGGCTGTTGCAATTGGAAAAGAGATTTCAGCCACTATCCCAGGACGTATTTCTACTGAGGTGGATGCGCGTCTTTCTTTTGATACCGCCGCAACCATTGAAAAAGCGGAACGCTTAGTGCAGTTGTATCAGGACGCTGGCATCGACAAATCCCGTATACTCATCAAAATTGCCTCTACCTGGGAAGGTATCCAAGCTGCTGAAGTACTTGAGAAGAAAGGGATCCAATGCAACCTGACCTTACTGTTTAGCTTTGCTCAGGCACAAGCTTGTGCAGAAGCAGGAGTTTACCTTATTTCTCCTTTCGTAGGCCGTATCTTGGACTGGTACAAAAAGGCTACAGGTAAAGATAGCTATACCTCAGATGAAGATCCGGGTGTGGTATCGGTAACCCAAATTTACAACTACTACAAAGAGCATGGTTATAACACAGTAGTAATGGGTGCCAGCTTTAGAAACATCGGTGAAATTCAAGCGCTAGCGGGTTGTGACAGATTGACCATTAGCCCTGCACTGTTAGAAGAACTGGCCAATGAGCCTGGTACTTTAGAGGTTAAATTGAAAGACAATGGTGCGACTAAAGCGCCAGGTGAACGTCTTACTGAAAGCGCGTTTCGTTGGGAAATGAACCAAGACGCAATGGCAACAGAAAAGCTGTCTGAAGGAATTCGCAACTTCGCCGCCGACCAAGAAAAACTTGAAACCATGCTTCGCGAAAAATTAAGCGCGTAAGGAAAAATAAAGCAATGAGTGTGTTAACCTCTCTTCCACAATGGCAGAAACTCAGTGAACTGGCCGAGTCTGTAAAAGGCGCGCACATGCGAGATTGGTTCGCACAAGATGCCTCTCGTGCAGATAAAATGCAGCTTGAAGCCTGTGGCATATTTTTAGATTACGCAAAAAACCGAGTGACCGATGAGTCAATGGCAGCGTTGCTGGACCTCGCGCGTGCCTGCAATGTCGAAGGCCAACGGGATGCCATGTTTGGTGGAGACGCTATTAACGCCACAGAAGGCCGTGCCGTACTTCACACCGCCTTGCGTAATTTCTCAGGAAACCCAGTTATCGTTGATGGCAAGGATGTCATGCCCGAAGTGCGTGCAACGCTTGATAAGATAGAAGCCTTCACGGCTTCCATTCACAGTGGCGAACACAAGGGGTATACCGGTAAACCTATCAAACATATCGTCGCTATCGGTATCGGTGGGTCTTTCCTTGGCCCGAAAATTATGACTGAAGCGCTTAAGCCTTACACAGCAGATGCTGTAAAGGTGCACTTCGTCGCTAACGTTGACGGGTGCCACATCCACGATGTGTTATCCAGTGTCGATTTTGAAGAAACCTTGGTAGTCATGTCTTCAAAATCGTTTTCTACGCAAGAAACGCTGCAAAATACCCTTACGGCTAAAGACTGGTTTTTAAAATCTGGCGGCACTCAGCACGATATTGCCAAGCACTTTGTAGCAGTATCTTCCAATGTGAAAGCCGCCACTGAATTTGGTATCAGTGCAGATAATATTTTTCCTATGTGGGACTGGGTAGGTGGTCGTTACTCACTGTGGTCAGCCATCGGTCTACCGATTGCCCTCGCTCTGGGATTTGAAAATTTCAAAGGGTTACTGGAAGGTGCCTTTGAGATGGACACGCATTTCAAAACCGCCCCACTGTCTCAGAATATGCCTGTTCTACTGGCGCTGCTTGGCGTGTGGTATAGAAACTTCTTTGATGCCCCTTCTCATGCACTGCTGCCCTACTATCACTACCTCAGAGGTTTACCAGCTTATGTACAGCAGCTGGATATGGAAAGTAACGGTAAATCAGTTACGTTGGACGGCGAACACGTTGATTATGCAACCGGCCCTATCATTTGGGGAAGTGAAGGTACCAATGGTCAACACAGCTTCCACCAACTGATTCATCAAGGCTCCGGCGTTATTCCTGCTGACTTTATGTTGCCGTTAAATGTGCCTAACCAAGACGACACCCACCACGCTATGTTGGCGTCAAATTGTTTTGGCCAAACTCAGGCGCTAATGCAAGGTAAAAGCTTTGAAGCGTGCTATGCCGATTTAGCAAACAAAGGCTTAGATGAAGAAACCCGCACGCGCCTGGCCACACATAAAACCATGCGAGGCAATAAGCCGAGCAATACGTTTTTGTTCGATAGCCTTACACCTAACATTCTTGGCGCGTTGGTTGCAATGTATGAGCATAAGGTATTCGTTCAGGGTGTTATCTGGAACCTAAATTCTTTCGACCAGTGGGGAGTGGAATTAGGTAAAGTACTGGGAAACCAAGTACTTGAAGGCATTCAGGGCAAAGCTGGCAAAGATAATTTTGACGCTTCTACCCAACAATTGATTGCTAAATTCAGAGCAGCGAATGCACCAAAATAAGGATAATGAGGTAAGGTAACCTTACCCATTTTGGTGCAATAATAAACTGAACGGCCGGCTTACCCCCGGCCGTTTTTGTACGGGTGTAATTAAACAATAACGACAGCGACTTTTGATCCCCGTTCCAATACAAAAACTTTTAATAAAAATATAATTTTCAATTATTTATTAGTTCAGTTCACGCTCCTGACATCTCTGACGCTTCCTTACCGTTGTCATCATAACGTCACACTTTGTTAATAAAAGGTAAATTTAACTATTTTATTTTAGTGGCGGCTGTGATACAAAATTGTACAGAGGGAATTTAGAACCTATTCGGCTATTAGGTATAGTAACCAGTAGACTCTAACAACAAGCTCTGTATTAGTTGTAGTGGTATAAAAAGGAGATCCCAGTGGATAAATCAGATCTATTTGCCATGTTAGACATCGAAGCAAGCCCAGCAAAAACCAAAAGCAAAAAACGTAAGTGGAGAGAAATCGAAGCGCTGCAAGATCGCTACAAATTAGAGAAAGAATTAGCCGAACTCGATTGTGGTTTCGAGTATGAGCTAGAGACACTGGAAAGATAACAAAAAAGGCCGCCTGATAACTCAGGCGGCCTTTTTACTATTTGTCTTGCCAAAACTCTACGCCATCGTGTTTACACCCTAGACCAGTAGTAATAGTGTAAATGCTCTGGTTCGAGTTGCTAATTCACAACGGTTTTAGCTACAGCTGCCATTGAATAGGTACTTTGCCCTTTTCAATTAAATAGGCGTTGGCCTGGCTAAAGTGTTTACACCCAAAAAATCCACGATGCGCTGACAGTGGAGATGGATGAGGCGCCGCTAAAACACGATGTTTGTCGCGGTCTATGTGTTGTCCTTTTTTCTGTGCATGACTTCCCCACAATAAGAACACCACCTGTTCCTGATAAGTATTTATCACCTCTATTACTTTATCAGTAAACGTCTCCCATCCCCATTTTGCATGGCTATGTGCTTTACCTTGCTCAACCGTTAGCACTGTATTGAGTAGCAAGACTCCTTGCTCTGCCCATGCGGTTAAGTTACCGTGACTTGGGGTTTCAAACCCGCTGATATCACTGGCAAGCTCTTTGTAAATATTGACCAACGACGGGGGTATTTTTACCCCCGGAAGTACTGAAAAACACAGCCCGTGCGCTTGATCCGGACCGTGATAGGGATCTTGACCTAATATCACCACCTTAACGCTTTCAAGTGGTGTTAACGTAAATGCATTGAACACCGCCTCTTCAGGCGGGTAAATCACTTTTCCCGCCTGACGTTGTTGCGATACTTTTTTTAAAAGCGCTTCAAAATAGGGCTTTTGTTTTTCTTTTTGTAATGTTTCTTGCCACGTCACCACGTTGACATCATGCCTTTAGAATAGCCATCATATGCTGTTTAAGCGCAGCATAAGAGGCCGGCAGGTCCACTGCCAAGCTATCTTCACCAGCCACATCAGCCAATGCTTTAGGCAAGCTAATCGGGTTACCAAGCACGTTTTCCACTGTCTCTCTGAACTTAGCAGGGTGTGCTGTACCTAAAAATAGGCCAATTTCCCCGTCTTCTAAATCGTGACTAACAGCACGATAGGCTATGGCTGCATGAGGCTCACTGGTATAGCCTTGCTGGGCAAGCTGACGCATGGCAAGTTGGGTGTATTCTTCATCCACCATTTCACCGTTTAAACACGCCTTATCGATATAACCACGTTCAACTAGTGCTTCAATTCGCGGCCAATTGTTTGGCTGACTTACGTCCATGGCGTTGGACATGGTTGCCACCGTCGCCTTGGGCTCCCACTGCCCTGTTTTAAGGTAACGAGGAACCGTGTCGTTAAGGTTAGTCGCTGCGATAAAACGCTTAATCGGTAGTCCCATCGCTTTGGCTATCATACCTGCGGTTAAATTCCCAAAATTACCGCTAGGCACTGACACCACAACTTGATTGCGCTTGTCTTTGGGCAATTGACTCACTGCCTCAAAGTAATAACACACCTGCGCTAACAAACGACTGATATTGATTGAATTCGCTGAATTTAAGTGAAGCCCTTCGCGCACATCGGGATCGTCAAAGGCCGTTTTGACTAATGATTGGCATGCATCAAAGTCTGACTCAATAGCAACGGTATGAATGTTCCCGCCTAGCGTTGTAAATAACTTCTCTTGTAGCGCACTTATTTTTCCTTTTGGAAACAGAATGACCACGTTGATATTGTCGATACCATGGAAGGCATGCGCAACAGCAGCTCCCGTATCGCCAGAGGTAGCGGTGAGGATAGTTACAGGCTTACCTTCGCTAATACGCGACAGGGTTTGCGCCATAAACCGACCACCAAAATCTTTAAAGGCGAGTGTCGGCCCGTGGAACAATTCAAGTGTGTAAATATTGTCATTTACTTGCTCAACAGGTGCACCAAAAGTAAATGCTGTCTTTACGATCTCTTCAAGTTCACCGTTATCGAGCTCGTTACCAATAAGCGCGCGCAACACTTCAATACTGCGTTCTACAAATGGTTTTTCCAAAAGCGCATCAATATTGTCGAGAGTAGGAATGTGTTCTGGAAAATACAATCCCTGGTTTTTGCCCAAACCCCGCTTTACTGCTTCAGCAAAACTAGCTGTGTCCGATGAGTCTTTTAAATTTACCAATTCCACTTGTTGTTACCTTTTATCGTAAAGGCCCTATTATTACGACCTTCTCATTTATTTTGATTAGCTCTCGCTACCCTATCGTCTTATTCTAGCACTTAGTTTTTGCTTACAATGTAGAAACAACTGCGCCTTGTTGCGGCACTTGGCAGACGTGACTGAATCCATCTTCATTTTGAATATAATGGTCATTCAAATACGCAGCGACTTGTTCGGCCTGTGCTTTAGATGAGCACACGGCAAAGACTGTCGGCCCCGATCCCGAAATACCAAAAGCTAAGGCGCCAGCTTGTTCACTAAACGCTCTAGCGTCGTCAAATCCGGGCAACAGCGATTTGCGATAAGGCTCTGCAATAACATCTGTCATTACCGATGCCGCAAGTTCAAACTCACCTGTGTGCAGTGCGTGTACAAACACACCGAGCTGGCGTCCGAAAGTAAGTGTAGTGGCCATATCTATCTGTTTAGGCAATATATCTCGGGCTGCCGCGGTTGACACACTAATTCCGGAATAACAAATCGCGTAGTACCACTGTTCATTTAACGGTAAAGACAACGTAACCGGCGATTGTGCGCCTGTCATCAATGTCATCCCACCCAAATAACAAGGAGCCACGTTATCGTAGTGAATACTGCCACTAATTTGGCCTTCCAACTCACCCATCATGGTCAGCAAAGTGTCTTGGTCAAACGGGGAGTCGAAGTAGGCATTGAGCGCCACAAATGCTGCCACGATAGAACTGGCACTTGACCCTAAGCCACTGCCGATAGGCAGGTTTTTGTGTAATGTTAAGGCCACAGGGCTAATTGCTTTTCCTGCTAATTGCATCGCGTTACAAAAGTGGTGGTAGCACTTAGTCACGATATTGCTGTCGACATCCCCTGGGAGTTTGTGAGCAAACGGGCCAACAGTGTCAAGGGAGAAACTCTCTGCAGGCCTGATGTCTACTTCATCCCCTAACTTCGCTCCATTAACTGGCGCAAGTGCAGCGCCCAATACATCAAACCCTAGACTGACATTTCCAATTGATGCTGGCGCATAGGCCCGTAATGCTTTCATCGCTTTTTTACCTACTGCTTGTGCGCTTAATGCGCCATTTGTTTCCACGGCATAGTACGCAGGATATCGGCAAAGACCCCCGCCGCCGTTACCGTACCACCCGCCCCGTAACCACGAATGACATAAGGGATTGGGTTGTAGTAATCGCTATTTATGGCCAATGCGTTTTCGCCATCTTTCACTTGAGAAAGCGGGTTAGAAGCAGGCACTGCCTGAATGCTCACTTTGCATTTACCGTCTTCAATACTGCCGATGTAGCGCAACACTTTGCCTTGTGCTTTGGCATTTTCAACCTTTTGCACAAAATCAGCATCAAGCTCTGGTAATTGACGCATAAACTCGTCAATTGAACAGTCTTCTGCAAACCCCGCTGGCAATACCGATTCAATTTCGATATCCGATAACTCAAGCGCGAGGTCTGCTTCACGGGCCATAATCAACAACTTGCGCGCGACGTCCATGCCGCTTAAATCATCCCTTGGATCAGGCTCTGTAAAGCCATTATCTTTCGCCGTCTGGGTTGCCTGTGACAGGCTCATGCCCTCTTCCAACTTGCCAAATACATAAGACAAACTTCCCGACAATATACCCTCGAAACGATGCAATACATCCCCGGCAGTAAACAGCTTTTGTAGGTTATCAATAACGGGAAGTCCTGCACCCACTGTGGTTTCGTATAGATACTGACGGTTAGTAGATTGCGCCGTCTTACGCAACTTGCGGTAATACGCCATTTCACTGGTATTGGCTTTTTTATTTGGCGTGACTACATGGAAGCCACTTTCCATCATCTCGACGTATTGCTGTGCAATCGCTTCGTGACTGGTACAATCAACAATGACGGGGTTAACCAAACTATTGTCATTTGCGAACTGATGCAGTCGCTCTACGCAAAACCCTTCGCTGGCTGCCTCAAGGGCGGCTTTCCAGTCACTATTTAAATCAATGCCCTGACTATTGAGCAACAGTTTTCGACTGTTCGCTATCCCGTATACGCGAAGTTGTACATTGCGTTTAAGTAATGCTGGCTGCTGCTTTGCAATTTGCCCTAGTAGTTCAGTTCCTACATTGCCACACCCTACTAGGAATACGTCAATGGTATGGCGGTCAGAGAAAAAATTCTGGTGAATGACCTTAACGGCTTTCTTGGCCCGTTTGCTTTCGATAACAGTAGATATTGAACGCTCTGACGATCCTTGGGCAATTGCCACATTGTTTACTCGCGCTTGCGCCAGTGAATTAAAGAAGCGTGCAGCAAGCCCTTTCGTTTGACGCATACCATCGCCCACTAGGGTCACGATGGCCAGGTCGTGACGCACCTCGATGGGGTCAAGCAACTGATTTTGTAACTCAAGGGCAAAGGCATCTTCTAATAACGTTAAAGCACGACTGGCATCTTTACTCTGAATACAAAAGCTAATGGAATACTCAGAAGATGATTGCGTAATTAGGCTAATAGAAATATTCGCGTTTGACATGACTTCGAATACGCGACTTGCCATTCCCACCATGCCTTTAAGGCCGGGACCTGCCACATTAAACATAGTGACATTATCAAGTTGCGATATGCCTTTAACGGACGTCCACTTCTCGCTTTTCTCATTACTAATAAGCGTACCCGGTGCGGCAGGATTTAAGGTATTGCGGATTAAACAGGGAATGTGGTGCTGAGCAATTGGGCCAATGGTTTTAGGATGTAGCACCTTCGCACCAAAATACGATAGCTCCATTGCTTCTTGATAAGTTAATTTATCCAGCAGTACCGCGCCTTCTACCTGATTAGGGTCAGCGTTATAAACACCGTCTACGTCCGTCCAGATTTCACAGCAGCTGGCATCGATACACGCCGCTAAAATAGCCGCAGAATAATCAGAGCCGTTACGCCCCAATGTGACCTTTTCACCTTTTTCATTAGCCGCCACAAAGCCTGGCATAACAAGTAACGCACTGCCATCAGTCGGTACATCTGAAAAACGCGCTTTGCTTAAGGCCACATCAGCGATGCTATCCAAATAATCACCTTCAGCCAGTACATAGGTTACCGGGTCAATAATGCGGTTAGCGATGCCCTTGGCACTCAACATGGCGCTAAAAATAGTCACCGAAATGTACTCACCAATACTTAATATTCCGGCTGCCACGTTATCTGGCGCTACGCCAAGTAACTTAATCCCTTCAAGGTGTTGCTTTAATACACTTAGGTGACTGTCGATAAAATCGATTACCCGAGCGTGGTCAAAATCATCCAATGATTGTTGAAGGTGGTTCGCAATACCTGAAACTGTGTCATTAAGTTTGTGAAACAGAGGTAGGAAATCTTCACCTGCGGCTGCTTGTTCACATAACAGTGAAAGTGCGTTCGTTACCCCTTTAGGGGCGGAGAGTACAACCGCAGCACCGTCGGTTTGGTGGGTCGCCGTGCTAATTTCCATGACGCGTGTGTAACGCGGTGCATCGGCTAGAGAAGAACCCCCAAACTTTAAGACTTTCATATGCTGCTCCTTAAGGTTACGCATGCTAAAACGTGAGTAAAAAAAAGCCCGCTCTTGGTTAGGCGGGCTTTCGTTGTCTTTTGCTTACTTGCACTAGTCAGCGACCGCCCTGATAAAGGTGGTAATCGACATGGTTGTTGTGCCAATAAGAAGAATCTTTTTCATACAAGCAATTTGCCGTATAGACGTCTAACTGTCAACCTCAGTTTTTACCACACTGTGTTGCAAAAAGTGAAACACTCCAGTAAGAATATTTCGAATTGAGATATGCGAGCCCATCTTGTGCATTAATTTCTTCACCAGATAATGAATATTCATTGATCATCTACTAGATGCTGCGCAAGAAAATCCACCAGCAGCCTAATCTTTGGCGCGACATTGCGATTTGAGGGAAACAATGCCCAGATAGCGTCTTGTTTGTCTTTGTAATCTGCCAGTACTTCTACCAAATCCCCTTTTGCTAAATCCTCTCGCACATAAAAGCCGGGTAATTGGGTGAGACCTAGATTAGCCAGAGCAGCACTGCGTAAGGCATTCCCGCTGTTGTAGCGCACGCGTCCTTTTACCGCAACAGATTGCATCCGGTTACCTGAAACGAATCGCCAATGGGGTTGTGAGCCTACCAATAACGCGTGGGACGTTAATTCCTCTAATGTTTCCGGGACACCATACTGCGCAATATACGCGGGGCTAGCACAAACATATACATGTCGGGTGGCTAATTTTTTAGCGACTAAGGTCGAATCTTGTAATTTTCCAATGCGGATCGCCAAATCCAGTCCTTGCTCAACAATGTCGAGTTTGTCGTTGGAGAACACACAATGAACACTAATGCCAGAGTACAAATTCATAAAGGTATTGAGTAAAGGGGCAATAAAGGCCTCACCAAACGCTACAGGCGCAGTCAGCTTTATCAGTCCCTGGGGCGTTTGTTGCAGTGCAGATACTGCAAGCTGAGCATCGTGAAGTTCGCGAAGGGCCGGCCACGCTTTTTGGAAATACAGTGTACCGGCTTCGGTGAGAGATACACTGCGAGTGGTTCTGTGTAGTAATTTAACCCCGATGGACTTTTCGAGGCTTGCCACTTTGCGGCTTATTTGCGCGACTGAGGTATCAAGCTTACCTGCTGCACTAGTGAAGTTCCCCCCTTCAGCCACCGCGCAAAATTCCGCTACACCTTCCAAATACTTCATTGTTAACTTCTCAACCTGATTCTCCGCTTTCTATAGAATAACGGCACCACCAATTATTACAAATATGAAATACTGAATTACTTAATGTGTATTTATCAAATATGATCCCTTTTCTATACTTACCGCCTATTACCAATTCACATACCTATTTGTGACTAAGGAGTCAGTTCATGGCATCGTTTAAAGATTCATTGCAGGAAGGTCAAACACACATTAAGTCTAAAGCGGCTGTAGCGTGGGGCCCAGGCGAACCACTTAAAATGGAAGAGGTAGATGTGGAACTACCGAAAAAAGGCGAAGTATTAGTACGAATTGTTGCAACAGGCGTGTGTCACACTGATGCCTTTACATTATCAGGCGAAGATCCTGAAGGCGTATTTCCCTCTATTCTCGGCCATGAAGGTGGTGGAATTGTCGAGATGGTCGGTGAAGGTGTAACCAGTGTCGAAGTCGGCGACCACGTTATTCCGTTGTACACTGCCGAATGTGGTGAATGTAAATTCTGTACCTCAGGTAAAACCAACCTTTGCCAGACTGTGCGTGCCACTCAGGGTAAAGGGCTTATGCCAGACGGCACCAGCCGTTTCTCAAAAGACGGAGAACCTATTTATCACTACATGGGGTGCTCTACGTTTTCTGAGTACACAGTATTACCTGAAATTTCCCTTGCCAAAGTGAATAAGTCTGCTCCCCTTGAAGAAGTATGTCTATTAGGCTGCGGGGTGACTACTGGCATGGGTGCGGTACTCAATACCGCCAAGGTGCAAAAAGGCGATACGGTAGCCATTTTTGGTTTGGGCGGTATAGGTCTTTCTGCCATTATCGGTGCACGTATGGCAGGTGCAGGACGAATTATTGGTATTGATATCAATGAAAGTAAATTTGACCTTGCTAAACAACTTGGCGCAACCGATGTAGTCAACCCCAATCACTTTGATAAACCCATTCAAGAGGTGATTGTAGAGATGACCGATGGGGGCGTTGATTTTTCTTTCGAATGTATTGGTAACGTAAACGTCATGCGCTCTGCACTAGAGTGTTGTCACAAAGGTTGGGGCGAATCGGTGATCATTGGGGTTGCAGGCGCAGGTCAGGAAATTTCCACCCGTCCATTTCAACTTGTCACCGGACGCGTATGGCGCGGCTCAGCATTTGGTGGCGTTAAGGGGCGCTCTGAATTACCCGGTATTGTAGAACAATACCTCAACGGTGATTTCGGCCTTCAGGAATTTATCACCCACACCATGAGCCTAGATGAGATCAACGACGCGTTTGACCTGATGCATAAAGGCGAAAGTATTCGATCAGTGGTTCACATGGACAAGTAAACTTCCTCGGTACCGGTCTTTCCATTAAAAGCCCGTGTTCTGAATAACACGGGCTTTTTTCATTTGCCCCAATTACCGCTTTAAAGCGCTTCAAGTAATCCCAACAGACGGGCAATCAATCACCTAGTTATCGCAGTATTTTGCTTGTTTATTATCCCGTCAGGTTTTGTATACTGAGGAGGAAAAAACAATTGGTAGGATAAAAGCCATGGCGACTAGACTTAACATTTTATTTTTAACCTTGAGCTTTTGTGTTGCCGCAACAACTAATGCCACACCGTTTCAAACTTTTGCTGATATGACACTCAGTCAGGGTGGTGGGGAACCGGCAAATTCAGTGACGGTAAAGGAAACACTTTCATCATTGAAGAACCTTCAACAGAATACGTCCACTATGTATTCTTCGGGATTGCCTGAACTTCGTCATTTTGTTGCCCTAAAAGCACAAGGACTCACGCATGTCATCGACCTACTGCCGGGCGATCGCAATGATGAAGAACAAGCGACAGCGACACTTGAACTAAACTACCTCAACATTCCTGTAGAATGGGACGCTCCCTCTTTAGCAAACTTTTTAACTTACGCAAGCCATATGGAAACAGTTAACAGTGAAAACGGTACAGTACTTACCCACTGCAAACTCAATTGGCGCGGGGCCACTTTTACTTATCTTTACCGCGTTGCAATATTAGGTGAGCAAGAAGCAGACGCAAAGCAGGATTTGATGAGAATTTGGCACCCCAACGCGACCTGGTATGCATTTATGCAACAGGTGCTGAACCACTACAACACGTTGAATGATACGCAATTAGGTATGTCGTTCAGGCCAGCCCCATAATACTAAAACTTACCAACGATTAAGCTAAGCTATGCGGACGCTTCGATGTGACATTGATTTGCCGAGTGGGCTTACACTGCCAGCGCACGTTTCTGAGGATCGGGTAAAATAAATCCGAAACGGTGCAAAATGGTTTTAAGCACGGCTTTTCTGATGGGCTTCTCGATAAAGCTCAAGGCGCCTAGCGCCATGACTTTTTCTTGCATTAATGGTTGAATATCGCCAGACACCACTATCACAAAAGTTTCCAACTGCCGACGCTTTATTTCGCTGAGGACATCAAGTCCACCGAGTATCGGCATTGTGAGATCTAACAAGACCAAATCAATCCTGTGATGGGCCAATATTTCTAATGCGTCCATCCCATTTGACGCTTCATAAATTGTTTCAGCAAAGCCGTCTGGCAGATTGTTTTTCGCCATTTTACGTGCAAGTGCTGAGTCATCACACACTAGAACATTAAAACCCATCGACAACAAACTCAAAATTGATTACTAATCCATCATGAGAATACATTAATCATTAGTATAAGAAAACAAAAAAAATCACCCAATTTTGCGTACTTATTAGCGATTTGCGTCAATCTCCCCTCTCCTTGTCAAGGCTTTTGTGATAGATATAACGTCAAGTAAACGAGGAATGAGTCTTATGCACGAATTACCCACTAGCCAAGATAAAGCCTTAATAAAAAAAGTGGCCTATCAAATACTCTCTCACTTCGATAAAAGTTATCGATGGTTCACACGCATTACGCGAGGAGCACAAGAGCGCTTTGAAAAGGGGAATTGGCGTGAGACCCAGCTTGCATCTAAAGAGCGGATCACTATTTACGAGCAAAGCTTGTCTGATGCAGTCGCCGAAATCTATCAACTGACAGAAGTACACCAACAAGATGATGTATTTTGGCAGGAACTGAAGAAAACGTTTGGGTTGCAACTTGAAGGGCACCCTCAATTTGAACTGGCAGAAACCTTTTACAACTCGGTTATTGGTCGCCTGTTCAAACACAAAAAAATAGACAATGACATGATGTTCGTGTTGCCCAGCCGTTGTTTTTTGCCCGGTCAGGACAGAGCAAAAGTTATCAACAGTTTCGATACGACAACCACTGTTCGTGAAATGTATGAATCGATATTTAAAATATACCGTTACAACATTCCGTTTGAAAATTTCGAGCGGGATCTTCAAAACCTCGAAACTGCCCTACGTGCCCGATTAACCAAAGAGCAACTTGCCAGCGTACACACTGTCGAAATTCTTAAACCTACTTTTTTTAGAGGCAAAGCGGCCTATCTAATTGGGCGGATCTGTATGCCAGATGAAACCTTGCCGTTTGTCATTGCCATGCGTCATTATAATGAACCACATATGTTTGTAGACGCGCTATTAACTGAGCGACAAGATTTAAGTGTTATATTCGGCTTCGCTCGCAGTTACTTTATGGCAGATACGCAATACCCAGCTGAAGTAGCTGCATTCCTGCAAGAACTATTGCCCAATAAAAAGCATTTCGAATTGTATATGGCATTAGGCCACTACAAACACGGGAAAACTGTTTTCTATCGCAACTTTTTGCAACACATGGAATCGTCTGACGATAAATTTGAAGCGGCTCCTGGAATACGGGGTTTGGTGATGATGGTTTTTCACCTGCCGTCTTATGGCGTCGTGTTTAAAATAATTAAAGACGAATTTGCAGAAAGTAAAAAAATAACCCGCGACCACGTTAAAGAATGCTACAAATTAGTCAAGATGTCGGATCGCGTGGGGCGTATGGCCGACACCCACGAATATGTGAATTTTCGCTTTCCCCTTGCTCGCATCGAGCCGGAATTGATCACTGAATTACGTGAGACGTGTGCATCAAGCTTAGAATTCACTGAATCAGAACTCATCATTAAACACTTGTATATTGAGCGGAAGATGACCCCGCTCAATCTATATCTTCAACAGGAAACAGACGAAGAAAAAATTACCCGAGCGCTTGACGAACTGGGATTGTGTATCAAGCAAATCGCGATGGCTAATATCTTCCCCGGCGATATGTTGCACAAGAACTTTGGTATTACTCGCCATGGTAGGGTGATATTTTATGACTATGATGAAATATGTCTGATGCATGAGAGAAATTTCAGAACCTTACCGAAATCTGACGACCCTTATGCTATTGATACACTATCTGTTGCACCCAACGACGTATTTCCCGAACAGTTTGAACACTTTATCGTTGGGAAAAGAAAGTTTAAAGATATCCTAAAGTCACTTCATGGCGACCTTATGACCGCTGAATATTGGCGCGAAGTGCAGGAAAAATGTGCGCGGGGAGAGGTGCAATATTTCACACCTTACAATTCGAGCATGCGCTTTGATCGCAACAATGAATAGTGCCCTAACAATCGGTGCAGGTAAATTGTACAAGTGTATCAGTCAAAAAAGTGATCGAATCCACAGTCTACACACGTAAAAAAGCGAAAGCGGCCAGCGCTTTTTTGCTGCCTGCAACAATGAAATGGTCGCCCCGTGATGGTATGACAGAAAAGTGTAAACAGGCCTGTGAAAGATTACTAAAAAAGAAGTGTAAAAATGAAAGTCCTACTTGTTGAAGATGATCCTAAAGTTGCCGCGCACATTGCAAATGGACTACTGGGCGAAGGGCATGAATGTATTTCGGTAAGTGATGGAGCCTTAGGCTTACAAGAAGCCAGCTCCCGTGACGTAGATGTCGTTATTTTAGATGTTATGTTGCCTCAGATTGACGGGTTTTCTGTATTGGAAAAGCTTCGTGAAACGGGTAACTCAACCCCGGTGTTAATGCTAAGCGCAAAAAGTCAGGTAGAAGATAAAGTAAAAGGACTACGCAGTGGTGCTAACGATTACCTGACAAAGCCATTTGCCTTCGAAGAATTATTGGCCCGAGTGGAGGGATTAGCCGGACGCAATAAAGAAAGCGGGGACAAAACCCTCATCAAGGTGGGTGATTTAACATTAGACTTGGTTAATCGAAAAGTATTGCGCGGTGAACAGGAAATAGACTTACAGTCGAAAGAATTCCAGTTGCTGGAATGCTTACTTAGGCACAGAGGAAAAGTCGTGACGCGCAGCATGCTATTAGAGCAGGTTTGGAACTATCACTTTGACCCCCAAACCAATGTGATCGATGTACACATCAGCCGTTTACGGCAAAAAGTCGATAAGGCATTTAACGTTCCACTTATCGAAACAGTAAGGGGTACAGGGTATCGTATCGCGGATGGCCTTGCATGATAGCCATTCGCGACTTCACGCGAAGCTCCAGTTTTCGTGTAGGCGCACTGCTCACCACATTGGCTTTCATCGCTATTGCCCTTGTTGTCTATTTTTGGCGGTTAGCCAACAGCGATGTGTTTATTTCACAGTCACAAACGACCGTTCACACCAATGTCAAAGCCCTTTCTTTGCTATATAAAGAACTCGGCATCGAGGGTGTCATAGCGGCCATAAACTCAGACGACTTTTCCACAGACATATCTGATTCGCCCGCCACGATGCCATTGAGCACCTTTATAGCCCTGAGTAAAGGAGATAAAGTAGTAGCAGGCAACATCGCAACGATACCCACCATTACTGAACGTTTTAAAACAGCCTCTGTGGATTTGGTGGAAGTTCGTCTACGTCCTTTAGATTCAACACAAACCTTAATTCTACCTCAAGCACTTATGCAAGAAGTAGCGCTAGGTGATCACCACTTATATGTGGGTCAAAACATTGAAGATGTGTATGCTGCTCAACGGTTTAGTAAAGCCTTAAGTTGGATTGTCATTGTCCTTCTAAGCGTATTAAGTGCAGTGAGTTTTGCCGTGGCCGTGTATGTCGTGAATCGCATAAACCGCATGTCTGAAACCGCGGATAAAATAATTAAAACGGGAAGTCTACAAACCCGTTTAGAAATCGACAGTAATTGGGATGACTTAAGTAGTTTGGCTATTGTATTTAATCACATGCTCGAAACTATTGAAAATTCTGTCAACAGTATTAAATCGGTCACCGACAGTATTGCTCACGACCTGCGCACCCCACTCTCTCGCCTGAGAAATACGCTAGAAAAGATAGATGATAAGGAATTGCGTGAAGAAACCACTCAAGAAGCAGATAACTTACTGAATATGTTTAATAGTTTGCTTCGCATTAGTGGATTAGAGACCACCAATAAAAAAGAAGGCTTTCGCAATACTGATATCACCGCTTTGGTCAATGATGTAGTAGAGCTTTATCAACCCCTTGCCGAAGAGCGAGGTATTACACTTTCAAGTGCACTGCAACCACTCATGATGAACGCGGATCCTAACCTACTGTTTCAAGCTGTCGCTAATGTTTTAGATAACGCAATAAAATACTCACCGGATAACAGTGCCGTTGTGGTTGCACTGACTGCAACTAAGCAACGCATCGTTATCGCTGTAAACGACGCGGGAATGGGGGTAGGCGAACACGAGTTGGCAAATTTGGAACGTCGTTTCTATCGCGCCGATGGAAGCAGAAGCACTAAAGGTAACGGATTGGGTCTGTCACTGGTGTCTGCCATTGTCAAACTGCACGAAGGTACATTGTGGTATGTACACGACCCCTTGTTAAGAGGTAAGGGGTTGGGTGTGGTATTTAGTTTTGCTCAAAGCAGCAGGGCATAGCATCACATGATGCTATGCCCTGAGTTTAATATGCAATTAGTGAGCTAATAACGATTTCACGTAAGCCTTTATGGCTTCGTCTTTACCCTGTTCAAACAGGCACTGCTGGAATCGCTCACCTGATACGGCCACTTTAACAAGCGCCTGATCTAGTTTTTTCAGCGAATCTACATAACTTTCAGGTGCCAATGCACTTTTAAGATCAGCGAGGATCCCCGCGTTTCTAACTTGCGGCTCTTTGCGCTCTATTGGGTATCCGGCACCTCGTTCACCCGTTAACGCCTTTTCAAAAATGTATCGGGCATTGAGCTCGGCTCCCCATCCAAATCCTTTAGCAAAAGGTAACGCTAACGCGTTGCCATTATTCACTTGGTTGAATAAGAAGGCATCAGAAGGGTCAATACAATACCCACAAAACACACCAGGGTGTGCATTTAACGACATCATGGCTCCCTGTCCGGTACCACAACCTGAAAAAACGAAATCAACCGCTTTCGCATTGAGCAAAATGCCACTCATGATCCCCAAATGGACATAAGTTAGATGATGATCATTTTCACTGTCCATTCCCACATTGTAAACATCGTGCCCATGAACCTTGGCGACAGATTCCAGTTCATTAAGAATAATGGGGTTCTTAGCAGCCTGGCTGTTCTCCATCATCAGTGCAACTTTCATGAAGACTCCTTATAGGAAAAATACGAGAAATTCATTAATAAGCGGGCACTTTACACGAACTCAAAAAGTAGCTCACCTGTAATATGCGTTTAAAATTGCGAGGTTTCAAATGTGAAACATTATGTGAATGACTATCGCGACGGCGTTTGATTTTGCATAAATATTGTCACTTCTGCTACAACCACGCCGAACTTACGAATATAAGAACGGTTCATCATGGTGTGTTCATCAAAGGCCCAAAACCAATCATCGAATGTCACTGAGTACGTTGTGTTGTCTACTGGCAAATCCATTTCATAGTGAAAATTAAACGCGTTGCCGTAACTTGTTCCTAAAGCAGGCCCTTCAATATCATTGGCACTACCGATGTAACTGTTGTTGGCGCGCTTTTCTATTTTCCATGTTCGCGATAGCGGACCTTCACCCACACCATATTCAAAAGTTTCATCCAGTGTGAGTACGTTGCCAGTGTACTTTCCTTTGATATTCACTTTGAAGCGTTGAACCACTTTCCCTGAACGATTCTGTACAATCCCCCATGCTTTCACATCACCGTCGAAGAACTGTTCAATATTGAACACCGGCGCGATGTTAGAATAATCATCACCATCTACGGAAACCGAGCACCCAGAGAGACTCAATACCAGCAGTACCCACACGCATAGCGCAATCACATGCTTCATCATAGGTTTACTTCCCATTATCGACTATTTTCACCAAGTAACTTAGCTTTAAACACAGGCTCTGTCGTTTTGCTACCCAGCCAAATATCAAAAAAGCGAGTGGTAAAGCCCGCATCTTCAACCCGGTCAATTTCATCGCCATTAAAATAAAAGACTGTGGTGCCATCTCTGGTTGCTACCCCAGTGATACTGTCTCCCTTTTGCACATCCGGAAATAAGGTTTCCATAAGTGCCAGCCAATGCGTTGCCGTTTCTCTCGATAAAGGCTGCTGCTTTTGCATTTCTTCTATTGAACGTTGAGCGATTTTTTTGCCCTTAAGATCACGCTGATAAGTCAATTTTAAAGCAAAGGGGGCTTGCCCTGTATAAGTAGCAGCGGGCGCATACAACTGACCTAGGTAAACGTCCCATAAATAATAAGTAAACATCCCCTGACCCACTAATTCAGCCTCAGGTACATGATCGGAAATTTCCGAAGATACTTGTGCAAACGCATGAGAACTTGGAAAAAAGCACAGAATCTGGATGAGTAAAACAGAGAGTAATCTGTTCGCCCATAACAATACTAAGTGAGTGCTATTACTCATAAATGAAGTTAGTTTTGTCGCCATAGAAGTTGTAAAAACCTGAGTATCGGTAGACCGCATTATTTTTTATTCGATTGCTATAGGGTTATACTCTGCGAGTGTTAAATTTGATCAGATTATCCGATAGCTGAGGAAATGAAATCTTTAGACGTGTTTCGCCATGCCCTAACCCTACCCTCTCCGCTAGTTCCTTTTGAGCCCGACTGGCCTGGCGCTGAAAAGGTTTCCTTGTATGTAAAACGCGATGACGCCATCCATCCAGTAATGTCGGGTAATAAATGGAGAAAACTCAGTCCGGTTTTCAAACGAGATATACCCAGAGAAATCGTCAGTTTTGGTGGCGGTTATTCCAATCACCTACACGCGCTAGGCTATGCATGCCATCAACTTAACATACCGTTGACGGCCGTTATTCGTGGAAACTACACCGCCAATCCCACACCCATGATTGTCGATCTGATGCGCTGGGGAATACGCATTTGTTATGTCGATAGAGACACCTACAAAAAGCGTCATGACAGTCATTACTTAAGTGAATTACAGCAACGGTATCCCGACGCACTGCTTATTCCCGAAGGCGGTAGTCAACAGATAGCGCTTGAAGGAGTATCAGAGCTAGTGCGTGAAATCGATATTCACGTTGATCATCTCATTGCCCCAGTTGCCAGTGGCGCAACCTTAGCGGGTATTGCGGCTGCACTGAATGCACAAACGTTGTCCTCTCCTCTACAACCAAACCCCGCCAGCGCCATAGGGATAGGGGTACTAAAAGGTGAAGGGTATCTTGAAAGTTTGGTGGAAAACTTACTGCCCATCACACTCGACAATTGGCATATTCAACATGAATATCATATGGGAGGCTATGCGAAAGTGCCGCACGCTTTGCGAGAGTTTTGTCAGCAATTCAATGAAACAATGCCATTTTCCATAGAGCCGGTTTATTCAGGAAAGGTATTTTGGGCAGTGAAAGACATGCTAGCGAAAAGCACGTTTGAACCTGGGGCACAGATTGTCATTCTTCATACTGGCGGATTACAAGGGGCAAGGTAGTACAATACTGACGTAACACGCCCAGTGTCAAAGTCCGCTGCAAGACTCCACTATTTTTAGGTGAGATTACATATTCGCTTAGTCGGCCATCGTCAAGATGTCAGCAACAATACGTTGTAGCTGTTGCCCTTCACTGTTCGACATATATTTTTCAGCCATGTCACTAAACGCTCCCGAACGATAAAGATGGATAAGCGCTGCATTGAATTTGGTCAGAAATGCACGACTTTCCGCTAAATCGTTACACATCAAATGCCCTTCTTCATAACTGGGCATTCCCGCAATGCCATAGCTACGTACATTTTCTGCCACAGGTCCGCTTCTGATGACACTGGGATAAGACAAATAAAAATCTATTCGGCCTTTAGACAGCATTTGTATCATTGAAGTGTAAGGATCTATACCGTGTCTGGTGTATAAACTATGGGGTGGAATTTGGGCGATCATATTATCTAAAAAATCACCATAGGAATGATCGGCGCCAACTAACAAAGTGTAGTCAGATGACGATGCCATCATGTCTACCAAATTGACGATATCACCTTGATTGTTTAAGAAGCTTCCATCCAATGGTTGGCTACTTTTGTGTTGGTACAGACGTCGATTAAAAAAGATATCCGTTGGAAGACTAAACACATACACTTTTTCTCGATCTTGTGTTTTTAGCCGATAAGGCGTGCACATGGGTACATCACCGTTCATTAGTGAAGTCACCCGTTCGTGGGGGGCAAACAACAACGTATCAACGGTTAACTGAGAGAGCACTGCATGATATACCTCCTCAGGAAAATTCTGAGGAGGTTGCTTATTAGCTATAACATTAAACATGCCTTCGGTGTCGGTCACAAAGGTTATTGCGGCACATGTTGTGGAATACCATAACGTTACTATTAGCCAAGCCCAACACAACAACTTAACTATCATCCTATTTACTACTCATGTTTAGGACACAAAAAGCACTCATCACTTAACGCAGATTGCCAGCGTGTCTATCGTTTGAGTAAACCCACTATGCTTTACGTTTTTATTTCAGATGCTTTTATGTTTATTTGTATTTTTCTATACATTACGTGAACTCGATGTACTTCTCAAATTTGGATAACCAAATAGAACTCTGAGTTTATCTGAAAGTTTTTTCTCCCTTTGTAATTGCTGAGCTAAAACCCCCACCTGTTTAAAATTGGCACTTAGTGGGTTATCGTCAGGCAATTCCCCCACAATGCCATATTTGATCGTTATTGACTTATCTTCTGCTGCGAAGGTGCCAAATAACTTGTCCCAGATAATTAATACTCCTGCGTAGTTTTTGTCGATGTAAGGTTTATTGATCGCATGGTGAATGCGATGATGAGTTGGAGTATTAAAGATATGCTCAAACCAGCCTAGATTTCCCACCGTTTGCGTGTGAACAAAAAATTGATACGCTAAATTAATCGCTACAATAGCAAACACGACGGTAGGCGAAAAACCAATCATTATCATGGGTAACCAGAACAACCACATCCCCACGATGGGATACAATACGCTTTGACGAAACGCCGTCGTAAAATTCATACGAGTAGAGCTGTGATGCACCACATGGGCGACCCAAAACCAATGAATATTATGCGAGGCGCGGTGAAACCAATAATACAAGAAATCCTGTAAAATAAAGCCGACAACCAAGGATGCCGCCGTTAATTCAATTTTCCACAGTGCATAGTGGTGAAGCCAATTGAAAACCGGTAGCAACAATAAGAGTACCAGCGCATCAGAACCTTGGTGGAGTAAAGCGAGTACGGCATTATTTAGGCTGTCTTTTATGTTGTAGAACTGTCGTGCCTTTTTAAACTCGACGAAAACGCACAATAAGAAAATGGGACTTAACCCTAATAATATAAGCTCAACGGGGATCACAATACGCTCCTAACTTATCCAAACAGTTTTTTATATCCTTCATAAGCACATGACGCAGCAATCCAGAAGGCAAATACCAAGGTGCTTTACACCGAATGTGATAATGAACCTGAGTCCATTGCTCTTCAGGAAGAAAACGAATTACACCCAAATGGGCTTTTACGGGAAAATCATTTAGCACTCGATATCGAATTTCTGATGCGTCTGCCCGAATAATCTCCTCGAAAAAACGAAGCCCCATTATCTTTACTTCACGAACACACCCCACTCCACCTTTGAGCTCTGCGGGCTCCTCTGACTTTACAACCTTAAAGGATGCGTTAAAAAGTTTATCGAGATTTTCGTGATCGAGCATTATCCTCATCAATGTGTCGGGTGAGGCCTTAAGGTTTTTTGTATAGTGAACTGAAATCATATGCACCTTATATAGTACTGCCTACTGCGCGTTACACTTTGATATACGCGCTGGTAGTAGCGTAATTTGACTTTATTGCTTTATCTTGCGCTAATACGACATAGTTTTTGTTATTTTACGACACACCAATGGCATCTGTATCCACGGCATATATTCAAAGTGTATTGAGTTATATCAATGGGCTAAATATAGAAGAAGATCAATATCTTGCACTCATGCAGATTCTCCCAGCTTCAGGAGATGCTAGAGTACCCATGGAAGCCTACATCGCACTTCTCAATACAAGCGCCACAGTTACTCAACAGCCTCTTTTTGGGTTTGAACTAGGAAAAAGAATTCAGCCCAAAGACTATGGCGTACTGGGCTATCTTGTTGAGAGTTGTGAGAATCTAGAGCAAGCAATAAATGCATTAATCAGATTTGATGGATTAGTAGCAGATATTGGCATAACAACTCTGACGCGTTCAGAAGAACTCACTTGCCTCTCCTGGCAGCCTAAAAGTACAGACAGTAAACAAATGGTGTTGCGCAACACGACAGCTTGGGTCGCAACGGTTAACCGAATTTTGGGTGAAAATTATAAACCCAGTCAGGTGACTTTTACCTTTCCACTTACACCTGACGAGCTGACACAGTTAACGCGCTGGTTTACCTGTGAGATTGTAACGAAGGCCCCTACCAACAGTATTTATTTCCCCAACGCTTTATTAACGATTCCATTTACCAGCGAAAATCACTCTGTCTATAAAGCGTTAACACTGGTATCAGAGAATGAGTTAAGTAAGCCAGGTAGTGCGGTTGATATAAAAAATGAAGTTGTTGTTTTGCTGAAAGCAAAAAGCAACCTTAGAGATATTACTCAACAACGCATTGCAGAAGCCCTCTTCATCAGTCCACGGACACTTCAGCGCAAGCTCAAACAACAGGGTAGTAGTTTTCATCAATTGCTTGATAGTGAAAGAAAATCCCGTCTAGATAGATTACTTCGTCAAAATACTATTGCCGATACCGCCTTTGAACTTGGCTTTCAGGAACAATCCTCTTTCACCCATGCTTTTAAAAAGTGGTTTTCCACGACTCCCCTTAAATATCAGCAACAATTGAAGAACAATACCTAGCAGTTGTGTATCAAGCGCATTCCAGGCGTGAAATTTACTTGTGAGCGACTAGGATTGAATAAGCCACATTATGTCTAGGTATTTAGTCTAAATTTGATCTAAACCCCTATCTCTTTGTTCAGGATTAATCTAATGTGACGTCGAAAGCGTAGGTATTAGCAAGTGTCCAGCAACGCTAACTCACAGGAGACGTGCCATGATCGATCGTCCAGTTACATTGCCAACGCCGTTAAACATCCTCGTATCAAAGTCACTGAAATTATGTGAGCTGATGCTTCCGGTTTGTGACATATTTTATCCCTTTGCCGCCATCTATGAAAATGGGCGGGTCGGCTGTATTTTTTCTGATGAATCAACAGGCAAAAAAAGGGAATCTCAACTGATTGAACAACTTCAGTGGCGAATAATCGACACGACTACAGACACCAATTGCTACAGTGTTTTGGTCTATGCTGCCACCGTCAATACACAAGACAGTAAAACACTTAACGCCATTGCGGTAGCGACAGCATGTCCCAGTCATGAAGAAAACCTTCTGCTCTACCCCTATTACAAAGTAGATGGTAAAGTGGTCATTTCTCCGCCAATCAACACCGTTACTCGCTAATCAGCACCCGGTGAATGGCCACTTAATAGCAATAATCATTGCGACAAATCATCATATTGTAAGGGGCTACCCTTTTGGTGAGTATCAAACCGGCCGATAGGCCGTAAACGTTACCGTTGATATTCGTGGTTACGATTAAAATTTTTTGTACTCTCATGTGCTGTCTTTGCTTGCCAAATTAGCTTGGTCTGCTAGCATTCAGCGCAAAATTCATTAGCAAAATTAGGGATTAGTTATTATGTCTCGCGTTTTAATTATTGGTGCTGGCGGTGTTGCGTCGGTAACTGTGAAAAAATGTGCACGTTTACCGCAACATTTCGACGAAATTTACTTAGCAAGCCGCACGGTATCTAAGTGTGAAGCGCTACAACAAGAAGTAGGTGCAGATCGCGTTAAGGGTGTTTTCGCTGTTGATGCTGACAACGCAAAAGAAGTTGAAGCACTTATCAACGAAGTAAAACCAGACCTAGTAATCAACCTAGCGTTGCCGTATCAAGACCTTCCAATTATGGATGCCTGTCTTGCCACAAATACTGACTACCTCGATACGGCAAACTACGAGCCGAAAGACGAAGCAAAATTCGAATACTCGTGGCAGTGGGCTTACCAGGATAAGTTTAAAGATGCCGGTATTATGGCTCTTCTGGGCAGTGGTTTTGATCCGGGTGTAACTAACGTTTATACCGCTTATGCAGCTAAACATTACTTCGACGAGATTCATTATCTTGATATCGTTGACTGTAACGGGGGCGATCACGGCCAGGCTTTCGCGACTAACTTCAACCCTGAAATCAACATTCGAGAAATTACCCAGCGCGGTCGTTTCTGGGAAAATGGCGAGTGGAAAGAAACCGATCCACTTAGCGTACGTGAAGATCTAGACTACCAGAACATAGGTGTGCGCGCGTCGTACTTAATGTTCCACGAAGAGCTGGAATCGCTGGTTAAACATTTCCCAACTCTAAAGCGTGCGCGTTTCTGGATGACATTTGGTGAAGCGTACCTCAACCACCTTCGCGTTTTAGAAGGCATTGGTATGACAAGCATCGAACCAGTGGAATTCCAAGGCCAGAAGATTGTTCCTCTTGAGTTCCTAAAGGCTGTACTCCCTAACCCAGGCTCATTAGCTGAAGGCTATAGCGGTATGACCTGTATCGGCACTTACATTACCGGCATGAAAGACGGTAAAGAGAAGACAATCTTTATCTATAACAACTGTGATCACGCCAAGTGTAATGAAGAAGTGGGTGCCCAAGCAGTGTCGTATACCACTGGTGTGCCAGCCATGATCGGCGCAGCACTTATGCTGAACGGTACATGGAAAGAAGCGGGTGTATGGAACATGGAACAATTCGATCCAGACCCATTCATGGACATGCTTAATGAGCACGGCCTGCCATGGCACGTCGTCGAATGTGAAAGCAGCCCTTTCACTAAGTAATCATTGTCAAGGGCGCTTAATATAGGCGCCCTTTTCATTGTTGCCTGTTTATCGTGGACCTTCGACCTTTGCAAAGGCAATAATGAAAAGCACTACCCTGACTATTTTATATATGGAGCGTTTTCCCATTGACCGATTTAACCCAACGCACTGATATTCCTTCTCCTTGTTATGTCTTGGAAGAAGCCAAACTTATTCGTAACCTTGAACTGATGAAACGGGTTCAAGATGAGTCTGGTGCACGCATAATCCTTGCGCTGAAAGGCTTTTCAATGTGGTCATGCTTTGACATTATCAAGCAATACCTCCAAGGCGCTACCGCAAGTTCAGTGTGGGAAGCTAAACTGGCAGCAGAAATGGGTAAAGAAGTTCATGCTTATTCTCCAGCCTACAAAGCCAGTGATGCCAAAGCGTTAGCTGAGTTGGTGAATCACTTGTCGTTCAATAGCCTTACTCAATGGCAAACCCATAAAGAAGCGCTTTCTGGTGTGTCTTTGGGGTTGCGAATTAACCCTGAACATCAAGAAGCTGATACGCCACTTTACGATCCAGCGGCTCCCGGCTCTCGCTTAGGTATTCGCGCAAGCGAGTTAGAAGGCGTGGATTTGACAGGGATAGAAGGATTTCATTGCCACAACCTGTGTGAGTGCGACTCCTTTGCCACTGAACGCACATTACACGCTATAGAAAAACGCTTTGGGAAATGGTTTGACCAACTGAAATGGCTCAATTTAGGTGGTGGTCATCTAATGACCCGTGAAGGCTATGATGTTGACCACCTCATTCGCACCTTACAAGCCTTTAAAGCACGCTACCCCCATCTTGATGTGATTTTAGAGCCCGGATCTGCCGTTGCCTGGCAAACCGGTCCACTCATCTGTGAGGTGGTGGATATGGTCAAAAACGACGGTGACATCGCGATTTTGGATATCTCAGCCACCGCACACATGCCAGACGTATTAGAGATGCCCTATCGCCCTGCAATTTTACACGCAGGCATGCCGGGAGAAAAAGCCTGTGATGTTAAGTTGGGAGGGAACTCTTGCTTAGCTGGTGATGTTATTGATACCTACTCTTTCGATGAACCATTAAAAGTGGGCGATCGATTACAATTTGAAGATATGATGCACTACACCATGGTAAAAACCACATTCTTCAATGGTGTTGAACACCCTTCCATCGGTATCTTACGCTCAAACGGCGACTTTGAGCTAGTGCGAACCTTCACCTATGAAGATTTTAAAGGGCGGCTTTCTTAAGCCGCTTATTGCGTCATAGACGTGAGCTAAAATTCAGGGCTTTTTTCAACCATTTCATTTTAATAAAATTTTCACTACACCATTTCCCATTCGCTTCCTGACAACAGAGAAGGAAGCGATTTCTACTACGCCCCGATATATCAAGTCGATTTAAACAGGGTTTTCCTTTATTAAATTAAATTCATCTCTCCTTTTTGATTTTTTAACCTTGCTGAGCGAATGGCCACTTTGTATATCAGAATCATCAATTTGAATTTCCATGATTTTTATCACTTTCTGACAACAGATTTCATGCTAAATCTCTACGCTACACACAGATAAAAAGACTATTTTTTAGACAAAACCACCTAACACCTATTATCCTAAAGTAGAGTGTAAAATAACACCCAATAGTGATAGTTATTTCACAATGCCTCACTAAGTGAGATATTTATTCCAACATAAACACCAATAAGATGATTTTAATTTTGAAAATCATCTTAATTCAGCTGCACTAATGTGCATCATAAAAAATAAAAAGAGCCATTAAAAACAAATCTTGAAGGAGAAACACATTGAACAACAATAAATACCCAACTAGGAAAAAATATAATCGAATCACTTCGGCTATTATCGCTAGTTCTATTCCCCTTTTCGCTGTGCTTTCAGCGCCTGTTTACGCACAAGAAAGTGAAGAAAAAGCGGAAGATGTAGAAAATATAATCGTTACTGGTACGCGAATGTCTAACCGTTCTGCTGCAGACTCTCCAGTGCCGGTAGACGTTATTAGTGGCGATGATTTCCGACAAAACTCCTCTTCAGATGTGCAAGATATGTTGCGTACTAACGTCCCATCTTTTGACGTAAATACACAACCTATCAGTGATGCTGCAACCATTGTACGCCCTGCAAATATGCGTGGCTTATCACCGGATAACGTGCTGGTACTGGTCAACGGTAAACGCAGGCATAGAGGTTCAATCATTTCTTTCCTTGGCGGTGGTATTTCTGATGGTGCACAAGGTGTCGATATATCCGCCATTCCTTCATTAGCACTTAAACAAGTAGAAGTACTTCGTGATGGCGCGTCATCTCAATATGGTTCAGATGCTATAGCAGGCGTACTAAACTTCTTGCTGCGCGACAATGACGAAGGATTTGAGTTTCGTGCAAATTATGGTTCAACCTATGAAGGTGACGGCGATAATTACACTATTTCAGCCAATGCAGGTTTTTCGTTAGGTGCTGATGGTTTTGTCAATATCACAGGTGAAATCCGCGATGTTGAAGGGACTGTGCGCTCAGTCGTACGAAACGATGTAGCAGCAATGGTCGATGCGGGCTACCTCAGTCAATCTGATTTTTCCACTATCAACACCTATACAAACGAAGTACCGCAGTACTGGGGGCAACCCGACGTTGAAGACGACTATAAGCTTTTCATCAACTCTGCATATGAGTTAAACGACAAAACCGAGCTTTACCTATTTGGTAACTACGGAAAGCGCACCGTTACCGGTGGCTTCTTTTATCGTAACCCGGTGACTGAAGGCAGCCAACGCGGTGGTGTTTATGCAGGTCCGCTGGTCGATCCGCTAACTGGCATGGCGGATCCTAATGGCGTACATTCAGTACTAGTGGGCGACCTAGACGGCGTTGGCGTGGGGGGTAGCTGTATCGACGGTATTCCAATCGGTGGTGATGGTAACGTTTATCCCGATCCTACGTTCTTGGCTCAAGTGCTCGCTGACGACAACTGCTTCTCGTTTATAGAAACCATTCCTACTGGTTTTGTACCCCGCTTTGGTGGAGACAACGAAGATATGGCATTTACTGTGGGTGTGCGTGGTGACCTGGAAATCGGAAATGGCTTAGGTTACGACTTCAGTGCACAGCGCGGCTCTAACCGAACAGACTTTTTTATTCGCAACACTATTAACGCTTCATTGGGGCCTGATACGCCGCGTGATTTTGTGCCTGGCGGTCAGGAGCAAACTGAAACCTTAGTCAACCTTAACTTTGTATATGGTATTGACGTTGGCTTGGCCTCAGACCTCAACATTGCATTTGGTGCTGAATATCGCGAAGAAGAGTTCGACTTATTTGCCGGAGATGAAGCATCCTATGCGCTTGGTCCTTTAGCTAGCCAAGGTTTCTCGTCTAGCTCGAATGGCTTTGGTGGCTTTCCAAATTCAACCAGTGCATCGCAAGACAGTACTGCTGTCTACGTAGACTTAGAAGCTGACGTTACAGAAAAGCTGACATTACAAGCGGCACTTCGTCGTGAAGATTTCAGTGAATTTGGTGATACCACAGACTTTAAACTCGCAGGTATTTTCCACGTGACTGACGACTTCCGTCTTCGTGGTGCATATTCAACGGGCTTTCACGCTCCTACGGCAGGGCAAGCCAACATTACTAACGTAACCACACAAAACGTTAACGGCGTCTTGATTGACCAAGGTACGTTACCTTTGTCATCTGCTGCGGGACAACTGGCTGCTGATTATATAGAAAGTCAAGGTAATGGGCGTCCAGACCTAGGCCCAGAAGAAGCAGTAAACTTCTCGTTTGGTATTTCTGTTGATGTAGCAGATATGCATTGGACCGTGGACTTCTATAACATTGAGCTAGAAAACCGCGTTGCCCTTGGTGCGAACGTCAACTTCCTCGATGCACTCAATTACAAAGGTGGCGGTACTAACTATGCCACAGTGTCTGAAGCACTTACCGAGTTGGATGCATCAGGGATTATTGACCGTCAGGACTTTATTGGTTTAGATGACCTATCTCAATTCCGCTTCTTCTCAAACAGTTTTGATACTACAACTCGCGGTATCGATATTGTGGGTAACTACAGTTTTGATTTATGGGAAGGTAACTCTCGCATAACGCTTGCTGCGAACTACAATGAGACTGAGGTTGACGATGTGGGTACACTAAACCCCATCGGCGCAGGGCGTGTGGCAGCCATAGAGGACTTACTGCCTAACTTACGCGGTAATATTTCATGGACACACACACAAGGCGCACTTAGAACCCTAGTTCGTGCAAACTACTACGGTGGTTGGGACGATACTGGAAACGGTGTAAACGGTATTGGTGCAGCAGTACTTATTGATGTGGAAGCCAAGTATGCGTACACAGAAAATTTAGACCTTGTAGTGGGTGTAAACAACCTGTTTGATGAATATCCAGATGAAAACCCCAGTGCAGGAAGCTTAGGTCAGCTTTATTCTGAAGCTAGCCCATTCGGCTTTAATGGTGGTATGTGGTATGTACAGGCTCGCTATACATACTAGGCATTAACCCTCAATGTCGCTTCTTTGGAAACGCAGCTTTTGCGTTTTCAAGGAAGCGATAATATTTGTTAAACTCGTCATTAAAACGCTTCATTTTTCCCTTGCCCCCGCTCGCAATGCCATCAGTGGATTAACTTTTGTAAAAGCCCATTTCGTACAATGCAAAGATATAAAACCCGATATCGAATAAATAAAACAAGATTAATAAAAGAATTCGTAACAGCCTTTAGGTTCCTCTCTCATAAGATTTTTAGCACACTGGTCACAACCTGTTTGCGACTTACACCCTATTTCAGTGAATACACCGATACCAATGATTTTTATGCAGCCTCGCTCCCTCTTAATTATCTTTGGCACTTAAGGTGATAAATCTAAAAAGGGTTATTGCCAGCGCATTTGCCTACACAGATTCCTTTTTGGGGTATAAAAACAATGAAAAATAACGTCATTCGCCATGTATTTGTTAGCATATTCGGCTTGCTTTATTGCCTCTGCACTCAGGCTGCTGTCACCATTACAATTGATACAGAGAAACCTGGTGCCACTATAAATAAAAACATCTACGGCCAGTTTGCAGAGCATTTAGGTCGCGGCATTTATGAGGGTATCTGGGTAGGGCCAAATTCTGCTATTCCAAATACTGATGGCTTTAGAAATGACGTAATTGCTGCATTTAAAGCACTCCAAATTCCCCTTATTAGATGGCCTGGCGGCTGTTTCGCGGATGAATATCACTGGCGAAATGGGATTGGGCCACGAGAACAACGCCCCGTCACAGTGAATGCATCCTGGGGAAATGTTACCGACAATAATGCGTTTGGTACCCATGAATTTTTTGCTTTGGCTGAAATGCTGGAGGCTGATGTCTATATCAACGGTAACTTGGGCACGGGTACACCACAGGAAATGGCCGAATGGTTGGAATACATGACGTCACCCAGCGATTCTTCGCTAGCGCAACTACGCCGACGTAACGGCAGAGACGCGCCGTGGAAAGTCCATTTTTTTGCGATTGGAAATGAATCGTGGGGATGCGGTGGCAATATGACACCCGATTACTACGCAAACCTTTACAAACACTATGCAACATTCTTAAAAACGCCCGCCGACAACCGACCACAATTAATTGCCAGTGGAGGCTATGAAGACAAAACACAATGGACACAAACGTTGATGGAGAAAGTCCCCCAAACCTGGAGTCTACGAATGGGCGGGATTGGTCACCACTACTATACCCTACCCACGGGTAATTGGGATAAGAAGGGAAGCGCCACGGGCTTTACTGAACAAGAATGGCTGTCTACTTTTGTCAACACAATGAAGGTAGAACAATTTATTCAGTCTAACAGCGCGATTATGGATCGCTACGATCCCGATAAAAAAGTAGGGTTCAATATCGATGAATGGGGTACGTGGTATGACACCGAAGAAGGAGACAATCCCAGCTTTTTGTATCAACAAAATACCTTACGCGACGCCTTGGTAGCAGCAATTAATTTCAATATTTTTCACAAATATGCTGATAGAGTACACATGACAAATATTGCGCAGATGGTCAATGTGCTACAGGCAATGGTACTGACAGATAAAGAAAAGATGCTGTTAACTCCCACCTACTATGCATTTAAGATGTTCCGCCCGTTCCAAAATGCCATTCATTTACCACTGGCACTTAGCGATAATCCCCACTACACAGCAGGTGACCTTCAGGCCCCCCAGATAAGCGCATCTTCGGCTAAAACGGTAAAGGGAAATACCATTTTGTCGTTGGTCAATATCCACCCAACTGACGCTATCGATGTGAAAATTGATGGGCCTTGGCAAAAAGCCAACGGGGAGTTATTAACGGCAGCAACAACTGATGCGCACAATACCTTTAGTAACCAAGACGTCGTAGTACCTAGCAAAGTGGCATTTGCAGAATCGGATGGGCAACTAGTGGTCACATTACCCGCTAAATCGGTGGCGGTTTTAACCCTTTACTAGACACTGTTTGCGATTAATCAGTCAGTACGGCGTGTGACATCTATACGAGCGGGTAAGCAGTGAAATGCTCATCCTGTGCGTATAGAGGTCACGGCACCATTTCATGCATGTGTTATCTGCCAGTCAACATTTGTTTCGTCCCTGCCACCGACACAGCAAGGGAAGCCATGGGGGACATGCCATTGGGGTAAACTTCCTGTTCTACCACTATCCAGGACAATTGATTGGCAGAAAAGCCTGCATCAGCAATGGCTCGCCAATCTACGCCATCTTTGCCTATCAAAGGTGATAGCGCAGTATGTGGCTCACTGCCTAACTCAGATTTAAAGTGGCTCGTTTTTATTCGAGATGGGTAATTGGTGATAAATTTAAGTGGGTCTTTCTGCGCATGAATAACCCAACCTACATCGAGTTGAAGAACAACATCTTCGTGGGTATTTTTAGCGATATAATCCCAAAAAGTGCTGCCGTTGTAAGGCGCCAATTCTTGTGAATGATTGTGAAATCCCACTTGAATGCCGCTACCCTGCAGTTGCTTGGCTATGTGGTTTAAATCACTGACCACCTCACTGACTTGCGTCGCAGAAAAGGCGCGTTCATCCCAGGGAATAATCAAGTATGGCGTACCCAACTGAGTGTGAAAATCCACGGTTTTTGAAAACGCATCGCCTTTTAACGCATTAAATGACACATGGGCACCGCTCACTGCCAGACCGACCCCATTTAAGAAGCTTTTAAGACCCAATGGATCATTGCTGTAGGGCCCAAAATCCCCCGCAAATTCCACCCCATCTATGCCCCACTGCGACAGGGTTGTTATAGTGCCATTAAAATCATTCGCTAGGTCTTGTCGCACTGAATAAAGCTGCACACTGATCTTAGCTTCACCTGCAGTTTCTTGAGCAACTGAAGCACTGTGTGCCATTACGCCCCATGACCATAGTATGGTCGCCACCAGTATTTGAAACACCGTTTTTTGCATATTAAATTCTCCCTTGGCGGTATTCAGATACCGCAAAATCAACAGCTCTGGCGGTCAGTGCCATAAAAGTGATGGAGGGATTAACCACTCCTGTCGAACAAAATGACGCCCCATCGGTGACAAAAAGGTTATCAATATCATGCGATTGATTATAAGCATTGAGCACCGATGTCTTGCTATCTGCGCCCATACGCGCCGTACCCACTTCGTGAATTGCAAGTCCCGGTGGGGCGTTTGTTGGCCTTGAACCGACATTGGTAAAACCCGCATCTTTAAAATACTGCAGTCCGACCTCTGCGGCATGCTCCATCATATTGATTTCGTTTGCAGACCATTCGCAGTTTATATCGAGTTGAGGTATTCCCCATTTGTCTTTTTTGTTGTGACTTAACACGACCTGATTTTCTTCTCTAGGTAGCATTTCGCCTTGCGCCTGCATGGATATTTTCCAGCCTCCAGCGTGTTTGATTTTTTCCTTGAAAGCGAGCCCAAGTCCTTCTGAAGCGCCGAGTGATTGCCAGTCTTCACGCGCAGCTGCACCGGCAAACGCATATCCCCTTTTAAAGGCTTTGTGATATTTGGATTTCTCGTAATGGATGTTGGGGATATAAAAAGACGCAGGTCGACGACCTTTGTAATACTCTTCTTCAAACCCTTCTACATCTGCCCAGGCGATGGCATTGTAGTTGTGATCCATTAAGTGCTTACCCAGCATACCCGAACTATTGGCAAGTCCAGTTGGAAAAGATTTACTTTTACTATTCAGTAAAACTTGAGTGCTGCCGAGTGTGGATGCACACAAGAAGACCATTTTTGCCTGAAATGTTTTTTGCTTGAGGGTTTGGCTATCGATGACTCTGACCCCTTTCACTTTCTTGCTCGATTCGTCATAAATCAGACTATCTACAATGCTATTTGGAGCGATCCTCAATTGCCCTGTATTGACGGCGGCAGGCAAAGTAGCACTTTGCGTTGAAAAATAAGCACCAAATGAGCATCCTTTTTGACATTCATTTCGTGCCATACATCTAATCCGACCAAGTTCCGTATGCACTTTCTGAGGTGCGGTAAGATGTGCACAACGACTGATAATAACCGGCGCGTGTGGGTGTGATTCAGACATTTTTTGGGCAAAGTGCTTTTCTGGAACCGTTAATTCAAATGGCGGTTGAAAAATGCCATCTGGCAAGTGTTCAAGTCCCTCAAGACTGCCCGCAATACCTACAAACTTTTCTACATAGTCATACCATTTTTCCAAGTCTTTATAGCCAATAGGCCAGGGGGTACCCTCACCGTCCTGACTGTTTGATTCAAAGTCAAATTTACTCCATCGATAGGACTGGCGATGCCACAGCAACGACTTCCCCCCTAGCTGATTACCTCTAATCCACGAAAACGGTTTTTGCGGTGGATGCTGGTATGGATACTCACTGTCTTTAGCGAAAAAATGCTTAGTGCCCTGGTGAAAAGCGTAACATTGTTGTTGAACTGGATAATGTTCGTCTTTTTCGCTTTGCAACACTTTAGTGCGAAATTCATACTCCCAAGGTGGTTTACCTTCAGTGATGTAGTCTTTTCTATGCTCAACAATTGGTCCTCGTTCCACCATCAAGGTTTTTAATCCATGTTTGGTGAGTTCTTTAGCTGCCCATCCACCTGTAATGCCAGACCCCACAACAATGGCGTCAAAGACTTCATCAGTGCGATCGACTAAAATATTTTCTAACATCTTATTTCCAATCGTTAATAGTAGGCTTTAGAGCTATAAGCCGCCCCAACACTAGAATAGGGAACTGAACCGGTATAACCGCCTGGGACGGGTAAATACACCAATTCATTGTTTGCGCCTTCTTTGGATGTGCAATAACACATTACAATCAGTTGTTTGAGCTTTCGAAAGGTATCCATTAATTCGGCGTCAAAGGGCAATTGACCTTGATCTAACCGTGTGACTAAGTCAGTGAGGTGAGCGTTATCTAGCACAGACGCAGGTTGACTAAATTCTATTTGAGCTGCGTCTTCAAGCGATGTAAACATCAACTGAATAGCATTGAAAAAAGCGGCATTACTACATTGACGTACTAGCGCTAAAGCTGTCACGTCGCTATGTGTCGCTACAGCTCCTTTAGTGTGGGTTTCGGGAATAATAAGCGCACTTATCCTGCGCATCAGCACTTTGTGCCCAGCGTCAAAATCGCTGGCTTGACTTTCTGTTTTCCCATTCACAACACCAGGTACAAATCCCAGTGCAAGGCTTCCCACAGACACAGATAGCGAATTTTTAAGTAGTTCCCTTCGTTTCATTGCACCCCCTCATTATTGTGTTAACAATTTAATCACAAAGCATTAAGGTATCAATGGCAAGTGAGGTTTAACCAAATAACGTCATATTTAAACGAAATTTATTAATGAGGAAGAATCACCTTAAAGGCTGATTTTGGGTCGGAAAAAAATAAAGAAGCAAGGGCACGTTGTGGTTAGGTGCAGATAACTGGTTTTCATAAGGGCCTATTATCTCACCCCTCACCAATACATCGTTTTTACGAAGAGGGAGATTTTACAGGACGCCATTTCCAGTGAGCATTTCTGTTTTGTCAATTTCACCTTCGGCCAGCACAATGTCATCTAGCAGAATTCGAAAAGCAGTCCCTTGCTTCGCGTTGAGACTATAGCGAAAGCCATACAACTCACTTTCCTTTAACGACACTTGTGTAGAAGTATTAGGAAAAATGAGATCGTACACACCGGAATCGTTTGCTTGAGAAAATACGTCTACCATCCATTTGCCATCAGACATATCGATCATAAGTGTTTTCGTCATTTACGCCTCCATAATGAGCAATCGTCGCTCCGTTAATAGTCACTATTGAGTATTTGATAAAAGACGTATCAGATCATTTTCCCTTGAAAGAAAATACGGTTTCCTAGTTAACCTTTCGACTCTAGCCCAGCTTGGTACAACGCATTTTTTTTCAATCCATAATGGCTTGCAACTATTGCAGCCGCTTTTTTTAGCGGAACGTGCTCACACAGCGTCTGTAACAATGCCATTGCATCCCCGGGAATATCTTGCTCACTCACAGTGGCCGGCCCAATCATTACTACAAACTCGCCTTTTTGATGTGAAGCGTCAGATTCAAGGTAGTCAAGAACATCTTGCGCACTGCCACTTACGTACGTTTCAAAGGTCTTAGTGAGTTCTTTTGCGACCACAATTGCTCTGTCTCCCAATACCTTGTGTATGGCATTGACTGTATCAACTATACGGCGAGGTGCTTCGTAAAATACACTAGTGAACCTTCTGTCAACAAGCTCTGCCAATGCCGTTTCCCGCGCCTGCATTTTAACTGGCAAAAAGCCTTCAAAAATAAATTTATCGGTGGGTAACCCGGAAGCACTCAGCGCTGTTATTGCGGCACAAGGACCTGGTAAGGCAGACACAGGGATCCCTTGCTCGCGACAGCGACGAACAAGAATGAAACCCGGATCGCTAATGAGTGGCGTGCCAGCGTCACTAATTAGCGCTACTGACTCACCGCCTTTCAAGCGTTCACATAACATGGCGGTCCGTTTATCTTCATTGTGTTCATGCAATGACAACGTTCTGGTGGCGATGGAAAAGTGTTGTAGCAACCTGGCACTGTGTCGGGTATCTTCGGCTGCTATCCAACTAACCCCTTTCAAGATATCTATAGCCCGAGTGCTCATGTCGTCCAAATTGCCAATGGGGGTAGGAACAATATATAAGGTGGCGGTGTCTGTCATAGAAAGTCGCTAGTTGCATCGTCAAAATAAAAATTTATGCAAATAGTGTAACACGCCATTAGTCCAGATTTCGCTGGCAAGCGTAGATTTTCATACTGGTTAAGATAAACTTGACCCATAACGATGTAAAAGGAATGAAACTGTGCGTCACTTTGGACAAGCTGGAAAATTTTTTACTCTGTCGACCATTGCTGCAGTGTTAACTCTCACCGGGTGTGGTAGCACACCAAAACCTCAGTCTAATGACAGAGTGATAGCACCTACGCCTGTAGAAAGTACGGTTGTAAATGAAACACTCACACCAGCACATTTGCTAGTAGAAGCCCAAAAAGTGTGGACGCAGTCACGGGACAAAGACAAACGAGACGCGCTTTTGCTTCAAGCCGCGGATCTATATCTGCAACAAGGGAAACCGCTACTTGCCCAACAAATTTTATATGAAGTAAAGGAAAGTGGTCTTTCGACCTTCAATCAATCCCACTATTCCCTTTTAATGGCTACCAGCTATGCCAGCAGCACGGATGTCCCTCCACAAGACTTGTTGGACATGCTAGCCCAAGTGAGTAATGAAGGAGATGTAGGCTACCAAAAAGCACAACTTCAGACTCAACTATACTCCCGACAAGGAAACTGGGTAGCGGCTGCCGATAGTTTGCTTAGGACACAAACACCGGACGAAATAAAAGTAGAACAAGTGTGGCAATGGATAACGTCCCAACCCAGCGCAACACTGGTCAACGTAGGCAAGCACTATACCTCCCTGTCACCTTTTATTACGTTGCGGGAACTCACCGAAGAAAACGCCTCATCTCCCGAGTTATTAGCCGATACCCTTCGCCAATTCCAGCACGTATATCGCGCTCATTTACTTGGCCATACCTTACCTGAAGAAGTATTAATGGCAACGCAATTGACTCAAGCGAGTACCAACGACATTGCTGTGTTATTACCTCTGTCGGGACGATTGGGGCGCACAGGAGAGGTCGTAAAAAATGGTATCATGGCAGCGTATTACAAAGACGTAGAGCTGCGCCGAGATGAACATCACTTACCTTCTCTTCGCTTTATTGATACAAATGAAAGTGATACTGAGCAACTTATTGAACAAATAGGGAATACAAAATTTATTATCGGCCCATTGTTAAAAGACACGGTTGAAAGCTTAATTCCAGCACTACCAGTAGGCGTTAATGTATTGGCTTTGAATCGGCCAGAGGATTTGGCATCTGAAGCTCAACGTCACCAGAAAGCCCCTAGTTCTTTCGCACAGAGTGCTGCCTTAGACAGTGGCACCGTAAACCGCTCCTTCCCGAGTGAAATGGCGAGCCTATCACTTACTACCGCGATCAATTACTACGGCTTGGCACCGGAAGACGAAGCCAAACAATTGGCTGAATTTATTTTCAGTAAAGGATACCGTGCCCCAATAGTGATATCAGCTCAAAGCAGTTTGTATCAGCGAATGGACACTACGTTTAAAGCACACTGGCGAAGATTAAACAACGCCGAAAATAAACAACGTACCAATATCACCTCGGTGACGTTTAATGACAGCAATTCTCTTAGAGAAGGCATTACTCAAGCACTCGATGTTGCTCAAAGCAATGAGCGCATTAACCAAATTGAGTATATGACCAATGATGAGGTGTATAACATGCCCCGCAGTCGCAGAGATATAGACGCCATTGTGGCATTTGCCTCTCCTCAGGACACTGAATTACTTAACCCTATCATTGAAGCAAGCCTGAACCCCTATGATGGTAAACAAGTACCGGTTTACGCCACCTCGCGGTCCATGGATTACGACAGCGGAAAAAACCAATGGCGAGACCTGCAGAATGTGCATTTCATCGATATGCCTTGGTTAATGCCCCAGCATAACTGGCAACACCTTGAGAAAGAAGTAGAAAAGGCGTGGCAAAATCAAAACACTATGCAAAAACGCTTATTTGCTTTTGGCTATGATGCTTATCAACTTTTGCCCCAACTAGGCATGCTAAATACCCTACAGTATCTCACCCATGAGGGATTAACCGGTACACTTTCTGTCAATGAGTTTGGTGAAGTAGTAAGGAAACAACCCCAAGCTATTATTCGCAATGAACAGGTACAAATGCTATCGGAGTAACTAAACATGTCGCTACTGCAAGGGAATGCAGCTGAAGATAAGGCCTGTAAATATTTAGTGGAACAAGGTCTTACCCTTCGTTGTCGAAACTACCGCACCCGATATGGTGAACTGGATTTGGTGATGCAAGATCAAAACACCGTCGTATGTGTCGAGGTAAAGTATCGAAAGCGCAATCAGTACGGCAATGCAATTGAATTTGTCACAGCCAAAAAACTTCAGAGAATTCAGGCTGCGTTTGAATTCTATTTGTTAGATAATAACCTTAATTCAACGACGACGCCGTTACGAATAGACGTCGTCGCCATTGATGGAAACCACCTTCAATGGCTAAAAAACATCGGCTGAGTTGTTTTTTATGTAGCAATTCACGTGATGCGGATGAGCAAGGCACTTTAAGAGTGATGAGTTGCGCGAAATCTCGCCTTTCCTCGGTAGTAAGGATACGGGGTGAGTGCCCAAATGGGTTTACAGCGTATTTAGGGAAGCACGTCCCCATGTAAGTGAGTGCTATTGTTCATCCACCAGCAGCACTTCAGATGCATAATCAGCCGCCTGCACCTAAAGAGAAAAGAAGTATGATTGAACAAATTAAAGCGAATTTTACAGAGAGCATCCAAACAAAAATTGCCGCCTCTGAAATCCTGCCAGAGTCTATAGAAAAAGCGGCGAATATGATGGTAGAAGCCCTTATTCGTGGCAACAAAGTACTTAGCTGTGGTAATGGTGGCTCTGCCGGCGATGCCCAACACTTCTCTTCAGAAATGCTTAATCGTTATGAACGAGACCGCCCTAGCCTTCCCGCTATTGCACTTAGTACTGACACCTCTACGCTAACATCTATTGCCAATGATTACAGCTATGATGAAATTTTTGCCAAACAAGTACGCGCATTGGGGCAACCTGGAGACATTCTTTTAGCCATTTCAACCAGTGGGAATTCCCGCAATGTCATTGCCGCAATGGAAGCAGCGCTTTCTCGCGATATGACTATTGTTGCCTTAACAGGTAAGGATGGCGGTGAAATGGCAGGCTTCTTAAGTGAACACGATGTGGAAATTCGCGTACCATCTAATCGCACTGCACGTATTCAGGAAGTGCACTTGTTAGTCATTCACAATTTGTGTGAGTGTATTGACGACAGCTTATTCCCCGCCGATCACGACGACGAGTAATCAGTAGATACTATGACGTTAAACACTAAAAAGTTAGGGGTACTGAGTACACTGGCAGTGTTGATACTCAGTCTACAAGGCTGTGTGGTAGCGGTCGGCGCTGCTGGCGCAGTAGCGGCTAAGGTCGCCAACGATCGCCGTACAGTTGGCACCCAATTAGACGATCAAAATGCAGATACAGGGGTTTCCTATCAGTGGTCCAAGAGCGATACGCTGAAAGAACAGGCTAACTTACAGGTCGATGTGTACAACGGAGTAGCATTGCTCACCGGTCAAGCACCGAATCAAGGGCTGATTGATGAAGCCGTGAGCCGGGCTCAAAAAGTGAGTTATCTTAAAAAAATTCACAATCAGATCCGCATTGGTGACCCCATCGGGGCTGGTACCCAGGCTAATGATATTTGGCTGGCGTCAAAGGTAAGAGCCAAAATCGTCGCAGATGAACGGGTACCTGCACTGCAAGTAAAAGTCGTTGTACAAGACTCAGAAGTATTTTTAATGGGTCGTCTCACTAATGTAGAGTCCACTGCGGCAGTAGATATTGCACGTAATGTCACAGGTGTGGCCAGAGTGATCAGAGCCTTTGAAATTGTTCAATAAAGAGTTCGCCACGGCCCTTTTAGTGGCTGGGGCGCTCTTTATGGAAATTTTAGATGCTACGATTATCACCACTGCCCTGCCTGTGATTGCGGGTGACTTTAATGTACCGGCAGCCCATCTTTCTATTGGCGTTTCCGCCTATTTGGTGGCGGTGACGCTTTTCATCCCCTTGAGCGGTTATGTCGCTGATAAATTTGGTGCTCGTACCATCTTTATTGCCGCAATTGCTGTATTTACCTTCGCCTCCGTCCTATGCGGCCTAAGCACCAGCTTAATCGAGTTTACACTATCGCGCATTTTACAGGGATTAGGCGGCGCTATGATGGTGCCCGTCGGACGACTTGTAGTATTGCGAGACTTACCCAAAGAAAAACTGGTTAAAACTGTCGCTATCATAACCTGGCCTGCGTTAAGCGCGCCTTTGATCGGACCTGTACTTGGCGGCTATATTGCGACCCATTTTAGTTGGCAGTGGATTTTTTACATGAATATTCCATTGGGGATTATTGCTATTGTCGCTGCACAATATCTTCTTATAAATAGTAAAGGCGATGTAGGAAAGTTCGATATCAAAGGCTTTCTACTGACCGGTATTGGCTTTGCCTTCTTTATGGCAGGCATCGAATTTTTTGCCAGCGCGAGTGACAAGCTTGTTCAACCTCTGGGTATTATAGCGCTTGGTTTCGCGCTTATGGTGTTAGCGATAAGGCATGTTAAGAAGGCCAGAAATCCGCTATTTTCGTTAGACGCTATGCAGCACCAAACGTTCAGGCTATCAGTTTATGGTGGCTCTGTTGTGCGTATTGCACTGGGCAGCGCACCGTTTTTGGTCCCGCTTATGTTACAGCTTGGCCTGGGTTACTCACCTGTCGAAGCGGGTTCGTTGCTGCTGTGGCTTTTTGCAGGTAATTTAGCGATAAAGCCTGCTACTACCTGGATTATGAATACCTTTGGCTTTAAGCGTGTACTTGTGGTCAATGGCGTGCTTATCGCGCTTGGCTTTGTAGCACTGGCACTTATAAACCACACTACCTCGTCTTTTGCTATTGCCACTATCCTCTTTGTCAATGGTGTAACTCGCTCAATGCATCTCACATTGCTAAACACCATTGCTTTCGCTGATGTCCCCCCAAGTAAAATGCGCGACGCTAACACGCTAGGCGCAATTCTGATGCAAATGAACCGTGGCCTTGGCATCACACTGTCAGCGCTCGCTATCGCCACTGCGTCATTCATTCTTGGCCAAAGTGCTGATATGCCAAACTTACAAACCTTCACGCTATCTATGATGTTTATGGCTGCCGTAGCGCTTGTAAGTATTTGCGATAGCTTAATGCTGTCAAAAGAAGACGGCGATTCAGTTTTAAATAAACGAAAAGAAAAAAAAGCACGACGGGCTTAAGCGTTTAGGCCCTACCAGTAAAAACTGGTGACAATTGTCACATGCTATTGATGACATTTGTGACTAACGCATTGCCGAGTGCTTTAGCATACTTTACCTATCGACATGACGACATTGGGTAAACGAAATGGAACAAGTCTCACATCACACTCCAACGTACAGCGAAAAGTACATCACGCTTTCCCTTGAGCAGCAGCGTGAAGAATTTAAACAAAATAGATTCATCGCTATGCCGTTGGCTGGCACCATCGTCTGGATACTGCTTGGTGTTAGCGCCCCTTTTGTATCTGAGTTTACCATCACATGGATGTTGTATATCGGCACAGGCACCATTTTCTACTTAGGAGCAGGGCTGTCATACCTAACCGGCGAACGCTTCTTTGCTAAAAAGGCAACCAAGAACAATTTCGACCGTCTTTTCTTCGTCGGCATGATCATGAGCTTGATGGTGTTTGCTATCGCGCTTCCCATTGCCGCAATCGACCACACCACCGTACCTTTGAGTATCGGTATTCTAACAGGCTTAATGTGGATGCCACTATCTTGGGCTATCGAACACTGGGTAGGCTATTTTCACACCATCACAAGAACCTTAGGTATAGTGTCAGCGTGGTACCTGTTTCCAGAAGCACGACTTGAAGCAATTTCCGCGGTGATTGTAGCGGTTTACATTGTTTCTTTAGTTACCCTTGAACGTCGTTTTCAAGCAATCAAACCTAACTAATTTCCTTTAAATTACGAGGGGTACACTATGACTTATTTACTTTTAGCTATCGCTATTGTTACCGAAGTTACTGCTACCATGTTGCTGAAAATGTCGAACGGATGGGAAAAATGGACCTTTGGATATGGCGCTATCTTTTTCTATGCGGTGTCTGGAATGCTGTTTTCCATGGTTTTAAAAAACATGGGGATTGGGGTCGCGTACGCCATATGGTCGGGTATGGGTATTGCATTTATCACCGCAGCTTCGGTGGTATTTTGGAAACAAACTTTCGACATTTATGCCGTGCTGGGTATTATGTTAATTATCTCAGGCACTTTGCTTATCACAAGCAAGTCTGCCGTTGTATTTCAGTAAGGACGCAGTACTCTCAATGCACAGCAATAGTCGCTTACAACATAATAAGAGCATGGCGCCACACACCTATAAGGATGAAGAAAGTACTGCGCCTGTTATGCCGCTTTTGGCAAGTGGACGCAAAAAACGCTGGTCGCTTGGTAGCTTATTTTTTTCACTGTTTTTCTTCGTTCCACTCATTATTTCACGCCCTCTTCCTATTGAAACATGGATACTACAAAGTTTGGGCTATATTTGCTTTGTAGCCCTTTATATCAAAGCCATAAACCAGCCGGTAAAATCTTTACCTATCTATTTACTACTGATGTTTCTGCTCTCTGTCGCGTGCAGTTTTCAGAATCCAGGTAGCGCCACCATTATTGGTTTTATTGCGTTTATCGTAGGTTACTACAATCCGTTAAAAACCGGCTTAACGAGCATTGCTGCCATGATGCTGTTACTCGTTTCTATGCATTTTACGATGTTTGATGATTCCAACTTTCTCCTAAACGCTTCACTGCTCAACAGTATTGTTTTATTTGGTTTTGGCGTCATGGAACGCAAAGAAACGCTTTATAGCTTAAAAGAAAGTAAGCAAGCTGAAACATTACGTGTATTGTCAGCCATTACTGAGCGGGAACGCATTGGCCGCGACTTACACGATGTGGCAGGTCACGCGCTAAGCTCGATTTCACTAAAAGCGCAATTGGCCGATAAACTTATTGCCAAAAATAAAATTGAAGAGGCACACCGGGAAGTGAAAGCCCTTGCTCATCTGTCCCAGTCTTTATTAAGTGATATTCGCCTGGCTGTATCAGATATTAAGCAACTCTCCCTAGGCGATGAAATAGCCAAAGTTCAGGCTCTGCTCGAAGACAACGGTTTCTCAGTTTCAATTTATTTTGATGAAAGTATTCAAGGGGGTTTAGCGCCCGCACAAGAAAATCAGCTTGCACTTATCATCAAAGAACTTACCACCAATACGCTGCGCTATTCAAAGGGCAACAACGTCGTCTTATCGCTAACGCGAACAGATGGTAAATTGGTGATAACTTATCAAGATGATGGAAAAATTGAGAATGCTGCAATGATAAAAGAAGGCAACGGGTTAACGGGAATTCGTGAGCGCGCAGCTTCAATCAACGCCGAGGTCGATATCAATTTTACGCATCACCCTCTTATCACTCTCCTCGTGACTATCCCAGAAAGAGAACAGGTAAAGGACGCTCAATGAAATCAGCGACTTCAATTCTTATTGTAGAAGATCAATCTTTAGTGAGAGATGCCATCGCCATGTTGCTATCGCTTGAAGATGATTTATCCATTGCGGCCAAATGTAGCAATGGGCAAGAGGCAATTGAATACCTAGAAAGCCATACCGCGCCAACCATTATTCTCAGTGATATTGAAATGCCATTGGTATCGGGACTCGATTTGGCGAAGTACGTTTGTGCGAAAAATATAGCGTCAAAAATGGTATTAATGACCACCTTTTCTAAACCAGGTTATATCAAGCGTGCCCTAAACAACAGCGTGTCTGGTTTTGTGTTGAAGGAGTCAGATAGTGATTATTTAATCGATGCGCTTCACAAAATAACCCAGGGAGAAAAAGTCATATCCACAGAACTGGCAATAATGGCTTTGGATGACAACAACCCACTATCACAAAAGGAGATGTCAGCCCTCAAATTAGCCTCTGACGGGCTTAAAACCCAAGACATTGCAAAAACACTATTTTTATCCGAAGGAACAGTACGCAATTATCTCTCAGAAGCAATTGCCAAGTTAGATGCCACCAATCGAGTAGATGCAGCGCGCATTGCACAGCAAAAAGGTTGGCTTTAAGCCTTCTCTATCAGTTGTCAGTTTAGAACTGACTAACCCGACAGGCATTAAAACCACGTGTAGGTTAAATTGGATGAAGACGCTATATTGAGTTTGTCAGCGAGATTTGAAAGTACTCTTTCAGGACCATAAACCAACCCTTGGTGCTGTGATATCCATATGCAGGTCAAAATGCTGGTTCCCTTGCGCAGTTCACACTCCCATTTTTTAGTCTCGGGCTTCAGGCGTTCATAGTCATCTTCAATTTCCCAGCCACTATCAACATGTTCCACAATTAGCTGTTCAAATTGTAAAAAAGGAATGGATTGGATAATAACCCACTCATTTTTCCTGAATTTTTTTTCTAACTTTGACTTTTTAAAGCCTGTAAACAGTCCCACTTCACAACTCCATAAGAATAACTCTGCAATGTCCAACCTACTAGGTCACGGCTAGTAGTTTTCACCTATACCCACACGCCACACACAAAGCACTGAGCGAGGACTCAATACCCAATATGCCACTAAATGATGGTGGGGAAATTTAAAAGCTAAGCTAATCGAGCTTACAAAACAAGCAAAAAAAAGCCGGTTTACAAAAACCGGCCTTTAGCATTAAGCGTGTATTGAAAGCTTGTTTAGAATTCTGTTGAGAATCTCACCCCAAATTCACTCGCATCGTTGCTTAGAATTTGAAGGATATAATCACCTGTATTTAGACGGGCATTGTCATAACGTTCGTCAAAAATGTTACGTCCGTATAGTGCTACGGTATACGCGTCATTTGCTGGGGTGTAAGCAATATCAAAATTAACCAATTCGCGGCTATCAAGTTTAGTCATACGCTCAGGCGCTGAGGTAGGCTCGCCGTACATGTCTGAACGATAAGAGTAATCCGCACGCACGCGAATTGAATCACCACCGTCTAACTCAAAGGTGTACTGTGGGCCAATCGCCAATGTTAAGTCAGGGGTTAACGGCGCTACTGGGTTGAAACCGGCTTGTTCTTCAACGTCAACATCCATATAACCCACACTGGTCATCATACTGAAGTTGCCGTAGTTAAGTGTGGTATCAAGTTCAATACCGCGTGAGGTTTGCTCAACAACCAAATTGGCGGTGTCAAAACCACCTTCACTTACTCGGCTAACCTGATAAGGTAAATCTTCAAACTCGGTGTTAAATACTGCAACGCTCATATCAAGGTATTCGTTGATTCGACCCTTAACACCCACTTCATAGTTGATAGCAGTGATATTGTCTGAAGCAGTAAAGCAGTTGTTCGCGCGAACTGCTGCTTGTGCACCGTCAATGTCACCAAAGCCACCTGCACCAAAAAACTCGCCAATTAGGCAGTATGGACGAGCAGGATACTGTCCTGACTGATACCCAGATTGAATAGTGGCATACCCTGTCATGCCGTTTTCAAAGGTATAATTGGTAGCGAGTTCCCACGTTACTTCATCCCACTCATTGGCATCATAAATTGTGCCCAATGCAGAAAATACGTTAGCCGAGGCGTCTTTTTCATCTTTGGTGTAGCGAAGACCACCAGATACACTAAGCTCGTCTGTTAGTTCACGACGAACATTAACATACGCGGCTTTCGATGTGGTTTCCTGGTCTAGTGCTAATAGGTTTGCTCCGCCGTCAAAGCTAGAGTCGTCACCCTGGCGGTTGCTACCTTCTTCGTTGAAGTAATAAAGCCCTGCAACAAAGTCAGTGCGTTCGTTGATGTAGCCGTTCAATTGAAGCTCAATTGAGGTTTGATCCGCTTCACCGCGCTCAGGGAACTGATCAAGCGAGTAAATTGTACCGTCGTCATCAAGACCCGCTTTGTACTTTGACGTACGCTGGCTGGCAACTACTTTCGCTGTGTAATCTTCGTTGATATCCCACTCAGTGGTAAGTGAAAGACCACGCGCTTCATTCGATACGCCAGTTACCGCTTCTGTACCTGTCGCATTGTCGTATCTATCATAGCCTGCTGGAATAACGTCAGTATTGCGCAATTCTACACCTAGGCCATTACCGCCACCAAAATAACGCGCAGAACCCACTTCATCGATTAGTACGGTATAAGGGCGAAGACCGCCGTCACCGTTGTTTGCATCTGCAGTAAGTACCATTCTAAAATCATTCGATGGCTCCCATTTTACTGACACGCGACCAGACATATCTTCTGTCTCGCCCACATCATATTCAGCGTTAGGCACATTAATGAACTCACCAAGGCCATCGCGCTTGTTGAATGACAGATTCATGTTAAACGCAACAGTGTCAGACAAGCCGTGATTAACAAAGAGGTCAGCTTTAACGCGACCACGTGTACCAAACTCGGTATTAATCTTCGTCACGTCACCTTGATCTGGCTCTTTGGTGATAATGTTGATTGCACCGCCGATAGAGTTACGACCGTATAACGTACCCTGTGGACCGCGAAGTACTTCAATACGTTCAATATTGTTCAAACTCCAGTTCTGGCCAACCTGACGACCTAGGTAGACGCCATCAACGTATACGCTTACGCCAGGATCGGTAGTGATAAGGTGATCCTGAAGACCAATACCGCGGATAAACGGGTTAACAGAAGACGTATGGCCAGCGGAAAAACCGGTCACATTTAGATTAGGAACAAACTTGCCCACGTCAGTGAGATCAGTAATGCCCTGCTCAGCCAGTTTGTCGCCGTCAAAAGCGCTCAATGCAATAGGCACTTCATAGATAACTTGAGGGCGTTTTGTCGCGGTTACCGTTATCGCTTCGAATTTTTGTTCTTCAGATGCTTCAACTTCTTGAGCAATGGCAGTAGTAGACATTGCTGGTACGGTCATCGCTACAGCCAATGCGACAGGCGAAAGCTTACTGGCGAGTGTCTTAGACACGTCAGTAGTGGTGTTCATGGTATAACCCCTTTGCGTGAGTGTTAGGTGTCAAAAAACTGATTTATTATGGGTTGCTTCAAGCTCTTCTTTGGAACCTTGAAAGCCCAAACTCACTGAGTAGAGGGGAACATCGTAGAAATGCAAATACTGGATGGCGGGCAATAAAAAAGTAAGTTGTAATAAAACATTACACACTTACTTTCAGAGATACTCCCTTTTATGGTGGAAGTGCCCATTCCAGTCCTCAAAATCTCATGATACTGCGCTTGGGCTTGAAGACTGGAAAGATATGATACCGACAGTTGTCTTAATTGGAAAGTGAATATTAAATTTTTACTAAATTGAGTATTTAAAAATAGACTAGTTGGTTAACCCTACCCTCTCATCAAACACACAACTAAAACAAAATATTTAATATAATATTCAACAATTTACGCAAACCCTCATCAAAAGGATATGTGTGTAAAGTTTTTCTAACAACACCTGACCAATTGGACGAATTTCACACAAAACTTAAATATTTTAAAATTGCCTATTACGTCAATTTGACTGGTGGTGGCTTGAACGCGTCTCACCAGAAAACGGTGAAGTTTGAGGGTTCCAATCCTATTTTTTTTACTAAATGCCTCACTTTGTCGACAATTAACCCCAAAAGATTTGAATTAAACCTCAAAAAAGCCTACATTGTCGACATTAGCAATTAATTTAGATTTTCACGTGCTCATTACAAGCGAACAAGCGATTACCAGTGCAGACAAAACTTTCTTTAAATTAAGAAAAGATATTGTGGAGGGCGTCATTCCAGCGGGCAGCAAGCTCAGTGAAACGGAACTGTCGACAAAGTATGAAGTCAGCCGCGCAGTTATTCGCGAGGCGATAAACCGTTTAGCAACGTGTCATCTTGTTGAACGCAAAGCCAACGTAGGTGCGAGGGTTGTTGCGCTCTCACCTGAGGGACTAATTCAACTTTATCAAGTCCGTGAAGCACTGGAAGGTATGGCTGCACGCTTAGCCGCACGGTATATGACAGATGAAGACATTGCCGATATGCAGGCATTACTGGACAGTCACTTCGATAAAGTGAAAGACAGCCACAGCTATTATCAAGAAGCCGGCGATGTAGACTTTCACTATAGAATTGTAACTGGCAGCAAGAACGATCATTTAATTAGCGTACTGATTGACGGTTTGTACCATTTGGTACGTATGTACCGCGTTCAGTTAGGTATGGCAGGCCCACGGGTAAGTACTGCATTTGATGAGCACAGACACATAGTTAACGCCATTGCCAATCGTGACGAAGAACTGGCAGAAATGCTAATGAGACGCCATATTCTTTATTCAAAAAATAATATCGAGAAGAAGCTTAATCATGGTTAACACTGCGACGACTTCTTCACCCCCAATTCACCTCTACCCTACTTTCAATTAAGCGAGTGATTATCATGAGTGCAGGAAAGAAATTCAGAATCGCGTTAGAGAACAACAAACCTCTACAAATTGTCGGCACTATTAATGCCTATACTGCCATGATGGCAAAAGCCATTGGCCACCAAGCTATTTACCTGTCAGGTGGCGGCGTAGCGAATGCCTCTTACGGGCTACCAGATTTAGGTATGACCTCACTTAATGACGTCATTGCTGACGTACAACGCATTACCAGCGCCTGTGACCTGCCGCTTATGGTAGACATTGATACTGGCTGGGGCGGCGCATTTAACATTGCCAAAACTATTCGCGATATGGAAAAAGCAGGGGCTGCGGCGGTTCATATGGAAGACCAAGTGGCGCAAAAACGCTGTGGTCACCGTCCCAACAAAGAAATTGTGAGCACAGAAGAAATGGTCGATCGCATTAAAGCAGCAGTAGATGCCAGAACTGATCCTGACTTCTTCATTATGGCGCGTACCGACGCCTTTGCACAAGAAGGCCTAGAAAAAGCCATTGAGCGTGCTAAAGCCTACGTTGCAGCAGGTGCCGACGGTATTTTTGCCGAAGCCGTACAAACCGAAGCCCACTATCGTGCATTCGCTGAAGCCCTAGATGTACCTATTCTCGCTAACATCACAGAATTTGGCAAAACCGAACTATGGAACAAAGAAGAGCTTGGTGAATGGGGCGCCGACATGGTGCTCTACCCACTAAGTGCGTTCCGTGCGATGAATAAAGCGGCAGAAATGGTGTACAAATCTATACTTGAAAATGGCGATCAAAAAGCCGTTGTCGACAGTATGCAAACACGCATGGAACTGTACGATTACCTTGGCTACCACGAATACGAGCAAAAACTAGATGCTCTATTCGCCGAAGGTAAGAACTAACACGAATACGAAACAGCAGGAAGCGAGTGAGGTGCGAGGCACCATTGAAGCTGGAACGGTACACAGGGCGTTACCACGCCGTGAACCCATCCATGGGGGCTCCGTTTCGGCATCCATGCCTCAAAGGGGTAACGCCCTGTGCACCGCCCCCACTCTCTCGGTGCCTCGCACCCACTCGCCTGCTGAGTTCAATGTAATTTTTATTTCTAAATTTTTAAAAAAGTACCTTACAAATTTTATAAGACCGGAGACAACAAGATGGCTAAACAGTTAAGTGGCGCGGGTTTACGCGGCCAAGTTGCAGGCAAAACAGCATTATCAACCGTGGGTAAATCAGGTTCTGGTTTAACGTATCGTGGTTACGACGTAAAAGACTTAGCGCAAAACTGTCAATTTGAAGAAGTGGCGTACCTCATTCTTAAGGGTAAGCTGCCAAACCAGTCTGAGCTTGATGCTTATAAAACAAAACTTCGCAGTATGCGTGGTCTTCCTAAAGCACTAAAAGAAGTGCTTGAGCGCATTCCTAAAAACGCCCACCCGATGGACGTACTTCGCACGGGTTGCTCTATGCTTGGCAATCTTGAAATGGAAACCAGCTTTGACCAACAACAAGATGTCACCGACCGTATGTTGGCATGCTTCCCAAGTATTATCTGCTACTGGTATCGCTTCTCGCACGACGGTGTACGTGTAGATGTTGAAACCGATGACGATTCAATTGGTGGTCACTTCCTTCACATGCTTCACGGCGAAAAGCCACGTGAACTTCACGAGCAAGTCATGCATGTATCACTCATTCTTTATGCAGAGCATGAATTTAACGCGTCTACCTTTACTGCACGCGTTTGTGCTTCAACCTTATCTGATATGCATTCTTGTGTAACCGGTGCTATCGGTTCACTGCGCGGCCCGCTTCACGGTGGCGCAAACGAGGCGGCCATGGAAATGATTGAAGGCTTCACCTCTGCTGACGACGCCGAAGAGAAAATGATGGGCATGCTAGCGCGTAAAGAGAAAATTATGGGCTTTGGTCACGCAATCTACTCTGAGTCTGACCCACGTAACGAAATCATCAAGCAATGGTCAGAAAAACTGGCGGCTGATGTGGGTGATAAAGTGCTTTACCCTGTGTCTGTTCGCTGTGAAGAAGTGATGTGGCGCGAGAAAAAGCTTTTCTGTAATGCTGATTTCTTCCATGCCTCTGCATATAACTTTATGGGTATTCCTACCCCCCTATTCACACCAATCTTTGTCATGTCTCGCCTAACAGGTTGGGCGGCACACGTAATGGAACAGCGCGCTGACAACCGTATTATTCGCCCATCGGCGGAGTATACTGGTGAAGAGCTTCGTCCAGTGCCTGCTATTAGTGAACGCGCATAAGGCTAAGGTTGAGGTTTTATGAATATTGATTACCGTAAACCGCTTCCGAATGCAGGTATCGATTTTTTCGATACCCGTGAAGCGGTAGATGCTATTGAGCCGGGGGCCTACGCCAAGCTGCCTTACACCTCACGTGTATTGGCTGAAAATTTGGTACGCAAATGCGCCCCTGACATGCTTACAGACTCGCTTAAACAGCTTATTTATCGCAAACGCGACTTGGACTTTCCGTGGTTTCCTGCGCGCGTGGTGTGTCACGATATCTTGGGTCAAACGGCTCTTGTTGACTTAGCGGGTCTTCGCGATGCTATTGCAGCAAAAGGTGGCGATCCGGCAAAAGTTAACCCAGTTGTGCCCACTCAACTTATTGTGGATCACTCATTAGCCGTTGAACACGCTGGGTTTGAAAAAGATGCCTTTGAAAAAAACCGCGCTATTGAAGACAGACGTAACGACGACCGTTTCCACTTCATAAACTGGACGAAAACAGCATTTAAGAACGTGGATGTTATCCCCCCGGGTAACGGCATTATGCACCAAATTAATCTGGAGCGTATGTCACCGGTTATTCAAGCGCGGGACGGCGTCGCCTTCCCTGATACCCTGGTCGGTACCGACAGCCACACGCCGCACGTTGATGCACTTGGCGTTATTGCTGTGGGCGTGGGTGGCCTTGAAGCCGAAAGCGTTATGCTGGGCCGCGCCTCTTACATGCGTTTACCAGACATCGTAGGTGTGGAGCTTACCGGTAAACCTCAGCCAGGTATTACCGCTACCGACATTGTGTTAGCGCTTACTGAGTTTTTGCGAAAAGAACGCGTGGTTTCTGCATATTTGGAATTCTATGGCGAAGGTACATCGCACTTGACGCTGGGCGACCGCGCGACTATTTCGAATATGACACCGGAATACGGTGCAACTGCGGCGATGTTCTACATTGACCAGCAAACCATTGACTACTTGCGTTTAACAGGCCGCGAAGAAAAACAGATTGCCTTAGTCGAGCAATACGCTAAACATACTGGACTGTGGGCTGATGATCTTAAAACAGCCGAGTACGAGCGCGTGCTTACGTTCGATCTTTCCTCTGTTGGTCGCAACATGGCAGGCCCTTCAAACCCACATGCTCGCCTGCCCACCAGCGACCTTAAAAGCCGTGGCATTGCTGCTAAGTGGACACAAGAAGAAGGTAAAATGCCTGATGGCGCGGTGATCATTGCTGCTATCACCAGCTGTACCAACACATCGAACCCGCGCAACGTAATTGCGGCAGGCCTGCTTGCCAGAAACGCCAATGCGCGTGGATTAACCCGTAAGCCCTGGGTAAAAAGTTCATTAGCGCCTGGCTCTAAAGCGGTTAAGTTGTATCTTGAAGAAGCCAACTTAATGAGCGAGTTGGAAGAGTTAGGTTTTGGTGTAGTTGCCTTCGCCTGTACTACCTGTAACGGCATGAGTGGCGCACTAGACCCTAAAATCCAGCAAGAGATCATCGATCGCGATCTTTATTCTACAGCGGTACTGTCTGGTAACCGTAACTTCGACGGCCGCATTCACCCTTATGCTAAACAAGCCTTTTTGGCATCACCACCACTGGTGGTGGCTTATGCTATTGCTGGTACCATTCGTTTTGATATTGAAAAAGACGTGCTAGGCATCGACAAAGACGGCAATCCAGTGACGCTTAAAGATATCTGGCCAAGTGACGAAGAGATTGATGCGATTGTGGCCAAATCGGTTAAACCTGAGCATTTCAGAAAAGTGTACGAGCCAATGTTCGATTTAAGTGTGAACTACGGTAAAGACATCAACCCGCTTTACGACTGGCGTGAAATGAGCACGTACATTCGCCGCCCGCCCTATTGGGAAGGCGCAATGGATGCAGAGCGCACTATGAAGGGCATGCGCCCACTGGCCATTTTGGGTGACAACATCACCACCGATCACCTGTCACCGTCTAACGCTATTTTGGCAAGCAGTGCAGCAGGTGAATACCTGGCGAAAATGGGCTTACCGGAAGAAGACTTTAACTCGTATGCCACACACCGTGGAGACCACTTAACCGCACAGCGCGCCACACTTGCGAACCCGAAAGTGTTCAATGAAATGGTGCTAGAAAACGGTGAAGTGAAGCAAGGTTCACTGGCTCGCGTTGAGCCAGAAGGCAAGGTTATGCGCATGTGGGAAGCCATTGAAACCTACATGAACCGCCGACAGCCGCTAATTATCGTTGCTGGCGCTGACTACGGTCAGGGTTCGTCCCGTGACTGGGCAGCGAAAGGTGTACGCCTTGCAGGTGTTGAAGTTATTGTGGCTGAAGGCTTTGAGCGCATTCACCGCACTAACTTAATTGGTATGGGCGTATTACCGCTAGAGTTTAAACCAGGCACAACGCGAAAGACGCTTGAGCTAGACGGCACGGAAACTTACGATGTAAGCGGCGAACCATCACCACTAGCAACCCTTACGCTAATAGTAAACCGTAAAAACGGCGAGCAACTAGAAGTGCCCGTAACCTGTCGCTTAGATACCGCTGAAGAAGTATCTATTTACAGCGCAGGCGGTGTACTACAGCGCTTCGCCAAGGACTTCTTAGAAGCGGAAGCTAGCTGATTCAGCTGGGAAGAACTGAGCCGGTTGCAGGACACGCCGTGAATACATCCATGTAGGCTCCCAATTCGCATCCATGCGAATTGAGGGTCCCGCACCCAACTCAGTACTTCCTAAATCAGCTAACTTCTGTTAACAGGGTTTACTATTTTTTGGGAAGGAGGTTGGTTACGATTTGAAACCCTCCAGCCGCATGGATGCGGCTGGGGAGCGCACACGGACGTGTTCACCGCGTATTTCAAATCGTAGCCAACCTAACTTCTCT